>JAOAPR010000074.1 GCA_025463005.1 Bryobacterales bacterium | reverse complement strand
ATGGAACCGCAGCTTAGCAAAGCCAGTTTCGGCGCCGGCTGTTTTTGGGGCGTGGAGGCTGCGTTTCGCCGCTTGGCTGGCGTGAAGTCGACCCAAGTCGGCTACATGGGCGGAAACGTCAAAAACCCGACGTACGAAGAGGTTTGCACCGATCGCACCGGCCATGCCGAAGTGGTGGAAGTCACGTACGATCCGCAAACGCTCAGCTACCACGATCTGCTCGAAGTTTTCTGGAGCAATCACAACCCGACCACACTCAACCGCCAAGGTCCCGATGTGGGCGCGCAGTATCGCTCGGCCATTTTCTACCATACGCCGGAGCAGTTAGTGGAGGCACGCGCATCGCGCGAAGCGGCGCAGGCGAAGTTTCCCAAACCGATTGTGACTCAGATCGTCCCGGCAACGGAGTTCTGGCGCGCGGAAGAGTATCACCAGCAGTATCTTGAGAAGCGCGGCGAAGCGCATTGCCATATTTAGGTCAGGACTCTCCATTTTGAAAATTGGATTCGTTAGCCTGGGCTGCCCCAAAAACCTGGTCGACACCGAGGTCATGATGGGTCAGCTCACTGCCCAGGGTCACGAGCTGACGCCGCATCCCTCCGATGCCGACGTGATCGTGGTCAACACGTGCAGTTTTATCGATCCGGCCAAGCAGGAATCGGTCGATACCATCCTCGAGATGGCGGAGTACAAGAAAACCGGGCGGGCGCGGAAATTGATTGTCGCGGGCTGCCTGGTGGAACGCTATCGCGGCGAGATCCAGAAGAATATGCCGGAAGTGGACGCCGTGATCGGCACCAACGAGCTGGAGCAGATCACGAGTCTGTGTGAGGGCGTGGAGCCCGCCGAGCGCAATCCTTTCGAGCCGTACCTGTATCACGACGCCACCCCGCGGGTGCTCGCGACACCTCAACACTACGCCTATATCAAAATCGCCGAAGGCTGCGATCATCCCTGCACGTTCTGCGTGATTCCGCAGTATCGCGGCAACTTCCGCAGCCGCCGCTTCGAGAGCGTGATTTCCGAGGCGACGCGGCTGTTTTCGCAGGGCGTGCGCGAGATCAACCTGATCGGCCAGGACACCACCTGCTACGGCGAAGATCTGGGTCTGAAAGACGGCTTGTCCATGCTGCTGGAGCGGCTGGCTGGAATCGAGACAGCCCATGCGAAATGGGTGCGGTTCCTGTACTGTTATCCGAACAAGGTGACGCAGCGGCTGCTGGATACCATCGCGGCGCATGCGGCGCTGGTCAAATACATCGACATGCCCCTGCAGCACGCCAGCGCTCCCGTACTGAAGCGGATGAAGCGTGGGGCAAATGGGGACATCTTCCTTAAGCTGCTCGAGAAGATTCGGCGGACCATCCCCGGCGTGGCGATCCGTACCAGCATGATCGTCGGATTTCCGGGCGAAACCGAAGCCGATTTCAACGAATTATGCGCGTTCGTCGAGGCCGCTCAGTTCGACCGGCTGGGCGCGTTCTCCTACTCGGACGAAGATACCAGCAAGAGCTTCGCCCTGGACGGGAAAGTGGATGGGCGCACGATCGAGAATCGCAAACGCCGCCTGATGGCGATCCAGCGCAAGATTTCCCGCGCGCGCAATCGGGCGCTGGTGGGCCGCGAGGCAGACGTACTTGTAGAGGGTCCGACTGCGGATTCCGAGCTGGTCTGGCAGGCGAGACTTTCTACCCAGGCTCCCGATATCGACGGCGTTTGCTACATCTCCGATCCGGGCGAAGCGCCGCTGCGGGCGGGCGAGTTCCGCCGGATGCGGATCACTAAGGCTCACGATTACGATTTGACGGGCGAGTTGGTGGATTCCGCCGGCCTGGAGATCGGCCCTACCGCCTACGCCACCTCCGATGCCACGTCATTCGTTCAGATCCTGCGATAAAGTAGGGGCATGAGGCGCGTGGCCGCCTTCCTGGCCGTGTTGACAGAAACTGATGCGGTGCCCCATTTGCCGGAAAACAGTCCAGTCTGATGACCCCTTCGTGCCGTTCTGCAGTGATCGCTGCAGGATCATCGATCTTGGCAACTGGGCATCGGAGAAATACGTGATCCCGATGCCGGTGGATCCTCAGAGCCTTCCGGACAATCTAGACGAGGAAGACGACCGCGAATGAGCGCGCTGGCGCGCCTTCTAGGCACTTTCTTCTTCATAGGGTACGTGCCGAAAGGGCCCGGAACCGCGGGGTCACTGGGCGCGCTGGCGGTCGCCTGGTGGCTGCACACGTATGAAGGCATTCCCGCCGCCGGCTTTGCCGTGTACGCGCTGCTGCTGCTGGCTCCGGCGAGCTGGGCAGCGGGTCGCGTGGCCGAGGACATCGGAAAGAAGGATCCGCAGATCGTCGTGATCGACGAAGTGGTGGGCCAGTGGATCACGCTCGCCGGAGCCGTCACGCTCAATTGGAAGAGCTGGCTGGCCGCCTTTGCGCTGTTCCGGGTGTTTGATATTTGGAAGCCGCCGCCGGTGCGGCAACTCGAACGGATCCAAGGCGGCGCGGGAATTGTGATGGATGACGTCATGGCAGGTATATACGCGGCACTTGTGTTGTACGGCGCCGGATGGTTCAATCTTTATTAGCTGTTCGCTTATGGCCCTTCGCAAGAATTCCGAATCGCGCCCGCAGATTTCAGACGTTTCCCCGCCAGCAGCCATCCCCGGCGGAGAGTTCCGCATCCGCGGTAAGGGCCTGGCCGGGACGGAACGGCCCACCGCGCGCTTTGGCGAACTATCTGCGCCGGTGGTGATCGGCTCGGATTCGCTGGTGATCGTGCGCGTGCCGGAAGGCGTCTCGCGCGGCCAACTCGTGCTCGGACAGAACGAGGACGCGGCCTGGACCTGCGACATCGGGATCCAGATCGCCGAAGGTCTGCATCCGGTCTCGAATCCCGCCATTGATCGACTGGGGAACATCTACACCACCTTCAGCGGATCGGCCGGGCAGAAGACGGCGGTTGCGATTTACAAGATCGACACCAGCTTGACCGCCAAGCCGCTGGTAACGGAGATGATGAACGCCACCGGCCTTGCGCTCGATGCCGAGGGGGCGCTGTACGTCTCCAGCCGCCACGACGGCATGGTCTACCAGGTATCGCCCTCCGGCAACACGTCGACCTACGTCGAGGGCATGGGCGTGGCCACCGGGATCGCTTTCGACCGCGACGATAATCTTTTTGTCGGCGACCGCAGCGGAACGGTTTTCAAGATCAGCCGGCAGCGGCAAATATACGTGTTCGCCACGCTGGAACCGTCCATCGCGGCGTATCACCTCGCGTTCGGTCCAGATGGATACCTGTACGTCACTGGCCCCACCACTTCGAGCTTCGATGCTGTCCACCGTATTTCGAAGGACGGGCACGTAGAGACGTTTTATCGCGGCCTGGGACGGCCGCAGGGCATGGCGTTCGATGCGCAAGGAAACCTGTACGTCGCGGGGTCGTTGGGCGGACGGCGCGGCGTTGTGAGAATTTCTCCCGATCGAAATGCCGAACTGTTTCTTTCCGGGCCGGCCATCGTCGGGCTGGCGTTTTCGCCGTCGAAATCGCTGATCGTGGCCACCAACAATTCGCTGTTCAAGGTGGACACGCGCATCGAGGGCTGGCCGATCCCATAGGCATCCTCGCGGTTTTTTCAATTCTTAAATGCCGCAGGATGCCGAGATTATCGCCGTGGGATCGGAGATGCTGACCTCGCAGCGCATCGACACCAATTCGCTTTACATCACCGATCAATTGAACGCGCTGGGCGTGGAAGTGCGCCGCAAGCTGATCATCGGCGACGATCGTCCGCTGCTGACCGCCGCAGTCCAGGACGCACTGAATCATGCCGGAATTGTGATCTTAACGGGCGGCCTGGGCCCCACCGAGGACGACGTCACGCGCGAAGCGGTGGCCAGTGCGCTGCGGCGCGAACTTGTATTCAGCCAGGAAATCTGCGATGCGATCGAGGAGCGATTCCGGCGACGCCAGCGCAAGATGGCCGAGATCAACAAGCGGCAGGCATTTGTGGTCGAGGGTGCGGAGGTTCTGCCGAACACGAACGGAACGGCGTCGGGCCAGTGGATCGAGCACCAGGGCCGTGTCGTGATCCTGCTGCCGGGCCCACCTGGTGAATTAAAGCCGCTGTTCGCCAACGAATGCGTCCCGCGGCTGACGCGGCTTCTGCCGGCGCAGGTGATCCGCACGCGATTCTACAGAGTCACCGGGTTTACAGAATCCGATCTGGATGCGCTGATCGCGCCCGTGTACACCAAGTACACCAATCCGTCGACGACCATCCTGGCGGCGCCCGGCGACATCCAGATTCACTTGCGAGCGCGGTGCGGAGCGGAAGAAGACGCCGAGCGGCTGCTGGCCGAGGTCGGCGGACCCATTGAAGAACTACTTGGAACGCATCTATTCTCTCGTAACGGCGATCCTCTCGAAGCGATCTTGGGCACGTTGCTGCGCGAGCGCTCGGCGACGCTGAGCATCGCCGAAAGCTGTACCGGCGGTATGGCCGGCGAGCGCATTACGTCGATCCCGGGAAGCTCGGATTACTTTGTCGGCGGTTTTGTGACCTACACGGATCGCATGAAAATCGACTCGCTGGGCGTGGATCCGGAGCTGATCGCGCAGCACACGGCGGTTAGCAAAGAAGTCGCTCGCGCGATGGCGGAAGGCACGCGCAACCGCACGGGCTCTACGTTTGCCGTCTCGATCACCGGCGAAGCGGGTCCGGAGTCGAGTACGGGCGCACCGGTGGGCACGATCTTCGTGGGCTTCGCGGGTCCGGATGGGCCGCCCGAAGCGCTGCGGTTCGCGATGCCCGGGGATCGTCCTCGTATTCGCGGGTTCGCCACGCAGGCTGCGCTCGATCTCGTTCGCCGGCGGCTGCTGAAACTGGATTGACCCAGCCTGATGCCATCCACTCGATTGATTTGGCCCGCACTGGTGCTGGCGACCGTCCTGTTCTGGGCGATCCCGCTATTTCAACCAAGCGCGACGATCCACTGGGACCTGGCCGACGTCTCCTATCCCGCTCAGAAATATTTCGCCGATTCGATCCACGCAGGGCGGCTGCCGTACTGGACGCCGTTCCTGTATTCGGGCATGCCGTTTCTGTCCGATCCGCAGACTGGCGCATGGTACCCGCTGCATTGGCCGTTTTACCTGTTCGGGATCACGCCGCGCGTCTTGTTTTGGGAACTGGCTCTGCATTCGTTCCTCGCGCTCGCAGGCGCGTTCCTGCTGGCACGCAAGCTGTTCGCCGATCCCGTGGCCGCCGTCGTTGCCGCGATGTTTTACGCCTGGGGAGGATTCTTCGCCGCGCACAGCTCGCAATTGGGAATGTTCGAAGCCGCCGCGCTGCTGCCATGGCTCTTGTGGGCGTCGCTCGGAGATCGGCGATGCTGGCTCTTGGCCGGGACCTTCGCCGGGCTCATCGTTCTGGCTGGAAATTTCGACGCCGCACTCTATTGCTTCCTCGCGTTTGCGTGCTTTTTGATTTTTCTGCCTTGGAGGCGCGCAGCGGCGCTGGTGGTTGCGACGCCGGCTATCGGATTCTGCTTGAGCGCGGTTGTTATCTTGCCCTGGCTTGAGATCTCGAAGTACGCCGCGCATCCTGTCGCGTCGCCGGCGGCTTCCTTGCGCCCGATCGCCCTGGCTGCGGTGATGTCGGCCGATTACTTCGGATTGATCTCCGGCGACTACCGTGGCCCTGAGGAGATTCGCCAGTTTTATCTCTACGGCGGCTTGCTGCTGCTGCCCCTTGCGATCGCCGGAATCATCCGGCGGGTGCAAATGAGGGCGATACTCGCTCTGATCGTACCTGGAATCTGGTACGCCTTCGGCCCGGCGCGCGTGCTGAAACTGCTGCCGGGATTCCGTGACGCTCACGCGCCCGTCGAGATCTGGTTCGTGCCGGCGCTCGGCCTGGCGCTCGCGGCCGGCTCTGGAGCGGCGTGGGTCGCGGAAAAGCTGGGTCAAAAGCGGCTGCCGTTTATCCTGATGGTAGTGATCGCCGCCGATCTGTGGCATTTCAATATGTACAAGAGCCCGCTGGTGTATGCGGCCACTACCTTCGATGAACTGTACGGGAAACGCCAGGAGCTGTTCGAAGGCCGCATTCGCGAGGTCAAGCAGCAGCCGTTTTACCGGTTGTGGATGTCTATCCCTAGCGGTGCGATCGGTCCGCTGGACGGGTCTCTGACGGCGCACACGGAAGTAAGCTGGGGCGCAGGGCTGCTCGAATTGAATCGCTACGCCGAATACGCCAGGGCAATTCCATCGAATCCGCGGTTATTGCACGCGCTGAGCGCGAATTATCTAGTGGATGCACGCGGACGCCTGGAAGCGAACCCCTCCGCGCTGCCACGCGTTTCAGTGCCGAAAGGCATAACTTGGGTGCCGGATGCCGCAGCCGCACGCGCTGCGCTGGCCTCTGTCGATCCCGCCCAGTCTTCTGTTGTGGAAGGACCGCCGCGGGACCTCCGGCAGGAGCCTGTGGAGTTAACCGTCCAGGCCTATCGCGAGAACTTTTATCAAGTCCGCTATTCCGCGTCGGCGGATACCCTCATCCGCGTCGCGGTGCCCTACGCCCCCGGATGGCGGGCCACCACGGATGGAGCGCCGCTAGCCGTGCTGCCGGCAGATTATGCGATGTGCGGGGTGGTGGTTCCGGCCGGTTCGCACCAATTAACGTTGCAATTCCGGCCGAATTACTTCCCGTTGGGGGCGGCCTTGACCATCTTAGGCGGCATGGGAGTGGTTTTTCTGCTCTTATACCGCCTGTAGAATTTCCTCATTTTGTCCGATAACCAGGACAGGTCCCATGGTCGAGACGGTTTCCGCTCCCTCTGATAAGCTGTCGCAGCGCGCGCTGGCCGCGTTGGGCAAGCTCCCTCCCTTTTCCCCGATTCTGAATAAGCTGCTGGCCTCGCTGGCGGGAGAAGACGTATCCTTCGCCAAGCTCGGGGACCTGATCGAGAAAGACACCGTGGTGGCGGGAAATATCCTGCACCTGGTGAACTCGGCGCTTTACGCGCGCCGCGCGACCATCACTTCCGTGCGCCACGCCCTGGCCCTCCTGGGAATGGACAAGGTCCGCAACACGCTTCTGGGGATGTCGATATCGCGGATGTGGAGCCAGGTGAAGACGCCCGCCGTATGGTCCATGGCGCGCTTCAACCGGCACTCAGCGTCGGTCGCGGTCCTGGGCGATCAGATCGCGTCTCGCCTGCCAGTGGATTATCCGGAAGGAGCGTTCGTGGCCGGGTTGCTGCACGACCTGGGCCGGTTGCTGATCGCATTAGGCCTGCCCGATGAGTTCGCGCGATTGGTGAAGCTTCACGAACAATCCGGACGATCCTGGACCGAATGCGAGCGCGAACTGCTGGGGATCACGCACGCCGAACTCTCCGCCACGGCCCTGGCAACCTGGAACTTTCCCGAGCAGGTGCAAATCGCTGTGCGCGATCACCATCAGCCGCCGCCGTTCGTGACGGGCGGCACTGTGCCTCTCAGCGCGGTCGTCGATGCCGCCAACCAGTACGTCAATTCGACAGGCGAATCGATCATCGCCGGCAAGGTGGCGGGCGCAGAGCACGCGGGAGCAATCGCGGCGCTGGGTATTCCGGAAGAGAACGTGAGCCGGCTGCTGGCTGACTTCAAGGCCGAACACGCTGCCATGGCTGCGTTTTTCAAGTAAAAGCGCTAGGCTTGAGGCATGCAGCTTCTGGATACCTTGAAGGCTGCGCTTCAGCGCCTCATCCGGAAGAAGCCCGAGCATCCGGACGATCCCTACGCCCTGGTGGGTGCGCCCAAGAAGCCCCGTACTCCGCTCCGTAGCGCGGCCGCCGCCGTGGAAGAGCCCTCTGAATAGCTTGCGGTAGACTCTAATTACAGGACCTCCCCCGTATGCCGGTCATTCAGTCCATCGTCGACGAAATCCTGGAGCTAAAGCAGCAGCGCCACGCGATCATTCTCGCGCATCATTACCAGGATTCCGAAATACAGGAACTGGCGGACTCTATCGGCGACAGCCTGGAATTGGCTCGTCGGGCGCGCGATTTTGAAGGCGACGTCATCGCGTTTTGCGGCGTTGTATTCATGGCCGAGACCGCCAAGGTCCTGAACCCTTCGCGGACGGTCGTGCTGCCCGATCTGGACGCGGGCTGCAGCCTGGTGGATAGCTGCACGGCCGATCAGGTGCGGGCGTTCCGCGAGCGCCATCCCGATCACGTGATCGTCAGCTACGTCAACACCTCGGTCGAAGTGAAGGCGGAAAGCGACATTCTGTGTACCTCCCGCAACGCCGTCCGCATCGTGAACTCGATTCCTGGGGAGAAGCCGATTCTGTTCCTGCCCGATATCAACCTGGGCAACTACGTCAAACAGCAGACCGGCCGCGAAAACATGCGGATCTGGCAGGGGGCGTGTATCGTTCATGCGACCTTCCTGGCACGACGTCTGGCCACTGCGCGGGCGGAACATCCGCAGGCGCTGGTAGCGGCGCATCCGGAGTGCCCTGCGGACGTTCTCGCGATGGCGGATTTCATCGGATCTACCAGCGCCATCATCGACTGGTGCGTCTCGGCGCCTGCCGACGAATACATCGTGATGACCGAGAGCGGCGTAAAACATTCCCTGGAACGGCTGGCGCCACATAAACGCTTCTATTTCGTGCCCAACGAAAACTGCAATTGCAGCGAGTGCCCCTACATGCGCCGAAACACGCTCGAGAAGCTGCGCGACTGCCTGGCGAACCTGACGCCGCGTATCGAGCTTTCCGACGATCTGATTCGCCGCGCGGCGCTGCCCATCGAGCGCATGCTCGCCGTCAAATAATGCTCTTTGACTTGTCGCATCCTGAGATTCAGGATGCCGTCCGGCGCGCGCTGGCAGAGGACATCGGTGCGGGCGACTTCACCACCAATCTGTGCGTTCCGGCGAACGCTACCGCGACCGGACGCATGATCGCCCAGGAATCGCTAACCCTGGCGGGCGTGGAGCTGCTGCCGCTGATTTTCGCAGCCTGCACGGTGGAATTGAGCCGGCATTCGGGAGATCGAGTCGAAAAAGGCTGTCAGATCGCGGTGGTGCGGGGTCCGGCACGCGCGCTGCTGACCGGGGAACGCACCGCGTTGAACTTCGTGCAGCGCTTGAGCGGCATCGCGACATTGGCCGCTGCTTACGTTCGCGCCATGGAGGGGACCGGCTGCCGGATTCTCGACACTCGCAAGACCACGCCGGGGTTGCGGCGGCTGGAGAAGATGGCTGCGACGGCCGGCGGAGCGGTAAACCATCGCATGGGATTGTTCGACGCGGTGTTGATCAAGAACAACCACATCACTGCCGCGGGCGGCGTCGGGGCCGCATTAAATCGAACAGCAAATGCGGGCGTCCCGGTCGAGATTGAAGTCCGGACCCGCGCGGAGCTGGACGAGGCGTTGGCCAGCGGGGCCACGCATTTACTGCTGGATAACCTGAGCCCCACACAGGCCCGGGAGTGGATCGCCCATATTAACGGGCGAGCTACGGTGGAGTTGTCCGGAGGCATTACGCTCGAGAACGCGCGGGCCTACGCGGAAACGGGCGCGGACTTCCTTTCGAGTGGAGCGATTACCCACTCGGCACCGGCGGTCGATATCAATTTCCGGCTGGAACTGGAACATAACTGAGTAAATATGAGTTTTCGACCGAATTTCGCCGTCCGAGTCGAAACGGCCGCCGACGCATCGCGATCTCCTAGGTGGGAGATGTGTCAGATGGGTTACAGACTCGCCGTCACGGTGTGCGCTTTCGGGCTATGCTCATTTCCGGCCCATTCGCAGCAGGCCGATGATCCGCCGCCTGCACAAACACCGCAAGCAACCAGCACCCAAGAACCCGAGGACGCTCGGGATCGTGTATTTTACTCTACAGAAACTGAGCACATCAAGCCGCTGGCGACCAAATTCGTCAGAAACGTTTTCATGGACCAGAAGGATATCTGGACCAGTCCGCTGCGTATCCACAGCGTCGAGGACGCGATTCCGTGGATCGCGGTGGGAGGAGCCACGGCCGCATTGATCGCCAGCGACCATTGGACTTCGCGGCAACTGCCCAACACTGTCGACCAGGTCTCGATCAGCAAAGATGTTTCTCAATTGGGAGCTGGCTACACAGTGATTCCGATTGCCGCCGGTTTCTATATCGGCGGAGCGTTCGCGCACAATGAAAAGGCTCGCGAGACTGGGGTCCTGGGCGCGGAAGCGATTGTCGATGCCGTGATTGTGGGGGAAGTATTAAAGCTCGCCACGCAGCGCCAGCGGCCTCTCGACGGAAACGGCAACGGTCGATTTTTTGCGGGAGGCTCCTCATTTCCATCCGGTCATTCAGCCGTGAGCTGGGCGCTGGCATCCGTTGTTGCGCACGAGTACAACAAGAATGTGTTTTACCCGATCGCGGCTTATGGACTGGCTTCCCTGGTCAGTTTGTCGCGTCTGAGCGGACAACAGCATTTCGCGTCGGACGTGGTGGCAGGCAGCGCGATGGGCTGGTTCATCGGCCGTTACGTTTTCAAGACCCACGTGGACCACTCGATTCACCACCGCCCGGAGTCGAAGCTCAGCCAGCTTCGTCCTCAGTCGGTGATGCCGCAATTCGATAGCGACATGCGAGGCGTCGTGCTCAGTTGGGGGCACTGAGATTTGTAGGGCGGGCTTTAGCCTGCGCGGGGCTTTTGCCCCGCATTACCGTTCTGGCGGGCTGAAGCCCGCCGCAGGTCTGAAGACCTGCCCTACTTATTGCGCAAGCAGTTCAGACACGAGTTTGTCGCCGCCGTACAGCTTCCGCAGAGCCTCCGTGATCGCCGCCGTATGGACCGCCACCGCGCGATTCGTCTCGCCTTCGTATACGAAATCGCCGACCAGCGATTCGATGTTGCCGTCGAAGATCAAGCCCACGATCTCGCCATTCTTGTTGACTACAGGCGAACCCGAGTTGCCGCCGATAATATCGTTGCTGCTGACAAAGTTAAAGGGTGTCGATAAATCCAGTTTGTCGCGGCCGTCCACATAACGCTGCGGCAGCTCAAATGCGCCCTTGTTGCCGAAGCTGGCCGCCCGGTCATACAGCCCGTACATCGTGGTCATGGGCGGAGCAATGGTTCCATTCATCGGATAACCCTTGACCTGGCCGTAAGAAAGGCGCAGCGTGAACGTCGCGTCGGGATAGGTGGATTTCCCGTAGGCCGCGAATCGCGCCTTGCCGAGCTGCTCGCCGGCACGCTGCTCTACGCTCTGGACGTTGTCTTCCAGCCACTTCGTCAGCTCCCGGCGCACCGGATCGAGCTTGCGCGCGAGCACGATCATCGAATCGGTGGACGCGGCGACGGCGGACTCGCCGCCTTCGACCAGTTTCTTGCGCACTTCCGGATCGGCCAGCTTGGTTCCATTGACCATCTCCGTGGCGAGCTCGCGCGGCGTTTTCCCGTTCATCACCAGCTTCACCCACGGATCATTGGGGCCCACTTCAGCCAGGTCCAGTTCCAGAGCGCCGGTAATGCGCGCGATTTCCATGTCGGGGTAAAGCGGCGCGGGTGAGAACAACCCCAGTCTCAGCGACTCGAGCTGCGATTCATGATAGCCGGCCAAACGCTCGCCATCCGGCTTCTTGATCTCGGCGACGTATTGCACGATCTGCTGCGCCAAGTTCGCCAGCGACGAGTTCAGCCCGTGGAAATACTGTTCTTTAAAGCGTGTTTGGGCCTTCTTTTCGGCCCCGGCGATCTGATCCCATGCACCGCCGTAGGCCGCTTTCCACTGCGGATTGGCCGCCACCAGAGCCTTGAACTTGGCTTCGTCGGCGCGCTTCGCGTCCATCACACGCTTGTCCTGCAGGCCTTTTAATCGACCGTCGTATGCCTTGAGCGAATTCTCCAGGCTGAAGATCTGCGTAGTGGCCCGCCTGGACGCCTCCGGGGCGGTGGCCGAGTACTTCTTCAGCGTGTCGATGCGGTTATGAAGAATCTTCAAAGTTGCGGGTTCGTACAAATCGCGCTCTGCTTCGAGTTGCGCCTGTGTATCGAGGCGCTGCGTGGATCCAGGGTGGCCGGAAACGAACACCAGCTCTCCATCCGCCGCGCCCTTGGGATTCCACTTGAGATAGTTCTGGGTCTGGATCGGCCGGCCGTTCTCATAGACACGGAACAAAGCGAAATCGAGGTCGTAGCGCGGATACGTAAAGTTGTCGGGATCGCCGCCATAGAACGCGATCTGCTGCTCCGGCGCGAGTACGATCCGCACATCCGTGTATTTCTTGTAGCGATATAGCCAGTATTCCCCGCCCTGGTAGAGCGTGACCACGTCGGAGCGGAAACCGGTCTTTTCCAGGCTTTCGCGCTCGATGGCGGCGATGACATCCTTGCGCTTAGCGAACTCCTGCTCTGTCGTGCGCGCTCCTTTGAGGGCATCCTGCACGCGGGCCGTCACGTTCTCCATCGAGACCAGGACATTTACTTCCAGATCGGGCGATTTCATTTCTTCTTCGGCCGTGCGCGCGTAGAAACCCGACTTGACGTAGTCGTGTTCGGGGGTGGAATTCTTCTGCAACTGGCCCAGCGCAACGTGGTGGTTAGTGAGAAGCAGCCCGTTGGGGCTGACGAACGATCCCGATCCGCCATCGTTCAGCCGGACGCTCGAAAGCCGGACGTGATCGAGCCACTGCGGCGTAATGGCGAAGTTATATTTTTCCTGGACCAGCCGGGTGGGAGGATTGTCGAATGTCCACATCCCTTCCTCGGCGTGAAGAGTGGCTAGGGAAAGAATCGCCCCGCCCGCGATTAAAAACATTCGCTTCATAGCACTATGGTAACGCGCGTTAAAATGGGAACGCTGCACGTTAAGATAGGGCTTTGGTGACTCCCGCCTGGCGCCGTTACGTCCGACCGCAGGACTTCGTTTGGCTGCTATTTTTCTCCGCGCTGGCCATTTTCAGCCCGGAGCGCCATCCCGTCATGGTTGCGGCCCTCGTCGCGTTGGGAGTAGTCCAGGTACTGGAGCCACGCCTGGGCGCGATCCCATCGGTGGTGCTAAAACTGGCGCTGTGTTATCCGCTTATCGGCTACAGCTACGGTGTATCGAGCAGCTTTTACCTGGTTCTATTCCTGCCCGTGATTTCGGCAGCCACCAGCTTCGGCCTGCTCGGATCGACGCTATCTTCTGTAGCGGCTAGCGCTATGTATTTGTCTTTTCTTCTCTTTCTGGGGCCGGACCAGGAAATTGAGGACAAGGGAGAGCTGATCCTGCGCGTCCTCTTCTTGCCGGCAGTCGGATTCCTGACGAACCAGCTCTTCCGAGCCAACCGCGAGGAGGCGAAGAAATCGCAGGCCGCCGCGGAAAAACTGGCCGAAGCCAACCGCAGCCTGGAGGAAGCTGAGGCCCAGATGCGCCGGGCCGACCGCTTGGCCGCACTGGGACAGCTCACGGCCGGCCTGGCTCACGAGCTCCGAAATCCTTTAGGCACGCTGAAAACCTCCGCGGAGTTGCTGGAGCGCAAGGTGGCCACCGACAACGACATCGCTCGCGAAATGGCCGGATATATTACCCAGGAAGTGGATCGGATGAATTCGCTGATCACGCGATTCCTGGACTTCGCGCGTCCGCGGCACCTCCGTCTGGAGAAGACCGATCTGCACGCGATGCTCAATCGCGCCATCGAACGCTTTGATCGCGAAAAATCGGGCGCAGCCGCCTCCGCAACGGTGTTCAAGAACTATTCGCCTGATGTACCGCCGGTGCGCATTGAGGCGGAGCTGATGGAGCACGTGATCACGAACCTGTTGTCGAACGCCGCCCAGGCCAGTCCCGCGGGTGCGGTCGTGACGCTGAAGACGCGCCTGGCCGCAACGGCGGAAGGGCGAATGGCGGAGATTGCGGTGATCGACCGCGGCTCAGGAATCGATCCCAAGCATCTCGAAAATATTTTTAATCCCTTCTTTACGACCAAGGCGGAGGGCGTGGGCCTGGGTCTGGCGATCGTGTCCAAGATCGTGGACGAGCACGGCGGGCAAATCGCGGTCGAAAGCGCCTGGGGCGAAGGCAGCGTGTTTCGGGTGTACCTGCCTGTGGCAGAGTAAAGAGCAGAAACTCATGGCTGCTAAACAAACCGTTCTGGTGATCGAAGACGAAGAAAAACACCGCCGGGTAATCGGCTTGCACCTTTCGTCGGATGGCTATGGCGTGAAGGCCGTGGGCACGGCCGAAGAAGGGCTGAAACAGGCCACCGACGTGGACCTGGTGCTTACGGACCTGAAGCTTCCAGGCATGGACGGCCTGGCTCTGCTCGAGCAATTGCAGTCGCAGAACGGATATCTGCCTGTGATCGTGATGTCGGCTTTCGGGACGGTGGAGATCGCCGTAGAGGCGATGAAGAAGGGTGCGGTCGATTTTCTACCCAAGCCGTTTTCGTTGGATCACCTGAGCGTGGTGGTGAAGAAGGCGCTGGAAGTCCGCAAGCTCCGCGACGAAAATCGCGAGCTGCGCGAAGCGCTCGGCCAGCGCTACCAGTTCGAAAACATCATCGGGCGCAGCACACCCATGCAGGAGATTTTCGCTACCATCACCCGCGTTGCGCCCACCCGCGCCACGGTGCTGCTGGCAGGCGAAAGCGGCGTGGGCAAAGATATGATCGCGCGCGCGATCCACCAGCATTCCCCCCGCAAGGATCGTCCGTTCGTCAAGATCAATTGCACCGCGATTCCGGAAAACCTGATGGAGAGCGAGCTGTTCGGATACGAAAAGGGCGCGTTCACGGGAGCAAACACCTCTAAACCCGGCAAGTTCGAGCAGGCCGATACGGGCACCGTGTTTCTGGACGAAATCGGGGACGTGCCCGGGTCGGTGCAGGTAAAGCTGTTGCGCGTGCTGCAGGAGCGCGAGTTCGAGCGGCTGGGCAGCAACAAGACTCAGCACACCGACGTGCGGGTGATTGCGGCGACGAATGTGGATCTAAGGGCGGCCCTGGAGCAGGGTACGTTTCGCGAGGATCTGTATTATCGCTTGAACGTGGTGCCGTTGAATATTCCTCCTCTACGCGAGCGGAAGGAAGACATCCCGTACCTGGTTGAGCATTTCGCTAAAAAGTTCGGCGGCGAGATCAGCGAGGGCGCGCTGGAGCGGCTAATGAGCTACCACTGGCCGGGGAACGTCCGCGAACTGGAGAACGTGGTGGAGCGCAGCGTGCTACTTGCCCAGGGCCCGCGCGTCGAACCAAGTGACGTGAAGATCGATACCGCTCCGCGCCGGTCGAACGCCGCAGCCAGCGGCGATCATTTTCTGCCCGAAGGAATGACGCTCGATGAATACGAGCAGTCCGTGATTCGCGAGGCGCTCAAGCGGGCGAATGGCAACAAGAGCCAAGCCGCGCGGCTGCTGGGACTGACCCGAAACGCACTGCGCTATCGGCTCGCGCAGATGGGGATTGAATAAACTAAAAAGTGGAGCGGGACTTATTTATATCCTCGCCTAAGCTGGGTGACAGTCTCAATGCCACTCTCCGCTTGCCGAATGACGCGCGTCAGACTGTTCTGCAAGGCCAGATGGTCAGAAGTGCCGATCAGCTGTTCGGCGGCATCTAGCGCTGCGCGGGCATCTTGAATCCGTACCCGGATGGTTTCGTTAAAGGGGCTGGCTTGTTTTATCGACTTAACCGAAGTACTAGACATACCTTTGTTTGTTTTAGCCTCCAGATCTCATAGAACAGTTCGGCATTTGCGGTACTTTCCAGCATCCCGGCCCTTTACGGAACGGCCAACTCCTGCAACAGACGTGGCATGAAGACGGCGTCCCTATTTAGTACGGCATTACGCTATTTACCCGGAGACTCGATGACCGACAAGCTCACGATTGTGCTTGGATTCCCCTCTTCTGACCGCAAAGCAGCCGAACAGTCAGCACAGGATTTCATTAAGGCCGTAGAGGAGTTGTACCGATGGAGCGCGTCAATTGCTTCGCCGGAGAGCGCGGGATCCTAACAATCGGCGCGAGTAAGTACACGCGGGACAGGCGGGCTAAAGCCCGCCGCCGGTCTGGAGACCAGCCCTACTTTGTTCTCAGGATGTCCACCAGCTCTTGCACCGAGGCAGCGCTCTTGGCGAGCATCGCCTTCTCTTCCTCGGTCAGCTTGATCTGGTAGATCTGTTCGATGCCCTTGGCGCCCAGTTTCACCGGCACGCCGACGAACAATCCGTTGATGCCGTACTCGCCTTCGAGATAAGCAGCGCAGGGCAGGACCTTTTTCTTATCCTTGAGAATCGATTCGACCATCTCGACCGCTGCGGCCGACGGAGCATAGTACGCGCTGCCAGTCTTGAGATATTTGACGATCTCCGCGCCGCCGTTGCGCGTGCGGTCGACGATTGCCGCAAGCTTATCCGGTGCGATCAACTCGGTCAACGGGATCCCTGAGACTCCCGATAACCGGACCACCGGCACCATCGTATCGCCGTGGCCGCCCATCACCACGGCCGTTACGTTCTCCACGGAAACATCCAGCTCCTGCGCGATAAAGGTGCGGAAGTGCGCCGAATCCAGCACGCCCGCCATCCCGATCACGCGATTCTTGGGAAACTTGGAAGTCGTGAACGCGGTCCAGCACATCGCGTCAAGAGGGTTGGTCACCAGCACGATGATGCAGTTGGGCGAATACTTCACGATCTGCTCGGTGACGCCCTTGACCACCTCGTGGTTGGCCAGCAGCAGGTCGTCGCGGCTCATGCCGGGCTTGCGAGCCAGGCCGGCTGTGATCACAGCTACGTCCGAATCCGCTGTCGGGGCGTAATCGTTCGCGCCCGTAATGCGGACATCATAGCCTTCGATGGGACCCATCTGGAGCATGTCCAGCGCCTTGCCCTGAGGCACGCCCTCAACGACGTCCACCAGAACGATGTCGCCAAGTTCCTTAAAAGCGAGGTTGACCGCGCAGCTCGCGCCGACGTTGCCACCGCCTACAACAGTGATTTTTTTACGCATTGATTTTTTGGAATGACTTAAGTTTCTTGCTTGCCGGCTTCTTTGCGGGCTTGCTCGAATAGGAACGTCAGGGTCTTGTCGGTACGGATGTGGCCCGCGATCCGGGCCAATCCGCCTTCCTTCTGAAGCTTCGCTCGCGTCACTGCCGCAGCCTCGCGCTGCTGGCGGGCAATCCGCTGCACTTCGCGGTCGATTTCTTCCTGCGTGGGACCTATGGATTCCCGTTCGCCGATCTTATCCAGGATCAACGACGCCTTCACGTCGCGCACAGCGCGGCCCTTCTGTGACTCGCGCACTTTTTCCCAATCGAGCTTGATCTGGTTGGGATCCACGCCCTGCGCGGCCAGCGAGCGCAATTGGTTTTGAACGTTGATCTCGATCTGCCGATCGATATACGCGTCGGGAACCGGGAAATCGTGCGCGTCCACCAGCTTGTCGATCAACTGGCTCTTGGCTTCTTCCTGAGCGCGATGGGTGCGTTCCTGAAGAATCGATTTCCGGATCGTCTCTTTCAGCTCATCCAGGGTCTTAAAGTCGCCCAGATCTTTGGCGAACTCGTCGTTCAAATCCGGGAGCTCCTTGCGGCGAACGGCCTTCACCACCGCGCGGAATTTCACGGTTTTCCCAGCCAGCGACGGGCGATCGTAATCCTCCGGATAGGTGACGTCGAACTCGCGCACGTCTTCGGGTGAGGCGCCACGCAGGTTCTCGCTGAACTCCTTCATGGTGGCCTCGTCGCCGATCTTCAGCATCATCTCGTCCTGCGAGACCTTCTCTTCGACGCCCTCCAGGCTCTCGAGCGATACTACCGCGTAATCGCCGTCGGCCAGCGCCCGGGGCTCCTCATTGACGTACTGAGCTTTCTGATCGCGAATCTGCTCCACGCGCGCATCCACGTCGGCATCGGTCACTTCAGGCTCGTTGTAGGTGACCGTGACGCCGCGATACTCGCCCAATTCGAAGGTCGGCGCGACCTCGAATTCGGCCTTGAACCGCAGAGGCTCGCCGGAATGAAAATGGACGTCGGTAATGGCGGGCCGGCCCACCAGATGGAGATTGTCCTTCTCCACGGCGGCCTGCAGGAAACGCGGCACCAGGGCATCCAGAACTTCCTGGCGAATATCGCCGGCAAAGCGCGTTTTGACGATCCTGAGCGGCGCCTTCCCGGGCCGAAAACCCGGCAGGCGCGCCTTACCTTGAATCTGTGCGGCCGCGCGCTCGGTTTCCTTGTCCACCTCGTCGATGGGGACAGTGATTTCCAGGGCGTGCTTGCACCCTTCTAATAACACAATCTCTCCTCAATTCTTCTTGTTTCATGACCGCTCCATCACTGTCGTGGCCACGTGCTTCCGAGCCGCGACAGTGATGGAGCGGTCAAGGAGATGCTCAGCTTCGGGCTGCGACGGCGGGCTGCGCGGCTTCCTTGAGCGCGTGCGCCTTGTCCGTAGCTTCCCAGCTAAAGGTATCTTCGGTCCGGCCGAAGTGGCCGAACGCGGCGGTCTTGCGGTAGATCGGGCGGCGGAGTTTCAGCGTCTCGATCATACCCTTGGGCGTGAGCTGGAAGTTGGCGCGAATCAGGTCCACCAGCCGCTCTTCCGGCAGTGTGCCGGTACCGAAACAGTTCACCATTACGGATACGGGCTCGGCCACGCCGATGGCGTAAGCAAGCTGCACTTCGACACGCTTGGCCAGACCGGCCGCGACGATATTTTTCGCGACGTAACGCGCCATATAGCACGCCGAGCGATCCACCTTCGTCGGATCCTTGCCCGAGAACGCCCCGCCGCCATGACGGCCCATGCCGCCATAGGTATCCACGATGATCTTGCGCCCGGTCAGGCCGGTATCGCCGTGGGGCCCGCCGATCACGAATCGGCCGGTTGGGTTGATGTGATACTTGGTCCCGGAATCCACCATGTTCGACGGGATGATGGGATCGATGACGTTCTTCTTGACGTCGGCACGGAGCTGCTCGGTGGTGACATCGTCATCGTGCTGAGTGGAAATCACGACAGCGTCGATGCGCTTGGGTTGGCCGTCCACATACTCCACGCTGACCTGGCTTTTGCCGTCCGGACGCAGGTAGGTGAGCTTGCTGGTGCGGCGGATGTCGCTCAACTGCTTCACCAGCCGGTGCGCCAATTGGATCGGCATGGGCATCAGCTCGGTGGTTTCGTCGCAGGCGTAGCCGAACATCAAGCCCTGGTCGCCCGCGCCGCCTGTGTCCACGCCCATGGCGATATCGGGCGACTGCGTCTGGATCACATTGAGGATTCCGCAAGTCTTGGCATCGAAGCCCATTTTGGCGTCGGTAAATCCGATGTCGGCGATGACCTGGCGAGCCAGCTTGGGCACGTCCAGAATGGCTTTGGTGGTGATTTCGCCGGCCACCATGCAGATTCCGGTCGTGACCAGTGTTTCGCAGGCCACGCGACTGGTGGGATCCACCGTTAACGCCGCATCCAGTACCGCATCTGAAATCTGGTCCGCCATCTTATCGGGGTGACCTTCGGTCACCGATTCCGACGTGAAAATATGCCGCATTCGATCAGACACTTGCAGTAACCTCCAAGGGGATGGTACCTACGGTCTTCTGGTGAGGAAAACCAAAGTATTTAGTCTACCATGGCCCGCGCGAACCCGCCTCACTGACGGAATAACCCGTATCTGGAGCGTCTGCAAGGAATTGCCGATGGAAGTAAGCTGGTTATGCGGAGTCTGCTCATGGCCGAAATCATGGTGGAACGGCGCTCGTCACTGGCAATTTTGATCCCGATTTTTAACGATTGGGAGTCGTTGCGCCTGCTGCTGCCGGAACTCGATCGGGCGGCGGAGGGACTGGAACGGCCGGTCTCCGTTCTGGTGGTGGACGACGCATCTACCGAGCCGGTTCCACACGACTGGCCGGGGCAGAATTTCATCGCGCTCGATTCGGTCGAAATACTTCGCCTGCGCTCTAATCAGGGTCATCAGCGCGCGATTGCACTCGGCCTCTACCACATTCATGGGTCCACCGAAGCCGACGCTGTAGTGGTGATGGACGGCGACGGCGAGGATCGGCCCGAGGACGTATCTGAACTCCTCAGTGCCTTCGCCGCCGGCGATGCCAGTGAGGTGGTGTTCGCCGCACGGACCAAGCGTATGGAGAGCCTCACGTTCCGGCTGTGCTACCAGGCGTATCGCGTGGTCCATCGCGCGCTGACGGGGGTAGCTGTGCGGGTGGGCAATTTCAGCGTGGTTCCCCGCCCGGCGATGGCACGGCTGATGGCGGTCCCTGACCTTTGGAACCACTACGCGGCCTCGGTCTATCGCGCCCGGCTGCCGCGAAGGCTGGTTCCGCTGCCTAGGGGCCGGAGGCTGGCCGGTGAATCCAAGATGAACTTCGTGAGCCTGCTGATTCACGGCCTCAGCGCGATGTCGGTATTCAGCGATCAAGTAAGTGCGCGGCTGTTGACTGGGGCCGTAGGGTTCGCGATTCTCGCGATGGGGCTGATCGGCGTAACGGCGGGAATCCGCTGGTTCACGGACCTGGCGATTCCAGGATGGGCGACCTTCACGGTCGGCCTGCTGCTATTGCTGGTGGTGCAGTTGCTGAGCTTCGCGACCTTGTTCGCTTTCCTGATCGCCAGCCGCCGCAGCTCGGTGAATTTTCTGCTGACGCGCGATGCTCCCTATTTCATCCTGGGCATAACCTCGGTGTACGACACGGCCGCGGTGGAGAAAGCCTCGACCGTCCCTAGGAACGCCGATAGATGAGGGGGGCGATCGCGGATTCCGAATTCAAGTACGCCGGTTCCGAGCTGGAGCTGTTCGAGAAGGCTCGCAACTGGAAGGCGTACTGGCGCGCACAGATCGCCCGATTCGTGCGCGGCGAGGTACTTGAAGTGGGTGCCGGCATTGGGTCGAATACGCTGACTCTGGCCGGCCTGGATTACGAGCGCTGGACCTGCCTGGAGCCGGATGCCGCGCTCGCAGCCCGGATTGCGGCACTGATCGAAGTGGCGTCTGGCGGGCGGCATAAGGTGGCGGCCGGAACCATCGACGATTTGCCGGCCGAGGCGAAGTTCGACGCGATCCTCTATATCGACGTCCTGGAGCACATCGAGGACGACCGCGCCGAGATGGCTCGCGCCGCGGGTCGGCTGAAGCCCGGGGGAGCATTGATCGTGCTTGCGCCCGCGCATCCGTTCCTGTTCACGCCCTTCGATACTGCCATCGGCCATTTCCGCCGGTACACGCGCGCTTCGCTGCGGGCCGCCGTCCCGCGAACATTGCGACTGGAAAAGCTCGTCTATCTTGATACAGCGGGGATGCTGGCCTCCGCCGCCAATCGCCTGCTGCTCCAGAGCAGCATGCCTACAGAGCGGCAAATCCTGACCTGGGATCGGCTGCTGGTGCCCGTTTCGCGCGTGATCGATCCCGTCTTTGCCGGGCGGGTCGGCAAGAGCGTGCTGGGCGTGTGGAGGGCTGAAAAATAACGTGACGCGCCCCCACGCAAAAGTGGACACGAGAGTCACTTGGGCTATCTTCGCCGGCGTGGCCGCGCTGCTGCTTGCCATCCACGGGCAGCGGATGGTCTTGACCAACGATGAGGGCATCGTGCTGGACGCGGCCCAGCGGATCGCGGCGGGCCAGCGGCCCTATGTCGATTTCGCCACGTATATGAGTCCTGGCAGCTACTGGTTGCAGGCGATCGTATTCCAGTGGTTTGGCTTAGCGCTCTGGACCGGCCGCCTGATCGTGATCCTGGACTTCTCGCTGCAGTGCGCGCTGGTGTACTGGCTGGTAGCTCGGCTGTCGAGCCGCGCGGCCGCGGTAGCAGCACTGGTGGCGTTCGCCGGGTTCCAGATCGCCGATCCCGCACTGTTGACCGCCCAGCATCGCTGGGACAGCGCGACCCTGGCTTTGGCGGGACTGTGCCTGGCGGTGGCCGCAGACGGACGAAAAGGGCGCTGGCTCGCGAGTGGCGGCTTGCTCGCCGCAGCAGCGTGGTGTACGCCGTCAATGCTTCTGGCGGGAGTGGCGATCGGAGGCTGGCTGCTGATCAGTTCCCAACGCCGCCGAAACTTAGTGCCGTTTGTGGCTGGCGTCGCCGGGTTGACACTCGCAGCCCTCGTAACACTGGCCGCAACGGGAAGTCTGGCGGCGTTTTTCCACCAGATGTTCTGGCTACGACAGAATTACTCGGCGCTGAATACCATGCCCTACGGGTCCATCATCGGAGGGTATCGCGCCTTGATCGAGGGAGCGAACGGCTTCCTCGATATCGCTGTGCGTGTCCTGCTGGTTGCTTGCGTAGCGCTTCCGGCAATTCTTCCGATCGCCGCTATTTTGTTGTGGGGCGCACTTCTATGGCGCGGAAAGGTCCCGGCAGAACAGCGGCCGGTGATCGGCCTGCTGTTGCTGGCAGCGGGCGTCTTCGTGATCACCACGTTGCCGCGCGCCGACGTGATGCATCTGGCTTTTGTCGCAGCCCTGCCCTATGCGCTGGCCGCGGCAGCCTTCGCTCGGCTTCTTCCCTCACGTGCAAGGGCAGCGCTGGCGATGGGATCGAGTCTCCTCGCGATCCTATTTGCGTCGAACTACGCCAAAGGATGGAATCAGACGGTCCCCATGCAGACTCCGGTCGGGATCCTGCGGGTACCGGTCGACCAGGCGTCCGAATTCGGAAGACTCCTCGCGACCGTGCATCCGGGCGAGAGCCTTTTCGTGTATCCTTACATGCCCGTCCAATACTTCTTCACGCAGGGAAAAAATCCGACGCGGTATTGCGGCCTGGGCCCGGGTATGACGACCCCCGAGCAGGAGTCGGAAGGCCTCGCCGAGCTCCAGGCGCGACCTCCGGAGTGGCTGCTCTACATGCAACTCTCGCGCGAGGAATTTCTACGCGTATTCCCCAACGGGACCGATCTCAACTTCCGGCTGGAAAATCTCGAGGCCTGGATGGAGCGCAACTACCGGCCGGTAGAGGGTCCGTCGGTAAACGTGGGCGGATACCGCCTGTGGCGGCGCGAGCCCGCCCCAGAAGCCGCCGCACTTCAGAGATAGGGAAGAATTGAGAATTGGCGGGGACGACGGGGCTCGAACCCGCGACCTCCGACGTGACAGGCCGGCGTTCTAACCAACTGAACTACGTCCCCGCTATTTTGACCGCCGCGGATCTGCGGCGTACGCCAGTTCGGCGATTCCCAGGATAACACAGCCCAGTGAACCGGCTCCTGGTTTGAGATTTGCGTTCTGATATCCTGTAAGTGGATGTTGTTCCTGCCTCCGCGCTCGCGGATGTCTGCCCGCCCGGACCTTCCCAAGTCCTACCTCGAATGAAATCTGTCGTCCAAATCAGCCGCGGCATCGAGTCCCTGTTTGGGACACGGGACGAGAATATTCGCCTGATCGAAAACAGCCTGAACATCCGCACGCGGCTGCTCAATGACTCCCTCGAAATTGAAGGCGAGGAGGCCAGCGTCGCGCGGGCCGCTCAAATTCTGAACGACTACGTCGCGTTAGTGCGCGAAGGCCACACTTTCAACAACGGCGATCTCAATAGTTTTCTTCGCGTAGTCACCGCCGACGCCGATACCTCGTTGCGCAACCTGGTGGAAAGCGGTAAACAGCGCACCTTCGGCAAAAAAGTGATCGCGCCGAAGAGCATGATGCAGCGGCGCTACATCGATGCCATCGAGCGCTACGATCTGGTGTTCGGCATTGGTCCGGCCGGCACGGGGAAAACGTATCTGGCCGTGGCCATGGCGGTTTCGGCGCTCCTCTCTAAACGCGTCAGCCGCATTATTCTGACCAGACCGGCCGTCGAAGCCGGCGAGCGCCTGGGCTTTCTGCCTGGAACGTTTCAGGAAAAGGTCGACCCTTATCTGCGCCCGTTGTACGACGCTCTGTTCGACATGCTCGAGGTGGAGAAGGTCGAAAAACTCCTGGAACGCAATGTCATCGAAGTGGCGCCCATCGCCTTCATGCGCGGCCGCACGCTTAATGACAGCTTCATCATCATGGATGAGGCGCAGAACACCACCCCCGAGCAGATGAAGATGATCCTCACGCGCCAGGGTTTCAATTCGAAGATGGTGGTGACCGGCGATATCACCCAGATCGATTTGGCCATGGGACAGCGCAGCGGATTGATCGAGGTCGCCGACGTGCTCCGCGGCGTGGAAGGCATTCAGTTCGTACAGTTCGACGATCGCGACGTGGTGCGCCACAGTCTGGTGCAGAAGATTGTGAAGGCATACGAGCGGTATAACGAGGTCATTGGCGCGAATCGCCAGTTGTCTTTGCGGCTGGCCGATCAGGCCAACGAGGCTGGCCCAGCCAATCCGGCCCCTCCGCAGTTCCCGGTCGCTTAGACCGCGTCATGTCCCCAAAAGCCACGTCGGTATTGTTTCGACACCCATCGCCTCGGGTGCGGCGCGCCGCGCTGCGGCGGTTTCTGAAAGATCTGACGCCTCAGATTCTGCCGGGGCAAGCGGTTTCATGCCTGATTACGTCGGACACAGAATTGCGGGAGCTGAATCGAAAATTTCGCGGGAAGAATTACGCCACCGATGTGCTGTCGTTTTCTCCGGAAGATATTGCGATTTCTTTCGACCGCGCCGCGGCACAGGCCGCCGAGCTGGGGCACAGTATTGAGAACGAATTGCACATCCTGATGCTGCACGGCCTGCTGCATCTGGCCGGAATGGATCATGAGACCGATGCCGGCGAAATGGCCCGCGCGGAGGCTCGCTGGCGCAAGCAGCTGGGGTTGCCCGCCGGACTCATCGAACGGACGCCCGCATGATCCTGCTGCTCACGTTGGTGGCTACGGCCCTGGCTCTCGTGGTGACGCTGGTTACCTGCATCCAACTCCTGTACCTGGAGAGCCTGCGGGTCCGGACCCGCGAGCTGCCCGCTTTGCAGTTCTTCCGGGAAACCCTGGAGCCCCGGATCGGGCTGGAAACGGAGCGCGGCGCGCTGACGTTTTCCCTGGTCAAGCACATCGGCCTGGGAATCCTCGGCTGTCTTATCGTAGCCATCACCATGCAGAGCTCACCGATGTGGGAAGCGTTGGCAGGCGCATTTTTACTCACGGGCATCGCGACGGTGCTGGGGGCGCATCTGATTCCGCAGATCGTATATCGCAAGACTACCGGCCATGGCCTGGCGCCGTTGGTGCCAGTGTTTCGCGTACTTAGTCTGATAGCGCGTCCATTGACGTGGATCGTGGAATTCCTGCAATCGTTGTTCGACCTGGGCCGACCGGCCCCCGGCCAGGAAACGGCCGCTGAAGAGCACATCGAGGCGCTGATCAGCGCCGGCGAAGAGGAGGGGATCATCGAGGAAGGCGACCGCGAGCTGATCCAATCCGTGGTGGCCTTCGGCGACAAGACCGTGCGCGAAGTGCTGACGCCGCGGCCGCGCATCGTCGCGATCAGCCAGGATGCCACGCTCGACGAATTGCGCGAGCTGGCCATCACCGAGCAGTATTCCCGCATCCCCACAATCGATAAAGACATCGATTCCATCACCGGCTTCGTGCACGTACGCGATATGTTCGAGCTGGATGAAGAAGAGCGCGCCAAACGCAAGGTGCGCGACATTCTGCGTCCCATCCGCATGGTCCCGGAAACCAAGCCGGTCAACGATCTGTTGCGCGAAATGCAGGAAGAAGGCGCGCATATGGCCGTGGTGGTGGATGAGTACGGCGCAACGGCCGGCATCGTCACCCTGGAAGACATGGTCGAGGAGATCGTCGGCGAGATTCACGACGAGCATGAGCCGGAGCGCGATTTTCACAAGGAACCAGACGGCAGCTACGTAGTTTCGGGCAGCTTCGACTTGGGTCGCCTGGGGGACCTAGTGGGATTCCGCCCGCGGGAGGACACCGAGTCGACCACCGTCGGCGGGCTGATCACCGAGTGGCTCGGCCACGTCCCTGCAGTAGGCGAAGAAGCGGAGCGCGATGGCATCCAGATTCAGGTGCTGGCCGCTAACAACCTGCGGGTCGACCAGGTGCGCGTCGCCAAGGCCGCGGGAAAATGAAACATAAGGCCGGGTTCGTTTCGATTCTGGGGCGACCTAACGCCGGGAAATCCACGCTGCTGAATGCGCTTCTGGGGACCAAGCTGGCGATTGTCGGCCCCCGGCCGCAGACCACGCGCACGGCCATTCAGGGCGTGCTAACGGAGCCCGGCGCGCAGATCGTGTTCGTCGACACACCGGGTATACACGAGTCTTCGACGCTGCTCAACAAGCGCATGATGGATCAGGTCAGGGCATCGGCCGAGGCGGACGTGGTGCTGTTTCTGGTCGACGCAACGGCGCGGCCCAGCGAAGAGGACGCGCAGGCTGTTGACCTGGTGAAAAAAACCGGAGCCCCGGCCATTGCGGTGTTCAACAAGGTCGACAAGCTGCGGGAGAAGGCCAAGGTATTGGCGCTGATCGAGCGCTACCGGGAACTGCACGATTTCGCGGCGTACATACCCATCTCTGCTCTTAAGGGCGACGGCGTGGATGTGGTGCGGAAAGAGATTCTGGCGCGGCTGCCGGAGGGTCCGTCGCTATATCCGAAGAATCATCTCACCGATCAGCCGGAGCGGTTCCTGGCGGCGGAAATCGTTCGCGAGAACGCTCTCCACCTGACGCACCAGGAGGTCCCCCACGCCGTGGCGGTGATGGTCGAACAGTGGGAGGATACTCCCACGCTGCTGCGGATTGCCGCGACGATCTACGTCGAGCGTCCGGGACAGAAAGCGATTCTGATCGGGGCGGGCGGAGCGCTGCTCAAGAAAATCGGCACGCTGGCGCGGCGGGAGATCGAAACGCGGGTAGGCAAGAAGGTATTTCTGCAGACCTTCGTAAAGGTTCGGCCGAACTGGCGCCAGGACCCGGAATTCCTGGCTGCGACGGATTGGCGCGGCATGTCGGGAACGTAGAAGAAATGTAGAATAAGAGCATGCCGCCGCGGTTCGTAGCTCTGTTGCTGATCGTGACCCTGGCCCTGCCGATGCTGATCGCCCAGCAGAAGGCTGGTGCCGATGACAGAATTTCCGACACCGTGCGGCAAAGGCTTGCAAGTGATGCCGATGTTCGTGGCGCGGCGTTCGACGTAAGCGTCAAAGACGGAGTCGTCACCATCAAAGGCAGAGTGCATACGGAGAAGGGCCGCAAGAAAGCCACCGAAATCTCCAAGAAGGTCAAGGGCGTGGTTAACGTCGACAACCAGCTCAAGCTGTACAGCGATAAGTAGCTTCGTTTACGAAGCGATCCACCTGCAGGATCGGAATCGCACGACTCGACGAGTAATCGGACGCCATAGCAATATCTTCCGCGAATCCGCGCTCGATAAGCTCCTTGCCGGAACTGCAGCGGGAGAGAGTACCGCTCAGATCGCCACGGAAGCGATCGAATACCGCGACTGCGAGATCTGCTTCCGGTGACCGCCGTCCTGGAAGACAAGCTATTAGAGCGCCTGCGCCGATCAGATCCTCAACGCAGGGCCGAATTGTTCCGTCCGGCCATTGTTCTCCAGCGGCGATAACCGCAACCTTGCGGCCGTAGCTGCAAATTCGTTCCGCAACAGCCTCGCAGTTGCGAAGGCAGGCCGTGAACGTCACCGGGGCCTGGCTTTGGAGGCTCAGTGCACTTCCGTTGGGAGAAGGGAGGACGATTGCGACATCTGGCGGGATCGATCGCAATGACACTGGTGATAAGGAGTATCCCTGAGGCGAGCGGCTGGATGCCAGTAGAGCACCCCTTTCCGTAGCAAAAGCGCAGGCGGATTCGTCGTTCCAGCGATACGGAAAAACGCATGCGCCTCTCGCCACCGCCACGTCGACGGCCGTCGAAAAGGAGAGGATATCCACAATAACGGCTACGTCGCTAATAGACCCCAAAGCCAGTAGTCCGGACAGACCCCATTCGCAGCGTAGATCGTAGTCCGCCTGATCGAATACCACACGGCTAGTGTAAGCCGGCGTGGGGTCAGGCATTCTTGCCTCGAAAGACTGACCCCACAAAACAGCACCCTAGTGCCGGAAGTGGCGCATTCCGGTGAACACCATGGCCAGCCCCAGGCGATCGGCGGCGGCGATCACTTCGTCGTCGCGCACCGACCCGCCGGGCTGGATCACCGCGGTGATTCCGTGTTTGGCCGCTTCCTCGACGCCGTCAGCGAAAGGGAAGAACGCGTCGGAAGCTACGACCGCTCCCTGGAGCGGAAGCACAGCCTTCATCGCGCCGACTTTAACCGAATCCACGCGGCTCATCTGACCGGCGCCCACGCTGATGCTCTGACCAGCGCGCGCGTAGACGATCGCGTTGGATTTGACATGTTTTGCGACCTTCCAACCGAACTCGAGAGCATCCCATTCTTCGGCGGTGGGAGCACGCTTGGTTTTAACTTGCATCTGGCCGCGCGAGAGGTGGTGGACGTCCGGAGTCTGGGCGAGATAGCCGCCGCTGATCCCCTTTATTACGAGCCCGGATGGCTCGGCCGTTACTTTCAGCAGTCGCAGATTTTTCTTCGAAGCCAAAATCTCGCGCGCCTCGGCCGAATACTCCGGCGCCGCAATGGCCTCGACAAATGTTTTGGCGATTTCCGCGGCGGTTTCCGCATCCAGCGTGCGGTTGAACGCCAGCACGCCGCCGAACGCTGAAACCGGATCTGCTTCAAATGCCCGGCGGTAGCTTTCGGCCAGCGCGGAGCTTTTTGCCAACGTAGACACTTCCGCACAGCCGCACGGATTGGTGTGCTTGATGATCGCCGATGCGGGGTGGTCGAACTCCTGGATCAACTGCCAGGCGGCGTCCAGATCTACCAGGTTGTTGTACGAAAGTTCCTTACCCTGGAGCTGCTCGGCTCCCGCGATCCCGCCTTTCCCAGTGGCGTAAAGCGCGGCTGACTGGTGCGGATTCTCCCCGTAGCGCAGCGCCAGTGCGCGCGGGGCTCGAATATCGAGCGTGGCCGGCAGAGGATCGCCGGTCGGAGGTATTTCGGCCAGGCGCGCGCTGACAGCCCGATCGTAAGCGGCGGTGGTGGCGAAGGCTTTCTTAGCCAGCTTCCAATGAGTTTCCTCTGAGAGCGACCCACTCGCCGCGGTCATTTCATCAATGATCGCCGGGTACTCTGCGGGAGAGGTGATCACGGCTACATCCTGCCAGTTCTTGGCTGCGGCCCGGATCATAGTGGGGCCGCCGATGTCGATATTCTCAATCAGCTCCTCGAGTGGGGCGTCCTTTTTCGCGGCCACCTTCTCGAATTCGTACAGGTTGACGGCCACCAGATCGATCCGAGGAATGCCGTGTTCGTCGATGGCCCGCATATGTTCGGGCTTGGAGCGGATGGCGAGAATACCGCCGGCGATGCGCGGGTGAATTGTCTTGACCCGGCCGTCGAGCATCTCAGGAAACTGGGTGACCTCGGCCACCTCGCGCAGCGGCGTCACGCCCGCTTCATTCAGCACTCGAAAAGTGCCGCCGGTGGAGAGAATCTCGATACCCAGAACGGTAAGTGCGCGCGCAAATTCGACGATCCCCGTCTTGTCGGTCACGCTGAGGAGAGCACGCTCGATACGAGGCATGGAACTTTCATTATGGTGTACCCTGGAACGCTATGCGACTGGTGACATTTCAACGGCCGGGCTCCGCCCCTGAAGCGGGCGTGGTGGAAGGCGGCAGGGTCCAGGGTCTTGGTATGGACATGATTTCGGTTTGCGCCAGTGGGCGCGTCCCGGAAGCACGAGGACCGTCTTTCGAGCTGGCATCGGTCAAGCTGCTGGCGCCCGTGCCGCGGCCGCCCAAAGTCATCTGCGTGGGACTGAATTATCGGGATCATGCGGCCGAATCGAGGTCGGAGATCCCTAAAGTCCCGACGATTTTCAGCAAATTTTCGAGCGTCGTGATCGGTCCGGGCGATCCGATCGTGCTGCCGAAAGCGTCGCGCAAGCCGGATTACGAGGCGGAGTTCGCGTTCGTGATCGGTCGGGGCGGCCGTCATATTCCGGCGGCGCAGGCGCTGGATCACGTGATCGGGTACACCATTGTCAATGATGTCAGCGCGCGCGATTTCCAGACCGCGACTACGCAGTGGCTGATGGGCAAGACTTTCGACACGTTCGCTCCCATGGGCCCCTGGATCGTGACTAAGGATGAGATCGCGGACCCGCACGCATTGGATATTTCGCTCGAAATCGGAGGCGAAACGCTGCAGAGCTCGAACACGCGGGAAATGGTGTTCCGGATTCCGGAGCTGATTGAATACGTCTCGACCGCGGTAACGCTCGAGCCGGGAGACGTGTTCGCCACCGGCACTCCCGCGGGCGTCGGATTCGGGCGGAAACCGCCGCGCTGGCTGAAACCGGGTGAAGAAGTGATCGTGCGCATCAGCGGTATCGGCGAGTTGAGGAATCCAACTGTAGCTGAGGCGTGATTCGCCGGGAAAAGCTGTCCTGGAGCCCGCGGTGATAAAATAGGAAAAGCTCACTGGGACGTCGTCTAACGGTAAGACTGCAGACTCTGGATCTGCGTATCGGGGTTCGAATCCCTGCGTCCCAGCCAAATCGAAATTCCCCGCGGAGGGAGACGAATTGGCGTTCACCACGTCTACCAGTCAAAGGAATCGAATGGCCTCTCGAACCGCATTCAGCTTGGTTTCCACAGTTTTGTTGTCCGGGATCGTGCTGGGGCAAACCCCGCCGCCGGAAGTCGAAAAGGCGCTGCGCGCGCGTGTTACCGAGTTTCTGCAGTATCACGTCGACGGAAACTTCCGGAAGGCTTACGAGATGGTCGCCGACGACACCAAGGACGATTACTTCAACTCCGGCAAAGTCCAGTTGAAGGGCTTCAGTGTCGACGGCGTGGAGTTTACGGACAACTTCACCAAGGCGAAGGTGACCGCGACGATGAGGAAGATGTTCAACGTTCAGGGTGTGGAAGTGCCCGTGGCGATGCCTTCGACCACCACCTGGAAGATCGAGAACGGCAAATGGGTCTGGTACAACGAGCCCCAGGCCACTCCGTGGATAACGGCCTTGGGACCGTCAGTCATCCCCGCTCCGACGGGTGCCGCCACTCCCCAGAGCAATGACAAGGACACGGGAGTCCTGCCGAAGGATTTCAACGATCAGTCCATCGCGGCTGCGGCGCGCAGCATTTTGCAACAGGTTAGCGTCGATAAGACAGAGATCACGCTGGCTTCGGACAAAACTTCCGAGGACAAGGTGGTCTTCCACAACGGCATGCCTGGCTCGGTGCAACTGGAGTTGAACGCGCCCGAAATTCCGGGGTTCACCGCAAAGGTCGAACAGACCATGGTGCGAGCTGCCGCAGACATCCCGGTGGTGCTTCGTTACCAGCCTACCGATAAGGCTGAGCGCAGGGATCCCATCAATGTGCAGCTCACGGTGCAGCCTTTGAACCGGACCTTTGTGATCCGGGTGAGTTTTGCGGCTGCGGGCCCCGTCGCCCCTAAATAAGTTGGCGACCGAGTTGCTTTTCCCTTAGTGGGAGGCAACACGGAATGGTCAGTTCAATTACCGGGTCACAAGCGTCAAACATCCTGGCCGGATTTTCTAACCGCCCGACAACTGCTTCAGGATCAACGGCTTCGTTTACCGAACAATTGGCTGCGGCGCTGGAAGGATACTTGGGAAATTCCGGCAACAGCCCGCATCTGCAGATCGATATTCAGACCACCCAGAGTCAGAATTCCGGCGTTCGTCAGTTTATTGTCACGGTGAAAGACCCCGCTAGCGCGCCAGGACAGACGCCTGCCGCAGCGAGCCCAGCCGCATCCGCCCCCGCGTTATCCATTGCCGACGCCGCCTCCGATCCACTCCCTTCGGTACACGCCAATTCCGTACAGGCCAGTTCCGTACAAACGGGTGCTTCAGAAAGCACGCCGATGGATGAGGCGACGCGGGCGAATCTCACGCGGGCCGAGATCGACGCGTATTGGGCCGCACAGCCGCCGGAAGTCCAGCAGCTGCGCAACGTCGCCGACTTTGGTGAGCGGAGCCGCATGGCGCAACAGTTGGCCGACCAGGGATTTACCATCGACCGCGCCATCATGGTGTGGGGCTGGGATCCTTTGAAAACCATGGCGACGCGTAAGATGTACGGCTACACCTGGGTGCCGAACATGAACCAGGCCACCGTATCCGCGGCACCGGGCTTCGCGCTGCCCGGCCAGAAGCCGTACGACGCCGGCGCTCCTCCTGCCGGCTCAATCGCGGTGAACACCGATTTCGCAAATGGATTAGGGATTACCGATCCCTGGGCTTAATAAGCCTTCGCGGCTGCTCGGTTTGAGGCTTAGCCTTCGTCCAGAGCGCATCCTCCCCGTGCGACACATGGCATGAGGAGGTTGCCGCTACATGATCAATCCGGTAAGTCAGCCGGTAGTTCCGATGCAGCCGAGTGCAGAGTTTTACAGCATCCAGGATCTGGCGCTATTCAAATCGTATTCTCGCGAGAGTTATCGGGCGGCGTTCGGCGTGGAAGCCGCGGCGTACGATCCAGCCCGCCGCCGGAAGAGCTGGTTCGACTCCACAGTGGACGTGTCGGGTTCTGATAACGTCGCGGTTTACCGCATCGCCGCGCAAGATCAGAGCGGCAATGGGATCCTGCGCCAGATCGTTATGCCGGCGCAAGAGGCGGCTGCGGTGAATCTGCCCGGTGCGATTCAGTATCCGCCTTACATCGTTACGCCCACGCGCGCCACCCGGGGTGGGTCGAGCCTTAACGCGATTTATCTCAGCCTGGAGGGCGACGCGCGCGCCCTCATGAAGGAATTGGGAGGCGACAACCTGCAGCAGGAAGAGCTGGCGTCCTTTCCGGCGAGCTATCCCAGCGAGGAACCGCGGCGGTCGTGGTATTTTCTGGTGCAGGGCCGGCCTGTCAATGTGGGCTCGCTATTACTCGGCCGCAATGCGCAGGGAGTAGGAGCTCCGGGGCATTGGGATGTTTCCGCAGCGGAGCCAGCGTGGGTTCCCGACCCTCCCGGTCCAACGGGAGCGGACGACACGCGCCCGCCTCGGGAAATGCCGGTTCGCGATCTGTTGCCGAACGAGAAACTGTATACGGGCTTGATGGGCATTCCGGGAGTGGTTCGAACGGATCTGCAGAAAACCGCGGATGAGATAAGCGGCAAATTCACGCCGGACGACCGCGCCACATTGCGGTTGATCTATCAGGCGATCACAAAACTGCCGAGTTGAAGCGGGGCAGGCCGTGAGACCTGCCCCACATTGCTAGATCACGCCCCGTTAGATTACGCCCGGCAGGAACACCGGATTACCGAACACGAAAGTGGTCCCGTTATTGGTCAATGCAGCGAGCGCGAGACTTTGATCCGTCCCGGTCGGAGCATCTGCCGGAATCTGGAATTCGACAAGATACGCTCCGATGGATCCGACCAGATAGCGGGCGGAGAGGACCGGAACGCCGCGGTCGCTCACTCCGACCACGATCGGCAGATTCACGTTTTGGGAACCGGTACCGGCCGAATTCGTGATGATGGTCGGGGTTCCTTGGCCTAGGCCGGTGGCGACCATGTAATATCGCTCGCCGCGCCGCGCCGGGTTAGAGGGAGTCACGTAGCTGCCGTCCAGCGCGCGGATCACGGCGCCATACGGCTTGTTGTTGGGCCCAGCGTAGGTGAAGATGCCGGGCTGGACAGCGAACACCGGCACACCGGTGACGGTAGTACTGGCGCCGTTGACCGTGATCACGACGGTCGCCGTGCTGCCGGTGAGCTCGCAGGGTGCTTGGAAGTTTACCTGCTGAACCCCATTCTGGTTAGCGACTGCTTGAATCGGGGCCGGGGTGTTGTTCACGGTGATGGAAACCCCGACTAGGGTATATACAAGCGGGCCGAAGGCGCTGGCACCCGAGACCACGCCCTGAACACCGGGCGCGAGCCCGTTTCCGGTCACGGTCACCAACCCGCAGGGCGTCATGCCGACCGCAAGGCTGGCAGCGTTCTTGAAGCTAGTGCTAGTGACCTGGGGCCCTGGCAACTGCGACGTCAGAGTTGCCGTACCAGTGAATGAAGTGTACGTCGCTGTTACTGTGATGCTTCCAGGAGTGCCGCCGGCTGTAACGACAGTCTGGACCTGACCCTGGGCATTCGTAGTTCCGCTGGTCGGATTGATGGTGGCGTTCCCGGATACCGACAAGGTGACCGGGAGGCCCGGTATCGGATTGCCGCTGGTATCACGAATCACGAAGACCACCGGACTCGCGAAAGCCTGGTTAATAACGGCGGATTGTCCACCTCCGCTGACCAGGGAGACTCCCGCGACGGGAACCTGCGTCGTGAGGTTGAAAATCACGGGGGACACATTGGGACCGGAGACCACAACCTGCACCGGCCCGGGAGTAGCCCCTAACGTGACGCGCGCCGAAACCGTGCCATTTTGTGAAACGGTTTGAACCTGGCTGAGAGAGGCCGATCCTTGAGTCACGGCCCAGTTCACCGTCACCCCGTTCACGTTCTGATTACAGCTATCAGTGACTTTGGCCAAGAGCGTGAAGGTGCTCTGGGGATTGCCGGTCTGGTTATTGCCGGAAACGATACTGATCCGTGATGCGTTACCCTGAGTGACCGTCACCAGCATCGGATAGAAAGCATACTCTCCAACAGCGGCTAAAACGCTGAACTGCCGGGGCAAGGTTCCGGCCGGCTGACACGCGGCGATGACGTTGCAGGTCGAGACGCCTTGATCGTTCCCCCGGCTCGACCCCTGGCATGAAACTACCGGCGATTGATCGAAAGCATTCGGAGCGGCCAAACGGATCCCGATGTTCGGGATGGGTATGCCCGCTTGCGGGAAATGTCCCGAGGTTGTCTTGGCGACAATCCCGGCGGGTATCACATCGCCCTGCGCGATCGTGAATGTTTGGCTCTCGGGAGCGATGATCAGGACCCCGGGCTGTCCGGCGTCAATGGGGCTGGCATTGTGTGTGGTCTCGATGAAGTCCACTGACCCGTAGGGGGAACTCGCGGTTACAATGCTGGCGGTGAAGGCGTGGCTCTGGTCAACGATGCCGGTGATGAAGTTGGCTCTAAAAAGACCATTCTCGTCCGAAGCTGTATCAATAGGGGAGACCAGACCGATGCCTTGCGTGACCGCAAAAGTCACTACGGCGCCGGCGATCGGAGTGCCGTCCGTATTGGTGAGTTTGACCGTCAAGGGCTGCGTCTGGGTAGTGGAATTCGCCTGCCGGAGCAACTGTGCATCGCCCGTGTAGATCGTGATCTGGGATGCCCCTCCTCCTCCCGAAGAGCTGCCGACAGTGATGGTAAATGTCGAGGACATCAGATTACCCGGCGCAGGGCAGCCGGCACCGGCCCTGAGAGTAACGGTATAGGTGCCCGCAACGGATGGCGCGGTAATGTTGGTTTGAACCCAGCCATCAGCGTTGGTGATCTGCGAGGCGTTCGTGATGGCGAGACCATTGCCCGCATCGGTGGAAAAACACACCGGTACGTTCATAACGGGGCGGCCTGCCGAATCAATAACCTGTGCAATGAGCTGAGCAGACGTCCCGCCAGGAGGAACCGACAGGTTCCGGTTCAATGTGAAAAAGTTCGCAGCGCCGCTCTGGGCTGGGATTGGCGTGAACGTCAATGCACTGCCATTTTGAAGTCCGATAGAGGTCTGGGCATCGATGTTGCCGGCGGTGATGTTCACACGCATGATGCGGCTGTCAGAAATGATCAGGTACAGGAAGCGCGCAGTCGGACGTTCGTTGGAGATCGCGATGCCGACAACGTTGTTAATCGGCAACCCTGGCCCATTGGGGAAGTTCCCCAGCGCGCTGGCAGCGACAGACAGCGGCGCGGGGGTCACATCCCATAGCTTGGTGGTCGGGAACGTCGAGGAGAAAGCATATACGTTGCTGTTTCCGGCTACGAACACGTCATCAAACAGCGGTGGGGGATTATTCGGATCCGGAGCCGCCGGCCAGGACGAAACGGCGTGAGTCGCGACGTTGAGCTCTAACAGGGAAGCACACGCGGAGCAGATAGGAGCGTTACGATTCACCGAATACGCCGTACTGCCGTCAGGTGTGAATCGCAATGGACCGAATATCCCAGCTGGAATTTGAATGCGTCCCGACGTCGTGATGGTCAGCGTCGCGGGATCGATTTCATAGAGCTGATCACCGGCGAGCGTTACGTAGAGAAGTCCGAGCGGAGAGAGGGTCACTGAGGTTGCCATGTACGGCATGTACAGGAACTGGCTGGTCTGGAACGAAGTGAGATTCACGGAGCCCAGGGCGCTTTGGTTGTTGATATTCGCTAAAACAAAGGCGGTCTGCGAGTCGCGGCTCACTGCAATGCCGACGGGGATTGAGCCGGTGGGAATTCCTACGTCGGTTTTTACGATGCTGTTATTCGAAGTATTGATGACATAGAAATGGTCCGCAGCGACCAACAGATATTTGCCATCAGGCGTGATTGCTGCCGAGGTAACGGTTCCCGCAATTCCGCTGATGGTGGTGAGCGGACTGAGCAACGTGCTCCCCGCAGCGGGAGCCGGAGCAGATTGAACGCCCCCGGGCGCGACGATGAAGAACTTCGCGCCGCTGGGAGTGGCGAGGACCTGGAAGGCGCCTGCAAGGCCGCTGGCGCTGCTGAAGGCGCGGGAAAATGCATCATCGCCCAATCCGACGATCTGGGTACTCGTACCGTTGACGCCCGGCACCTGAACCACGTAGCTGGTCTGCGCAGACGCGACCACCATCGTGGCGAGGCACACACAGGCCGCCACGGACAGATTTCTCTTAAACATTGGAAAACCTCTCCGATTAAGGAATGGACGCAGGCGGGAACACGGATTAGTTTAACACAGGCGCCCGCCAAGCGCTAGAAAAACAACCATCGGTAAAAATGTTTTAGGGCTTTAGCCCGAGATAAAAACAAAAAGGGGAGGAGCCGAAGCTCCTCCCCTTTCTTATACAGCTCAAAGTACTGCTTAGTGCGCGTCGTTCTCGCCGATCGAGAAGGTACGCGGCAACCCGCCAAAGAGCGAGTTGAGCGTACTCGGAGCATCGAGCACGATGGCCAGGTAACCCATCGCCATGTTGTCAGCCTGGAATCCAGCACTCTGCTTGCTGATGAAGGCAAAGCCGTGGCAGTACTGGAAGGCAGCCTGGGCGATGATGTAGCCCTGGAAGCCCGGCGCACCCAGCAGGACGGAAGGTCCAGCCGTGGTCGGGGACGGAGCGATAAACCCACCCGCCGAGAGGACGTAGGTGAGCATGCCACCGGCTGGGACGCTGGTCAGAGTACCTGAGCAGCTACCTGCGGTGGTGGAGTTGGTGCACTGCGTGTTCCCTTGGTTCAGGAAGTTCGGCTCAGCAGCGGGCGTGCCATTGCGGTTGTAATACCACAATTGGACCGGCCCGGTCTGCGCCGTAGCCCGGAACCCGTAGATCTGGGGCGGTAGGTTGCCCGGATCGAGGGAGGTGTTGGCGATCGCGATACCTGTGTCAATATTGCCGCTTCCAAACGGAACGTTCGTGACGAACGGGAAGAGCAAGTTGCAGGAGCAGCGAACAACCGAGAGCAGGTTAACTGGCGGGAACAGGTTCTGGAAGCGCGGGACCGGCAGAACGGCCGGCACACTGGTGGTGCTTTCACCGAGGCCGGAGCCTTCGAGAGCCGCGGTGCGAACCGCTAGAGAAGGCGCATAGCTCGGAGCGAAGCCGCCCTGAACGGTACCAACCGAGTTCGGAGTCGGCAGGTTACCCGGCAGATTGGGACACGGCGCTGTCGGGGTGTTGGTCAGCGCGCAGGTGGTGGCAACCGAAATCGGAACAGCCAATTGCTCCAACGCGCCGGGGTTCGCGAAGAAAACCTCGTATACCGCGCGCTGAGGCAAAGTACCGGCGCCGCCCGGAATTTGCGTACCAGCCACAAAGACATTGGGAACTGGCGTAGCAAGTGAAGGCGCAGGCGTACCACCTGAGCCGCTAGCAACGGTTCCAGTCACAAGTACCGCCACGCCGCTCACTTGGTTGTTAATGACGTTGGTGAGCTGAACGACGGTCGGAACACTAATCGTGACTCCACTCGGGATGTTGGCGAAGTTCAGCGCGAGGCGTGTGCCTTGTGTTGCGACACCAGCCGTGGCAATTCCCGTGCTGCCATCAGAGAAGGCGACGCCGACGCCGGCGCCCACGCCGCTAAGCGGGTTGGTGGGTGAGTTGCCCGCCGCCGTCGTTGGGTCGTTCGGGTTCATGAAGCCGCTTTCGGTGTCATAGGTAGTACCCGGAACGTTCTGGTTGAGGGTGGTCGCGCCGCTCGTATTTACGCACAATTGATTTGCGCCCAAGACACCGGTACAGGCTACACCTGTATAAGCGTATGGACTAGCGGTACCGTTATTCAACGTCTGTCGGAGCGTCTTCGGCTTGAAGGCGTTGGCGAACGCTTCGCGGAAAGTGAAGACCAAACCCTGAGTTTGGTTTTGCAGCAACGTACACTGGATAAAGTCCAGCTTGCCGCCGGCAACGGTGCCGTTGGCCAGCGAAGTCTGCACGAGGCCGAGCTGAACGCGCGCCACTACGTGGCTGGGATTGTCGATGGGGAGGCCGGAAACCGGGTTCACGATGATTTGCGCCGTGATACTCGAAGTCTGGTTGCCCTGAGCTACGCCGGTGGTGCTGGCATCGCCACGAATATTCGTGATGCGGATGATTCGGTGGCAGGGTGTACCCGGTATCGCGGTTGCGGCGGGACATTGCGTGCCCGGCGGGTCGATCGGGATGCTAAGAAAAACGACCTGGTTGGTCTGGCCCGTGATCAGCGCGAGCGAGCGGCCCTGAAACACATTGGGATGCCCGATCGTACCATTGTAGGTTCCGGCCGCACCAGCGGATCCACCGCCGACGATGGTGCAAATACCGGGACCGGCAACGGTGGTATCTTCACCCGCGGCACCGCAATTGCGGATACCGGTGGTCGGATTTGTGGATGAGTTCGGCTCATCGATGATGATCAACGATTCGAGGAACTCGGTGTTGGTGCCGACGACCGCAGTGATCTTGCTCGATACAAATGTATCGAGGTTCACCGCGATGTTCACCTGCGGAACCAATTGATTGGGCGGCGTAGGAATTCCACCCGTGCAGTCAAGTACCAAGTCACCTACCAACTCGGCATAGCCTTCAGCACGAACAATCGGCGGAACGCCGGTGCTGTTCGTACACTGAAAAGGCTGAGCGCTAGCCGGCATTGTGAGCCCCGCGAGCAGGGCCACGAAGGCGAGCGCATAAAGACATCTGCGAAAATCTGCCATTTCCTTCTCCTTGTGAAATCTAAATTTTGAATTGATGGAAGTTCTCTTTGTCAACCTGAGCCTCAATCCTGTCGTCCCGTACGCGGAACTCGAGCCTCTTGATAACCGGTAATCGGCCGCTCCGTGCTCGTCACTCTCTTAAAGCTCATTTTGTTCGACTTCTCTTATTACTAGCTGTGTGCTCGCGGGATTCACGGTCAATGAAAGCCGCCTAAAAAACTGCTTAAACTGTTACACCCTGGACGCAGTCAGAATATAGATAACACCCTCCGGCCGTTCAAGTCAAGCAAAAAGTGATACTTGCGCCTTCTGCCGGGACCTTTAAACTGCCTTAGGGACTGTCTCAATTGATAACACTCGACTGCTTCGGAAACAAACTTTAACAGCGAAGAACGGCTGCGTGGGAGCGAACGGAGAAAAAACGGGCGCGAATGGAACCCGTTTTTCCCCTCGGTGCGGAATATCCGCTACTCCTTGATGTATTTGCGGAGTTTTCGGAGGCGGGTTTTGAGTTCCTGGCTGGCTTCCAGAAGATCAGCGGTGTCGTAAATAACGTGGGGGGTCATGAAGATGACCAGCTCGCTGCGATCACGGCTGTAGGTTTTGCTGCCGAACGCGCCGCCGATGACGGGAATTCGGTTCAACCCGGGGATGCCGGACGACGCGCTGCTGGTGTTTTCCGAGATGATGCCGCCGATGGCGATGGTATCGCCATCCTGCATGGTGATCTGCGTCTGCACCACCTGCTGATCGAAGGACGGCGTCGGAATATTCGAAGTGGTGGTCTGGGAAGGTTTGCTGACCTCCTGATTGATGATCAGCGTGACCACGCCGCTGGGATTCACGCGCGCATTCACCTGCAGAGTAACGCCGGTGTTGTGCGACGAGATACCCTGCGTCTGCGTATTGGTTCCGCCGCCGGGAATAATGCTGGTACCGGTGAGGACAGGAACCTGCGTGCCGACGTTGAGCGAAGCGGGAATGCTGTCGGTGGCGATGAGACTCGGTTCGGAGATGACCCGGGCGTTGCCGGCGTTGTCAGAAAGGCTCAAGAAGGCCAGCAGTTCTTTGGCCTGGCCTACCAGGGTGCCGGCCGACAACTGCGTGACGGTATTCACCAGGCTCGCCATGGGCTTTCGTTCCTGCCCGCTGACTTTCTGATAGTAATAATTCACGCCCATGGCGAAGCTGCCGGTCAACACGACTGAGTAAATTTTTGCTTCGAGCAGAATCTGGCGCGGCGGCACATCGAGGTCTTTGAGCAATTTCAGAATGGCCTGGTACTGTTGGGCGTCAGCCTGAATCAGCAGAGAATTATCCAGCGGATTGGCGACAATGCGGGGCGGGTTCTGCGAATTCTCCCCGCCAGCATTCGCGCCGGGCGTTTGTGCGCTTCCGGCCGGAGCAGGACCGGCCGGCACGGCTCCCAGCGGCCCTAACGCCGGACCCACCGGGGCTTGTGCTGCATAACCTCCGAAGGAGGGATAACCGTACCCTCCGCCACCGTAGGCACCGCCGCCGTAACCACCGCCACCATACCCACCGCCGTAGCCGGCGCCGGCGCCGCCCAACGTTCCGCAGGCTCCCGCGCCGCCGAATCCGCTGTTGAAGCTGTTCTGGCTGGCGTATCCGCCGCCGCCTCCTCCGAAACCGCCGGAAGGATAACCGCCCCCACCATAGCCCCCACCATATCCGCCGCCGTATCCTCCACCGTACCCTCCGCCATAGCCGCCACCGTATCCTCCGCCGTAAGGAACTGCGCCGGGATATGCGCCGTTCCCGTAGCCATTGCCGTAGCCGCCGCCCCCGCCATACCCCCCTAGAGGCATGTAAAGCTGGTTGAGCGCCATCGCCAGGCAATCCGCGCGGCCGTAACGAACGTGGTACACGTAGGTATCGATTACTCCGCTGGATGCGGAAACCGGCACGTCCAGCTTTTTGATCCAGGTCTCGACGGTTTCAAACACCCCCGTATTTGGCGCGACGGCTATCAACGTGCCGATCCGGTCGACCGGCAGGAATCGCACGGTGGAGTTCTTGGTGTCGAGCGAAATCGATTTAAGGATGTTTTCGAGCTCCTTGACCAGGTCGGAGGGCCGCGAGTTATGCAGCTCGTACAGGCGAACGCGCTCGCCGGCAAAGGTGTCGCTATCGAAGAGCGCAACCAATTCCATCAGGCGGCGCATGTTGCGGCGACTGTCCAGGATGAACATGAGATTCGCCGGAGGATAAACTTTCACCACCGCATTGGGGTCCGTGAATTCCTGTAGTACCTTGCTCAGCTCCTCGACCGTGACGTACTTGAGAAAGATCAGGTTGAGAATGAGCTGATCGTCGGCGGGAATATCGCGCCCATTCACCTGAAACGGCATCGGCTGGCGGACGGCATCGGCGAGCGGGACGATGCGGTATACCTCGCCCTCCTGCACCATTCCGAAGCCATTGACGCGCAGGAGCATGTCGAGAAGATTGCGCGGATCCAGATTACGCGTCTCACCATAGGTGTTGAGCGTGACCGTGCCTTTGACGCGCGGATCGATCTGGATATTGATGCGAAGCTGGCGCGCCAGCTGATCGACTACTTCCGTAAGCGAGACATCCTGCAAATTGATGGGTCCCATCGCTGCCGGCGGTTGGGCGGGCTGCTGAGGCGGCGCCTGCTGAGCAGCAGGGGGTTGCTGAGCGGGCGCCTGCGCGACCGCCAAGCCGACCAGAACCAGCGTCGAAATCCAGAATTTCCTCCTTAGGAACTCGCGCAAAACGGACTGCGGCGCGATCAGATCGTCACTTACACTGGCGGGGCGCGCCGCACCCTTTGCGCTCTCGCGGAAAATGATCATTTAATGGGCTCCCACTGACACATTGGACCGAACGGTCCTGGAACAACGGATTTCTTGAAGCCGTCCTTCACTGTGCCGGAGGGGCTCTTATCGCCGGCGACACAGGAGCGAATCTCACCATTCTGCGTACCCAAGACTGGACCTTTTTCCTCGGTGATCCCGATGACCGGACCAGCCGATGCGGGCTTGGAAGGAGCGAACGTCGGAACCCCGGACTGCGCCGCGGCGGCCGCGGGCGTCCCTTCTTTGGGCTTCAGCTCCGCCAGCGGATACTCCAGCGTCTTGTCGTGCCATTCAAACGTGATGGTTTCGCGATTGAACGCAACCAGCTTGAAAGGCCCTACCTCGTCGCCGACATGAAACCCCCGCTGGCCGCCCTTTTCCGCGCTGAGAAATGCCACAGGCTCGCCTATCCCCATCTGTCCGTAATAGGCCGGCCGCGGCGGCGTAGGCTCTTCGGCTTTCGGCGGTGGTGGTGGAGCGGTCTCGATGATCACGTTCGGATTCCGGTCTCTCGAAAACAGCGTTTTCTGGGCCACTTCGAGGTAATTGGCGGGCACCGCGGGCTCGGGCGGCGTTGGCGAAGGCGGTGGAAGCAGAGCGCTCGGGCGGGCCGCTTTGGCGAGCGTGGCCCGATGCTGGGAGCGGGCTTCGCGCCAGTGCGCACGCAGCATCCATCCGAGCGTCCCGAATAACACCAGCAGTCCTATATTCAGGGCCAAAATCTTCCGGTTCATGGGCTACGCTCCCTTCTTTTGGGGCACCAGATTCTTCGGCACGATGCCGGCTACGGTGATACGGACGTTCAAAAGTTTTTGCTTCGGATCTCCGGCCACCACCCGCAAATCGCGGGTGGCGATCAGCTCGGGCCGCGCGGCCAGAGCGGCCAGGAAATTGAGCAGTTGCTCGATGCGGCACTCGACTTGGATCGAGACGTTGACAGCGCCGTAATCGTCGCCAAACGGTGCGATGGCGCCAAGCTCGGTGGCGCGGATTTCGATGGGCGGGGCTTCCGACGCCCCCAGGCCGCGAAGGATAGTGATCACCTGCGCCTGGGCCTGCTGCGCGGTTTCGGCTCGAATCAGGCCTTTTTCGCGCGTTTCCAGGTCGGCCGCGACTTTCTTGAGAATTTCCTGTTTTCCGGGAACCGCGGCGGCGAGTTCGCGCACCCGCGCCAGGCGCTGTTCCATCTGCGGCACGGTCTGCGCGGAAGCCTCCGCGACAACGGTAGAGCTGGAAGGCCAGAATTCATAGATGAGCACAACGACTGTGAGCGCCAAGGCGGCACCCAGAGCCATCACGGCCTTGCGTTCGCGCGGTTCGAGCGCTCTCATGGCAAACGCCTCATGGCAAAGTTCCCTGACGGCTCGCTTCGCGCGTGGTCCGGATGCGGAACGTCTCGCCCGCTGCGCTGCGCACGGGCGGCGACACGAATTCCGACGATTCAAACTGCGGCGAAGCATCGATGGCTTTGAGCAGGAGCGCGGCCTGATCCGTCTCGCCGGTCACCGCGACTTGCTGGCCGTTGAGTTCGAGCGATGTGAGCCAGGCAGGCGGAGCCAGCAGCCGCGTCATCTCCGCCAGCACGTCCATATCGGCCTTGCTGCGGCCACGGAAAGAATCGAGCAACACCGTGCGCTTGCGGGTCAAGTCGATTTCGCGATCGATGGCCGCGGCACGCGCGGCACCAGGCTGGACTTTGGCGATTTCAGCTTCGAGCTCGCGCATATAACGCCGGCTCTCGAAACCGGGCAGAGCCGTCGTGGCGCCCGCCGCCAGCAGCACCAGCGCAGCCAGCGCGGTAGACGGAACCCACACCATAGGCGAACTGGTTTGGCGCTGCTCGACCGGCAGCAGGTTTAGAGGAAGGCACAGACGGGGACAAGCGGATGCCAGCGCGGCAGCGTAGGGCAGCGCGGGATCGACTCCCAGAAGCTCGTTTAATGCGCGGATGGGGGGCGCAGTCTCAAAACGCAACTCCGGAGAAGCCAGCGCCGCTGCGCGTTCCAGATCCACATTGAACGCCGCCGAAAAAACAGGTTTAGACGGGCTTTCGCCATAAATTTCCACACCTGTTTCGCCTACTTCATACGCCAGGACCTCAGCAGGAGGAGTCTTGCCGAAGAGGCGCAGCGCCGAATAGATCACCGCGGCCGAGCACGTGAATCCGGCGATCTTGATCCCGGCTTCCGCAAAGAGCGTGGCGTATCGCTGGATAGTCTCGGCACGCACGATGGCCACCAGCACTGTTGACGAATGCTCCAGCCGCGTCCAACTGGAGAGCACGTCTTCCTCGCTGTAGGGATGCAGGCTGTCCAACTGAAATCGGACCGCGCCCGCCAGGTCCTTGCCGGAAACTCCCGGGAGCGCGAGCTGGCGGACGATCACTTCATGCCGCGGCAGCACCACGTTCGCCGCTACGTGACGAATTCCGAGCTTCCCCAGGAACGCTGCGTAGTCCGCACCCCAGGCCGCGGCCGGCTGGTGCTCGAAATCTTCAATCGTGAATCCGCCGAGGACGCGCGCGCCTTGTGGTCTCACGCGAACCGCGGTAACGCGCAGGGATTCGCTACCCCGCGGTCCCGCGATCTCGAGACCTGCGCCGCTTCCGATGGCCGCCCATTTCCTAATACCCGCCGGAATCACTGCAGCAAGACCCCACTCGGCGGCGCAGGCGGAGCGACCGCGAACTCCGACCATGCGTCTTCGTAAAATCGCAAGACCCGCAGCTGTTTAGGATCGCGCTGACGATTCCGCGGGGGCAGCACGAGCTTCGCGACGGCGGAAGCCGAACGAACCACTTCGGACGGCGATCCGTCGGGCCGTCGGAGCCGAGCGGTAGCGCGGATGTTCCAGATCAGATGCTCCAGACCGACGCTCAGGCGATCGGTGGGAATTCCCAGCGCGGCCACTTCGGCCAGATTGTGGAAGGGCTGTTGCGCGCGCCGCTGGACTAGTTGGGCGATTGCCTCAGGCGAGGCTCCCAGGGATTCGAGCAAGGCCGGACTGGCCCCGTTCGCGTCAAACGGACCGAGCGATCCCCATACAGACAAGCTGTCGCGCAGGCCGCCGCGCGGGGACAGACGCCCGTCCCCTTCCGCCACGTAGTTTCCGTAATACAATTCTGGAGTCATGCCGCGCACCAGCAATAATTCTTCGATCTCTTCAAAAGACGCGCGCCGCGGCTGAAAAGTCGAAGCCTGAGCCGGCGAATCTGCTCCCGAGCCGCCGCCTCGCCAGCCCAGAATGCCTTCAGTAATTTCCCGGGCGCGCGCTGAATCGCCGGTTACGACGGTAACCAGGCGCAACAGATCGTCTCCGGAGACGTGATTGATGTCGAGCTTGGCGGTCTCCGGCATCATTTCCACTACCACGTCTCCGCTCGGATAGGAGTAGGTCAGGCGCGGCTTGTCTGTGTAGCGCCGGTAGTCGAAGAAGCGGTCCGATCCGGTCCCCCACAGCAGCCACTGCGCTGCCCGGTCGACGGAGCCGGTGGCAAGATACATGGCGCGAAGGCCGTCAGCCGCCGTGCCGGCCCGATCGGTTTCAGCGCGGATCGACATCGACACGGAAAAAGCGATGGCTGCCAGCGCGGCCGAAACCCACAGAACAGTGAGCAGAGCCCCGCCTTTTTGACGATCGCGATTACCGCTCGATGACTCTCGCGGCTCGGAATCTTTACAGAGCCGCGACAGTGATGGAGTGGTGCCAGCGTATTTACTGGTCTTCATACGGCAGATCCTGGAAGGAACGACTGACGTGAAGCGGTGCCGTCACGGCAACCATCGGTAGCCGGACCGCATCCGGCGCTGCCGGGACCATCTCAATGCGAACGGCCGCCGGCAAATCGGGATCAGTCCAGCCGTCCACCCAGCCGCCCCCGCGAAACTGCGTATCGGGATTCATTTGGTGATAAGAGATCCGGCAATAGGCCAGGCGCGTGGCAGCCACAAGCGGCTGCGCGGATCCCTGCAACGCGATGCTCTCACCACAAAACCCGGCCGTGCTCCCCGGGCCGGTGTAGAGACGCTCGTAAACGACCAACTTGACCGTTCCGTTTTCATCAGGTGCGACTTGATATTCGACGATGCGCGGATACCCGCGCGAGCCTTCGGCTATCGAATACGTGCTCACCATCTGGAGTGCCGTGGGGGTGCCTCGAAACGCGAAGGGACTCATCTGACCGCCGCCGCATCCGGTTCGCACCGGCATCGCACCACCGAGCTGCAGCGTCAGGATCCGCTGGATCCCCATGGCACGGCGATTCTCTTCCAGGCGCGTCTGGGTCCGGTCGAGCGAAAGCAGGCCGCCTCGCATCGCCATCAGCATGCCGGTGGCGATTGCAGCCACCAGGGTGATGGAGATCATCAGCTCCATCAATGTAAAACCGCGTTGAGATCCGCTAAACAACACTAGATGCCTTCACCCGGTCGCAAAAGGGCCCGGCGGTAGCCTTCAAGTGAAAAACTGCGGCGCGTCGCGCCATCCATCCACGAAATTTCAAGCTCGATGCGGTCGATCACCCAGTTGAGATCGACGGCTTCGGGAGCGGACTCAATCGGTGTAACGCGCGCCCGCCAGCCTGCATCCATGGCGCCAGCTTCGGCAAATGCAAAGCGGCCCTCCAGAAAAACTTTGCGCGGGAGAGCATCGTTGACCAGAAGCTCGTCCATCTTGGTGCGCGCCAGAAGCACGGCGCGGTCGGCTTGGGTAAGCCGGGAGACATTCCGGGAAGACGCTGCCAACGCATTCAGGATTCCAGCCACGGCGATGCCCATGATCATCGTCGCGACCAGGGCTTCGAGGAGCGTGAACCCACGCTGCTGATTTCTCATTGGCTGGCTCCCGGAGATCCGGTAACCGGATCGACGCTGACCAGCCGCTTGCGGCCTTGAAATGTAGCGATCTCAATTCCAATGCGCGGCACAGAACCGCCGGGATAAAGCACAAAGTGGCGCGGCTCCCCCGGATCGAGTCCGGTCGGCAGAACCGGCTGTACCGAGACGATCCGGAGCTGAACGGGAATTTCCAGGCGGCGCATAAAGCCTAAATCTGCCGTGCGGCTCAGCAAAAGGTTCTCTCTTGGCGAAATGATTACCTCTACCGCTTGCTGGCGCCGGTCGGCGTGATCGAGCGCGATGTTCAGGAACGAAACGATCGCGTCAGAGGTGGAGCGAAGGCGCAACGTATCGAGTCCGGAACTGACCGCGGGGTAGCTTAGGCCGGCCATCATCCCGATCAGCGCCACAACAATCATGGCTTCGAGCAGGGTAACGCCCCGCTGGTTTTGCTCGTGGCGCACGCACTCCTGCGTGCCGCGTCGAGACTCTTCTCGACGCCTTTTCGGGGAGCCGCACACCAGGTGTCGGCGAGAGCGCCGACACGGCACGCATGAGTGCGTGCGCCACACCGCGTTATTTATTGCTCCAGCTAACGATGTCTGCATTCGTCCCATCCCCACCGGGCTGGCCGTCCGCGCCCAGCGATATGACGTCGGGATCCTCGCCATGATCGCCCGGGTATTTGTACTCGTATGGGCGGCCCCACGGATCGAGCGGGACGTCCTTCGGAAGATAGGGACCGGCCCAGTTGGGCATTTCGCCGGTCTTCACGCGCAACGCCTGGAGGCCCTGGCTGGTGGGCGGATAGGCGCCGGTATCGAGCTTATAAATCCCGAGCGCGTTCATGAATGAGCTGATCTGTGCCCGCGCGGCGGTGCGTTTGGCGCTTTCTCCCTGGCGGATGACGTTCACCGAGACCAGCCCGGCGATCAGGCCGATGATGGTGATCACCACCAGCATTTCGATCAGCGTGACGCCTCGTTCAGATTTCCTGCGTGTAGTTGTCATATGGCGATATCGTTGATGCTTGTGATGGCCAGCATCAGGCTCATGATCAGGCTCCCTACCACCAGGCCCATCACCAGGATGATGAGCGGTTCAAAAAGCGCCGTGAAACGCCGGATGGCGGTTCGCGTTTCGCCGTCGTAAATATCAGCCATGCGGTTGAACATGGTGTCCAGGTGTCCGGTTTCTTCGCCCACGCTCAGAAGGTGCCCGGCAAGCGGCGGGAATTCCCCGGCGCGGGTCAGCGGCCCGGCGATTCCTTCTCCGCGCTTCACGCCTTGCGCGACCTGTTCCAGCGTTCCAGCCATGCGTCGATTGTTCAAAATACCGCGCGCGATTCCGATCGATTGCACCAGAGGAACGCTCGCCGCGACCAAAGTTCCCATGGCTCGTGCGAAGCGGGCGGTTTCGGCCTTGCGCAACGCATCGCCCAGCAGCGGCATACGCAAGCGGATAGTGTCCCACCACAGGCGGCCCGCCTTGGTTCGAATGTACACCTGAAAGAGCACCACGGCTACGACCATCGTTAACGCCGCGGGCAGCCAGTAGGCCTGCACCAGCGCGCTGACTTCGAGCAGGATCAGCGTGGGCGTGGGGATTTTCATGCGCGGGTCGGAAAAGATCAGGGCGAAGCGCGGGACCACGAAATTCAGCAGCACGAAAATCGATCCGAGTCCGACCAGGGTCAGCAGGCAGGGATAGATGAGAGAGCTCACGATATAACCGCGCAGATCGTCGCGAGTGCGTTCGAACTCAGACAGGCGATCGAAAATCTGGGCCAGCGATCCCGAGGCCTCGCCCGCGCGAACCATGTTCACGTAGAGTTCGGAAAAGTGAGAAGGCCGCGTCGCCAGGCTATCGGCCAGCGATTTGCCGCCCTTCAGGATCCGCATCACATCCAGCACGACGGAGCGAAAGTCGCCGCGAGAGGTGAGTTGGGCGACGATCGAAAGCGCACGATCGAGCGGAACGCCGGCGTTGAGCAGCGTGGCCAGCTCCTGAGTGAAGAACAGCACATCCTTGCGGTGGCCGCGGTTGAACGCCGGAAGCTTGAGCTCGAAGCCGCCGCTCTTCTTATTGAGCCCGATGTAGACCGGGACCAAACCTTGGCGGCGCAGCTCGCTGGCCACCAGCTTGTCGTTCTCAGCGGTGAGCGTGCCGGTGCGGGGCTTGCCGTCAGAGGCGACTGCGCGGAAAAAGAAGGTGGTCGCCATGATTTATTTAGCCATGTTAGAACTCTTGCGTCACCCGGATGACCTCATCCGGCGTGGTGACGCCGCGGGCGACCTTGTCCCAACCGTCGTCACGCAAATTGTGCATGCCGTGCCGCCGGGCGGCCGCGGTGATGATGCTGGCGTCTTCATTCCGCATGATAATGCCGCGCAGCTCTTCGTTCAACTCCATCAGCTCGAAGATACCGACGCGACCGCGATAGCCGGTTCCGAAGCAGTGCTCGCATCCCGCGCCCCGGAAGGATGGCAGACGGTCTCCATTGGGCGCTGTCACCTCGCCCGCGGGCTGCCGGCACTGCGGGCAGATCACGCGGACCAGCCGTTGCGCCAGTACCGCCACCAGCGACGAAGTCAGCAGGTAATTCTCGACACCCATGTCGGTCAGGCGCGTGATAGCGCTTGGCGCATCGTTGGTGTGCAGCGTCGAATACACGAAGTGGCCGGTGAGCGCGGCGCGAATGGCGATATCGGCCGTCTCGCGGTCGCGGATTTCGCCGATCATGATGACGTCCGGATCCTGGCGCACGATGTGTCGCAGTCCGCCCGCGAACGTCAGCCCAATCTGCGGATTGACGTGGATCTGGTTGATCCCGTCCATCTGATATTCCACCGGGTCTTCGATGGTGATGATCTTCTTATCGGTCTGATTGATGCGCTTGAGCGCGGAGTAAAGCGTGGTCGATTTACCGCTGCCGGTCGGCCCGGTCACCAGGAGAATGCCGTGCGGCAGCGACGTGTAGTATTCCATGCGCCGCAGCATGTGATCGTCGAATCCCAGGCGCTCCAGATCATAAAAATCGCCGGCAGAGCGGTCGAGCAGGCGCATGACCACGCTTTCTCCGTACAACGTGGGGAGAGTGGAGACGCGCAGGTCGACCTCGCGCCCCAGCGTCTTGATCTTGATGCGTCCGTCCTGCGGCAGGCGGCGTTCGGCGATATTCAGGCGGGCCATCAGCTTGACGCGCGAGATAATGGCCGCTTTCAGCTCGCGCGGCGGCGGGCTTTGACTCGCGAGGACGCCGTCGATCCGGTATCGGACTCGAAATTCTTTTTCAAACGGCTCGATGTGGATGTCGCTGGCCCGCTGCTCCACCGCAAGCGCGATCATGGCGTTCACCAGGCGGATCACGGGCGCCTCGCTGGCCATGTCGCGAAGGTGTTCGAGATCCTCCGATTCGCCCTCTTGAGATGCGAGCTCGGTTTCGTTCTTGGCCGCCTGGCCGTAGTAACGGTCGATGGCGTCCAGGATTTCCTGCTCGAGCGCGATCCCAGCTTCTACTGCCAGACCCGTGGAGGCAGCCACCGTGTTACGGGTCTCGAAATCCAGCGGATCGGCCATGGCGAGCGTGACCGTGTGGTCGTGCAGGGCGACGGGAAGGCAGCGGAACTGACGCAGGAAGCGGGGCGCCAGGGTTTCGATTTCGGGGGAAACGGCGGGCGGGCCATCCAGTGCAAGCACCGGAACCTGCAACTGCTCGGCGAGCGCTGAAAGCACATCGCGCGTGGCGATGAATCCCAGATCCACCAGGATCTTGCCCAGCTTCTCGCCGCTGCGCTCGTGCTGAATTTCCAGCGCGCGGGCGAGATCGTCCGAAGTGATGAGTTTCCGCTCGATCAGGATCTCGCCCAGACGCATTGAAATTAGTTTTCCGTGACGCGAATCACTGAATCCAGAGCGGCGCCCTTTAATTCGAGCAGCTTCCTCTTGGGCGCCTGCACGGTGACCTGGACCGGCAAGCCGGCGGCATCTTCGACCGTGAATCGTGGCACAATCACCGCAATCACCACCTGCTCGTCCGGTGGAATCGTCTCCAGCGATGCGGCCGCGGAGACCAGCGCGTCCTTCAAGACTCTCTTTAAGATGGGCAGCCGCTCGATCTTTTTCTTGCGCATCATCGCGATCTCTTCCTTGGTCGGAACTGGATGCATGATGTTGATCGGCGCGTTTATCAGGATGACTTCAGCCGTCAGCACGGCCCCCACACCTTCCAAATAAACCCCGCGCGTGAGACCGATCAAAGTATGGGAATTATCGGTGGTAAAGCGCAGAAGCGTAGCATCCAGGCTCTTTTCCACTTTTTCCATCTGAGTCCGGTCCACGCGCGGGGCATCTCCCGCTGCCGCGTACGCAGCGGAAACAAGGATCGCTAAGGAAACGATCAGGGGCAGAACAAACGATTTCATAATTTTCATGGCAGTCTCCTAGCGAATTAACGCTGCGTTGGTGATATACATGTTCGCGACCTGCTTATCCCGCATCTCGACCATATCGGCCAGCGCCTGGATCTCCAGCGCGTGTCGCGCTTCCACCTGCGAGACCGCTTTGGTCACCGCGGCGTCCACTTGAGCCTGACCCGGCCGCAGTGCGCCGTGCACCAGGATCGCGGCCGCCACTAGAACCCCGGCGGCGAAGGTGGGGCTGCCAAGTGTTTTACTAAAAGCCCGCTCCCACCAGCGCGGCTCGAACACCTTGTCCGAGACGAAAGCGATGCGCTGTGGTATCTCCTCCTCGCGCAGCGTGGAGAGAGTATCGAGCGTCAGGCGCAACGTGGCCAGTTCCTCGCGACAATCCGGGCAGTTCGTCAGATGTGTTTCGGCCTGGCGCGCGGCGTCTTGATCCCGATAATCCAGTTCGCGCAGCGCGTAGGCTTTCCAGTCGGGTTTGGATTCGGGGGAGACACAACTCATGATTCACCTCGCAGGCTTTCTTTTTGCAGGACGGCAGGAGCTAAGGTTGCTTTGAGCAGATCGAGCGCGGTGTACAGGCGCGATTTCACGGTGGAAACCGGGCACTCCAGGATTTCGGCCATTTCTTCGAACTTGAATCCCTGGTAGACCTTGAGCAGCACGGCTTCGCGCTGGTCGTGATTGAGGCGCTTGAGGGCGCTCTCGACTGCCAGCGAAAGCTCCATCGGCAGCAACCGCGGGCCAGATTCAAGCATGGCGTCGGGGGGGCGGGGTTCCCCTACCAGCTCGGTTTCCGGCCGCCTCCGCCGCAGCAGCGAAAAGGCTTCGTTGTGCGCGATCCGGAACAACCAGCCCGAAAATCGGGCCGGATCGTCCAGCTTGCGCAGGCTTTGGTAGGCTTTCAAGAACACGTCCTGGCTCACGTCCAACGCATCTTCTCGATTCGAGACCAGCCTGAGGAGATAGTTAAAGACACGCTTCTCCCATCGGGAAACGAGGAGGTTATAGGCCTCCACATCCCCGCGCCGCGCTTTGGCGATCAGGTCTGGATCTTCGACTTCGCGGAAGATCAAGTCATCGCTCCAATTTCTTGGCTCCGTCCGTAAAGACGCCGGTAGGGGCGCAAAAAGTCGGACCAGGGTCTACGATTCGACTATAGCGGCTTATCCTGGCAGGCTGAAGCCCAGCGCGCAGGGTGGCGCACGCACTCCTGCGTGCCGCGTCGGCACTCCTGCCGACGCCTGGTCACGTAGTCCGAAACGCCCGGAGGTATCGACATGAGTGTCGATACGGCCCGCATGAGTGCGGGCGCCACATACGATCGGCAATCACCCGTAACGCCTCGACGGCTGTCAGAGCCTGCTTTCGGGTGCGACCATAAACCGGCGGTCGAACTCGACTTGCAGGTTGAATGCCTTCGGCTTCTTGGCTTGGGTCGCCACACTATTATCGCGGATTCCCGGCACCCGATGCCATAATGCTCTTTGGTAACCAGCATGGCGCACGCACGTTCAGCGTGCTGCATGAACCATCTCAGATGACCCACCTCAAGCGCGAACTCGGTCTTCGCGATCTCACCCTGTTCGCGATCGCCTGCATTGTCGGGCCGCGATGGATTGCGGTGGCCGCCAGCGCCGGACCGGGCTCGGTGATGCTGTGGATCGGCGCGGCGGTGCTGTTCGCCGCACCTTTGGGCGTGGCCGTCGCGGCCCTGATCCACAAATATCCCGACGCCGGCGGCCTGTACGCCTGGACCCGCCATGATTTCGGACCCTGGCACGGTTTCCTGTGTTTCTGGCTGTACTGGTTCGCGATCGCCCTGACGCTGCCGAACTCGACTATGTTCGCCATGAGCATGAGCGCCTATGCCCTGGGGCCCAAATACGCGTATCTGGCAGACAACCAGACCTTTGTCGTGGTCTCGACCTTCGTTTCGCTGTGGATCGCGTTGGGCACCAACATTATCGGGATGAAAGTTGGCAAATGGACTGAAAACCTGGGCGGCATCACGGCGTGGCTGCTCGGATTCCTGCTGGTGGGTGTGGGGGCAATCATCTGGATGCGGCGCGGCAGCGCGACACCTATGAACACACCCATGCACTTCACACCAGCGTGGACCTGGGAGACGCTCGGATTTTTCGGCGCGATCGCCTTCGCCCTGAGCGGCATGGAGACGATCGGCCTGATGGCCGCGGAAATCCGTCAGCCCGAGCGCACGGTGGTGCCCGCCGCCTGGATCGGCACAATTTTCAGCACCGGGTTCTATGCTGCGAGTACCCTGGCGCTGCTGGTCCTGATCGCTCCGGCTTCCATCAACGAATTGCATGGATTGGCCGACGGCGGCAACATCGCTGCCAGCCTGCTGGGATGGAGCTGGCTGACGCCGCTGATTGCCGTCATTGTGCTGGTTAACTCGATCGGCGGATGGGGCGGTTTGGGCGCGGCCGTATCGCGGATGCCGTACGCGGCAGGCGTCGATCATCTGCTGCCGCCGGCCTTCGCGCGCCTGCACCCGCGTTGGGCGACGCCTTACATCTCGATTCTTGTATTGGGGGGCGTGGCATCGGCACTGCTGTTCGCCGTCCAGTTGGGCGATACCCTTCGCGCCGCTTACCAGACGCTGCTCTCATTGATGGTGCTCTCCGGATTCATTCCGTATCTCTATTTATTCTCGAGCGCCTGGAAGGCCGGCCGGCGCGTGGCCGCCGTTTCCGGAATCGCCATGACGCTGCTGACCATTGTCTCGAGTGCCGTGCCCACAGGCGAAGTCGGCAACATCTGGTTGTTCGAAGGAAAGCTCCTGGCGGGAACCGCGCTGATGGTCGGGTCGGCGTGGCTGGTGTATCGCCGAAGGAAGCACATAGCCGCATGACCTACCCCGACACCGTTAACTTCCTCTATGCTCTGGGCAACGAAATCAAATCCGCCAAGCTGGGCCTGGAACGGATTCGTGCCGTGCTGGAAGCTTTGGGAAATCCTGAGCGCGCATCTCGGGTAGTGCACGTGGCGGGGACTAACGGCAAAGGCTCCACCTGCGCCATGATCGACGCCGGACTGCGAGCCGCGGGCGTTCGCACCGGCCTGTTTACCTCGCCGCATTTGATCGAGCCCACCGAGCGTATCCAGATCGACGGGATTCCGGTGAGCGAGGCAGATTTCGAGCGCGCCTTCAACGTGGTGCATGAGATCGCGGAAAAACTCGACCTGGACTGCCATCCGACTTATTTCGAAACCGTCACCGCCATGGCGTTCTGGCTGTTCCGGGAGAAGAAGGTGGAGACCGCCGTAGTTGAAGTTGGTCTGGGCGGTCGCCTGGATTCTACCAACACCGTGCAACCCGTCCTGACCGTAATCACGCCGATCGATTTCGATCATGAGGCGTACCTGGGCCACACCATCGAGGCGATCGCGGGGGAGAAAGCCGGGATTCTGAAGCCCGGGGTGCCTGCCGTCTTCGCGCGGCAGCGTCCGGAAGCGGCGCGCGTCTTAGAGGCGCGAGCGGCCGAACTACGAGTCCCCGTTACACGTGCCGAGCAGTTCGAGATCCACGATCTGCACATCGACGCCCGCGGCTCGCGATTTTCGGGAATCGTCTGCCCGCTCGCGGGCGAGCACCAGGTGGACAACGCCGTCACTGCGGCGCTAGCTTTGCGCGCCCTAGGAGTGTCGCCCGCGGGGATCGCCGAAGCCCGTTGGCCCGGGCGTATTGAGCATGTTTCACCAAATCCAGATGTGATCCTGGACGGCGCGCACAATCCGGCCGGCGCACGTGCTCTGGCACGCTATCTCGAACGGTTTTACAGCGGCCGCCGGATCTGGCTAATTTACGGCGCAATGCGTGATAAAGCTATCGACGAGGTCGCCGGTGTCCTTTTTCCCATCGCGGCTGAGCTGGTTTTGACGGCGCCCAATACATCTCGCGCCCTGCGCCCCGAAGCCCTCGCCGAATTTGCCGGGCGCGGGCACATCGAAGCGAATGTGGAAGCCGCCATCGGCTACGCACGGTCCTCGGCAGCCGATGAAGACGTGATCGTGATCACGGGTTCGTTATTCCTGGTAGGAGAAGCGCGCCAGCTGTTTCTCGCGACCACCGGAGGACGTTGGCAAGAATGAGGAAAGCAATGGCCGTGCTCTGGAGCTGGCTATACGTCATTCCCCTCATCATTCTCTCCACGGCTTTTTTCGGCGTCGTCAGCTTCCTGATCTCGCTGTTCGATCGCACGCCGCCCCGGCAGCTCCGAGTCGCGCGCGTCTGGGCCCGCTCGTTGCTGCGTATCGTCGGCGTGAAGGTTACCGTGGAAGGCCTGGACCGCATCCAGCCGGGCGGCAATTATGTGTTCGTCTCAAACCACGTCAGCTACATGGACATTCCGGTGATCTTGGGGAATATTCCCGAGGAGTTCTTGTTCCTGGCGAAAGCGGCGTTGTTCAAGATTCCCTTCCTCGGCACGCACCTCAAGACCGCCGGCCACGTTCTAGTGCCGCTGGACGATCCGCGTTCGTCCATCCGGACTCTACAGCACACCGCCGCGCTGCTCCACGACGGGCGCAGCACTCTGGTCTTTCCGGAAGGCGGACGCTCGGAGTCGGGCGTGCTGCGGGAGTTCAAGGACGGCGCCGCGTTTCTCGCCATCCGCGCGCAGATTCCGCTTGTGCCCATGGCGATGCTCGGCATGCGCAGCATCCTCAAGATGCATACCCTCACGTTCCACAGGGGACATGTCACGCTACGCATCGGCGAACCGATCTCGACCGCGGGAATGACCACGCATCAGCGCGCCGAGCTAACCGCCAACGTACGTGAAAAAATCGTCGAGATGCTAAGGTAGGGCCGGTCTCCAGCAGGGCCGGTCTCAGACCGGCCGGTACTACGCTACTCCAGTTTCCAGAACCGCATCAGCACGTCGGCGGGATAGCGCTCGCCCGTGCCCACAAAGATCGACCGCATCAGCCAGGTCAGTTCCGGCGACGAAGTTTCAAACTTAGGAACGGTGCGGAAGTACACCAGCGACGGATCCACCGGCTGACCGGCCATGAGCTGCGCTGTGACTTCGGGCGAGGCGTGACGGATGCCCGCGTTCTGCACATAGATCAACTTGCCATCGTCGGTTTGGAGCGTGTAGCGCGTATCGAGCTCGCCAAAGCCGTCCGCCCGCACGATCTGCCAGTCGGCCCCGCCAGGCAGGACCAAGCCCTTCAGTCCAGGGCCTTCGAACGTGCCGCCGAGAATCGGAATGATCCGGCGGCGTCCTCCGGGAACCGGGCCGACGTCGAGCGGCGGGCCGACCTGCATCCGCGCTTCGAAAGCGAAGACCAGTGCAGGAGCGGTGGCGGTTTGTGTCGCGTCGGGCACCCTTTGACTCACTTGGACGTTTTGGAGAACAACCCGAATAATCCGCCCAGCGAGCTGCTCTTCTTACTGCTCTCGCTACCAGGTCGGACTCCCAGGCGCTCCACCACCTGGGTCAGGCTCTTGCCGAACGGTGTGTTGGACGGAACGGGCTTTCCTTCCATCAACGCCTTTTGCACCGATTCATAGTCGCTGGGAATGCTGTCGAAAACCTCAGTGTGGAGCGCCGTCCCAATCACTTCGCGGCTGAGGCCGATATCGCGCTGGTAGCGGTTCACTAGCAGGCGGATCTTCCATCTGCCGACCCTATTGGCGTCCAGATAAGATAGCGCCCGCTGGGCTGCCTGTAGCGCCGGCAGCTCATTCGTGGTCACCAGCAGCACTTCTTGGGCGGCACGCGCCTGATTCAGGTTCCAGTCGCCGTAGACATTTCCGGCGTCGAGGATGATCACGTCGTAGGCGCTTTTTGCGTACTCGAGGATGGGCGAGGGATCGTTCAACTCCGGCGGATTCTCGGTAATCAGCTCGGGCGCCAGCAGGATATCGACACCGTTCACAGTCGTGACCATGGCGCGCCACAGATCGGAATCCAGCTCATGAGCGCGCTGCAGCGTGTCGAGGAAACTGTACACCGACTTGATCTTCAATAGAAAAGATAGAGTGCCGGTGAGTGGATCCAAGTCGGCCAGCAGGACGCGTTGGGCGCCCATGCGCTTCCAATAGAAGGCCAGGTTGCAGGCGATGGTGGTGGCGCCGCAAGCGCCTTTGGCGGGCATGACCGCGATGATCTTGGTGGGTTCGGTTCCACTGGTTTCCGCGGCGGGCTGCAGCCGCGCGATCTTGGTCAGGGCCGCATCGAGCTGTTCCCCGGTAAAAGGTTCCAGCAGAAATTCCGCTGCCCCCGCGCGCAAGCAGCGGAGGATAAAGTCCGGATCGTTGCCGGACAGGAGCGCCAGCACGTGCACATGGCTACCCAGGCGTACCATCTCGCTCAGCAGTTGGAGGCCGCGTTCCGGATCGGAAGCCACGTCCAAAAAGACCAGTTGCAGCGATCCGCCGCCCAGGGCACTGCCTACATCGCGCGGCGAAGGGTAGCTGTTTACGAAATTGATGGAACTGCCGGCCAGGTGCGATTCAAGGAGCGGAGCCAACTCCCGAACCATGCGTGAATTGGGGCTGATGACGACACCGCGCTTGAGTACGTCCGCACGGGAATCACGGTTTTGCATTTGGTCGCCCAGACCAGTTTGGAAAGCGTTCCAAAGAAGTAAATCGACTAGAAGTGATCATAGCATGAGAGACTCCGGACCTTCCCTGAACTAAGAGAGAGGTACTCCTTGCTAATGAGTACTTGGGCAAACGGTTTAGGCCAGCAGCAGACTTGGGCCGAAACACCGGGAAATGAGAAGGACAAAGATGGACGTTACCAGTACCGCTAACCTGGCGAAAGCGCTCGGGACCAGCAATACCTCTGAGTCCTCCGCCACCGCCGAGACCGCAAAATCCATTGCGATCTGTGATACCCAGCCCGTAACAGCAGAGGGAGTCCGGAACCTGTTGAGAGGCGTCCCGGATCTGAAGTTCCTGACCGCTCCGGAATCTCTTCCGCACGCCCTTGACGTGGTCCGTAAGCAGCGCCCGAACGTCTTGATTCTGGACAAGGGATTCGGGATCCAGGCGATCTTGGACTGGCTGGTCGAAATCCAGGCGGGGGAAGCGCCGCCGTTAGAAACGGGAATGGTCGTGTGGGGCGTTTCCGTCACCGAAGCCGAAGCTCTGCGCTTTCTGCAAGCCGGCGCGCGGGGCATTCTCCGAAAATCGGCCGCGGTTCAGGCCGTAGTCGCCTGCCTGCGCACGGTGGCAGCGGGCCGAAGTTGGATGGAGGACTGTGTGTTCCGCGATTCCAGCCGCTCCGACCGCTATCCGCGCAGCGAGCTGACCGCGCGCGAACAGCAGGTTCTGGAGCTGGTGGAACAGGGCTTCAAGAACAAGGAGATCGCTTTGGAACTGGGCATACGGCCCGGAACCGTCAAGATTCACCTCAAGCACATCTTCGAAAAAACCGGCGTGCGCGGCCGCTACGGCCTGGCCCTCAACGGATTGAAGGAACGCGGCTTGGTTTCCGTCCCGGTCTGATTTGCCGTCGCGAAGTCGAGGGCGAAGCGTTAGAATGGCCCTGGCATGGCTTGTCCCGGAAAACGCGGGCTGTTGCTCTTGTGCGTCCTGAGCACGCAACTGGTTGCGCAAAAGGTGGTCAGTGCCCGGGCCGGTTTAATCACTTACCTGCAGGGACCTGCGTTCGTGGATGGCAAGCGAGTGATCCTCAAACCCGCGCGCTTCCCTCAGATGGAAAACGGAGAAACTCTCTCGACCAGCCGAGGCCGCGCCGAGATCCTGCTGGCCCCTGGCGTCGTGCTCAGGCTTTCCGAAAACGCTCAGGTGCGCATGGATGACACCCAACTCGCTGACACCCGGATCACACTCCAACGCGGCGATGCATTAATCGAGATCGTGCAGTTGCCCGAGGGTAACCGGATTCAGGTAAAAGTAACCGACACCACTACCGAACTTACGCGCCCGGGCTTGTATCGGCTTGGGATAGCCCAAAATGGAACGGCAGAAAACACGTTTCGAGTGTACGGCGGGGAAGCGCTGGTCCGGTCCGGTCTCAAGACCGCGTCCGTCAAACGCGGCATGGTGGTCGATCTAAATCCCAGTCTGGCGGTGGCCCGGTTCGACCGCAAGCAGACCGATTCGCTGCATGCGTGGGCAGCTCGGCGGTCGTTCGAGTTGTTTATGGGCGACCCGGACGCCCGCCAGAAGCAGACCCACTGGCAACCTTCAGGCGCAGGCTACGTCGAAAACAAAAACTTCGGTGTCGAATTCCGCGCGTTCATACGCCGCGGGCTGCACCCGCCGGTGGCCGCGCCGTCCGTCCCGCGAGCCGAACATCCCTGAATCCAACGCTTCACCTCAGTTTTCATCCCTGGTATGCTGAGGGGGTCGTGCGCTCATTACTGGCTTTATTCGTGCTCGTTTCCAGCTGCGCCATCGCGCAGACTCCCCTGGTGAAGATCCTGTCCGACGAAATGGACCGCAACTTCACTATTTTGAAGCAGAAGGGCGACCCGGCGCCGTACTTCATGTCGTATGAGGTCACCACCACGGATTCCTACGTGCTGGTGGCGAGCCGCGGCTCGCTCGAAACTCAACAGCACAATCAGTCGCGCTACCTGGATGTGACCATCCGTGATGGAAACCAGCAGTTCGACAATTATCACCTGGTGGCGAATGAAAATCGCCCGCGCTTCACCGCCGCGACGCCGATTGCGCTGGAGGATAACGCCGCCGCGATCCGGCAAGCCGTGTGGCTGGCTACCGACCGCGTATATCGAGGCACCGCGCAGCGCCTGATCCGCCTGAAGGGCGATGAAAAGCTCCGCACGCAGGCCACCGACACGTCCGACGACTTCTCGAAGGAAGATCCGCAGATTTACTTCTCGTCGCCCGCGACGCTCAAGTTCAATCCCACCGAGTGGGCCGCGCGGCTGCGCAAGCTGTCCGCGGAATTCTCGAAGTACCCCGGCGCCCTCGATTCGAGCGTTCAATTCGAAACGCGAACGCTCACCCAGACGCTGGTGACCAGCGAGGGAACGCGCCTGGAACACGGACGTCCATTTACCCGCATGATCATCGTGGCGAATGGTAAGGCTCAGGATGGGATGGATCTGACCACCATGGAGAGCTTCGAAACGGACGATCCCGCCAAGCTCCCCAAAGACGCCGACATCCTGGCCGCGGTGCAGAAGGCAGGAGCCAACCTCACCGGCTTGCTGAAAGCCCCGCTTTCCGATCCCTATGTCGGACCGGCGATTCTTTCGGGACGCGCCGCGGGCGTGCTGTTCCACGAAATCTTCGGACACCGCATCGAGGGTCATCGGCAGAAGGACGAATCGGAGGGCCAGACCTTCACCAAATCCGTCAACCTGCCGGTTTTGCCCGATTTTCTCAGCGTGATCTTCGACCCCACGCGCAAACAGTTCGGCGACGTCACCTTAAACGGTTATTACCTTTATGACGACGAGGGCGTGAAGGCCCGCCCGGTCACGGTGGTCGACAAAGGGATTCTGAAAACCTTCCTGATGTCGCGCTCGCCGATCCAGGGATTCGCGAACTCCAACGGCCACGGCCGGCGGTCTCCAGGCAATGAAATTGTGTCGCGGCAATCCAATCTGATCGTCGAATCCACCAAGCAGGTGAGCGACGCGGACCTGCGCCGGATGCTGATCGAAGAGGTCAAGCGCCAGAACAAACCGTACGGCTTGTTCTTCGATCAGGTCAGCAGCGGATACACGACCACAGGACGACGCGGCCTGCAAGCTTTTACGGTGGTCCCGCTGGTGGTTTACCGGGTGTATGCCGATGGCCGTCCGGATGAGTTGGTCCGCGGCGTCGATATTGTCGGCACACCTTTGGCGAGCTTCTCGAAAATCATCGCGACGTCGAACCGCATGGAAGTTTTCAACGGCATCTGCGGCGCTGAATCCGGCAACGTTCCCGTTTCGGCAATCGCACCCGCGCTGCTGGTCTCCGAGATCGAAGTGCAGCGCAAGGATAGCTCGCGTGACCGGCCGCCATACTTATCGCCCCCGCCTTCGGAGGCGCGCCCGTGACGCCTCGCCGTTGGATGCTGCCCCGCCCGCTCTTACGCGGAGTTGGGCTGGCCACGGGCTTGGCCGCGTCGGCCGCGTGGCTGATATCGCAAAGCCCGGGACTCTCGATTCCCGCCGATGAAATACTTTTGCGGGCCATGCGCGACGAGCTGCAGCGTTCCAAGCAGTTGGGCGTGGTGGCCGGCCAGGACGCGCCGTATTTTTTCAGCTACACCTTAACCGACGCCGAAACGCTGCACATCTCGGCCTCTATGGGCGCCGTGGTCAACGTGTCTCGGAATCGCTTCCGCTCGCCGTCGACGGAAGTTCGGGTAGGTAGTTACGATTTCGACAACACCGGTCACATTTTCAGCGGAGTCTACTCCGGCTCGCGCTATGACGGCAACTGGCCCCTGGACGACGATTACGCCAATTTCCGCAACGAACTATGGCTCAGCACCGATCGGGCCTTTAAGGCTGCCGTCGAATCCATGGCTCGCAAGCGGGCTTCGCTGAACAACTCGGCGGCCTCTGCCGAACCGGTGCCCGATTTCTCCAAGGTCGCGCCGGTGGTCAGTATCGGGAAAGTGTCCCGGCCGAAAGTGGAGGACGAGGCATGGAAGACGCGAATGGCGCACCTGGCCGCGATTTTCAACAACTACAAGGAAGTGCTGTCTTCCGGCGTCGAGCTGCAACTGATCCAGGGTCCCACCACGCTGATGAACTCCGAGGGGACGGCGGTCCGTTACAACGACGACATGTATTGGGTTTATGCCAAGGCGGAAGGGCAAGCGCCGGACGGAATGCTGCTCCACGATGCGGTGTCCATTCAGTCGCTCGACATGGACAAGTTTCCGTCCGAAGCGGAGATGCGCAAATCTCTCGCCGAAGTGGCCGAAAACGTTCGTGCGCTGGTTCACGCTCCGTGGGGAGAAAGCTATAGCGGTCCTGTATTGATCGAGCCGCGTGCAGCCGCGCAGTTACTCGCGCAATTGCTGGGCGATAACTTACGAGTGCCGCGCCGGCCTCTGTCCGATCCCGGCCGCAACGTTCCGTTCGCCCCCAGCGAATTCGAGAGCCGCATTGGCGGGCGGGTCCTGCCGGAATCGTTTGATGTGACCGACGACGCGACCCAATCCACGTACAACGGCAAACCTCTCGCCGGATTCTATCTGTTCGACATGGAGGGCGTAGCGCCGAAACCCGTGAGCGTGGTGGAAAAAGGCGTCTTGAAGACGTTCCTGACCACGCGGCAACCCATTCGCGGATTCCCGGCTTCCAACGGCCACGCGCGTTTGCCGGGCAATTATGGCTCTTTCTCGGCGGCGATCGGGAATCTGTTTGTGAAGTCCAGCGAAACAACACCCCTTGCCGATCTGAAGAAGCGACTGATTGAGCTCACCAAGACGCGCGGGAAACCGTACGGAATGTTGGTGCGGAAGCTCGATTATCCCTATTCGGCCACTACCTCCGAGCTGCAATCGTTGGCGCAGGCCAGCTCTCAATCCGGCGGTTCCGCCAGGCCGGTGAGCCCGCCGCTTCTGATTTACCGCGTGTATCCGGACGGGCGCGAGGAACTGGTTCGTGGACTTCGGTTCCGCGGTCTGACCAGCCGCACGCTGCGCGACGTCCTGGCGGCCTCCTCGGAAACCGAGATGTTCGACTTCGTTAACGTGGCGGCTCCGCTGGCGATTCTCGGCGCGGGCGGTTATCTGGCGCCCGCTAGCGTGGTTTCGCCGGGCCTGCTTTTCGACGAGCTCGAACTGGAGCCGCCGCAGGACCAGTTGCCGAAGGCGCCCACCGTGCCCCCGCCCAGCGGAAACTGATGAACCCCGAGTTGTCCGCACGTCGTGGAAGCACGCACTCTTGCTGGCGCCTCTGATCTATGCGCCTGCTAAGCCGCACGCTCTTCCGGGAAATCCTGGCCAGTTCGGCGCTGGGCTGCATCCTGTTCACCTTGGTCCTGTTTCTTGAACGCGCGCGGCCGCTGTTCGAATTTCTGGTGCGCGATTCGGGTTCGCCACGGCTGGTGGCCGACCTGTTCGCACTGGTGCTGCCCCAGGCGCTGCCCTACGCCATTCCGCTGGGAGTTCTGGTCGGTACCCTGATCACGCTGAGCCGCATGTCCAGCGACGGCGAAATCACGGCCATGCGGGCCGCCGGCGTCTCAGGCCGCAGGGTGGCTCCGCCGATTCTCGCCTTCGGTTTCGTGATGACGCTGGTGGCCGCGGCCGCTTCGCTGTGGCTCACTCCCTGGGCGATTCGCGAGCGTTATAAGATCCAGAATCAGCTTCTCGCCGGCCAGTTGACCGCCGAGGTTCAGGCGCGAGTCTTCCAGGAGCAATTTCCCAACTCGATTCTCTACATCAGCGACATTCCCTCCAGTACCACTACCCGCTGGCATCGTATTTTCCTGGCCGATGTCACGCCGTCCAACGATCGCGGCGATAGTCCACGCGTCACGCTGGCTTCAGATGCAATTGCCATGCCGGACGTCGCCCAGAACCGCATTCAGCTCTCGTTGAGCAATTCCAGCATGTACGATGCGGGCAAGGATCCGTCCGAATACAAGGTGGACTCGTCGCCCGGCCGCGACATGATCCTGCAAGCGCAGCGCAATACCGAAGTGCAGCCCTCGCAACCGGTGATGGAGATGGACACGGGCCCGCTCTACAAGCTCGCCTATGGAGCGCAAGCGGATCCCGAGCGCACTCTCGAAGCGCGCATCGAATTGAACCAGCGCTTCGCTTTACCGCTCGCGTGCATGCTGCTTGCACTGACTGGCATTCCGCTGGGAGTCGGATCGCGCCGCTCCGGAAAATCCTCGGCGTACGTGCTCACGGTCGCGCTGGCGTTCTTCTATCAAATGGGACGGATCGGCGTGATCGGATTGGCGCGGCAGGGGACCGTTCCGGCCGGCTTTGCCGTGTGGATACCGAATCTGGCGTTTGCCATTCTCGGTTTGGCGATGCTCGCGCGCCTGGAAGCCCCCGGCGATCGCGACTATATCGGTCGGCTGATGCGGCTGTTTCGATCCGCCAGCCGCAAGCCGCAGGAACATATTCCGCGCCTGCTCGATCGGATCCAGCCCCGGATGTGGAAGGTGCGCTTTCCTCTGCTGCCCCAGGTGGTCGACACGTATCTGCTCTCCAGCTTTCTGTTTTACTTTGTGCTCTGGCTGGTGAGTTTTGTGCTGATGTTCCACGTCTTCACGTTCTTCGAACTGTTGAGCGACATCATCAAAAATCACATCCCCATGGGCCGCGTATTCACCTACTTGTTCTTCCTCACGCCGCGCCTGATTTACCGCTTCACTCCGATCAGCGTGCTGACTTCGGTGCTGGTGGTGTTCGGAGTGCTCACCAAGAACAATGAAGTCACCGCGTTCAAAGCCTGTGGTGTGAGTATGTACCGGCTAACTTTGCCGATTCTCGCCGGCGGAATTTTGCTGAGTGGCGGCCTGTTCGCGTTCGATCATTACTGGGTTCCGGAAGCCGACCGCATTCAGGATGCGATCCGAGCCGAGATCAAAGGCAAGCCCGCGCAGACGTATCTCAATCCTGGCCGCACCTGGTTCTATGGCCTGGAAGATCGTATTTTCTACTACAAGTATTTCGATCAGAAAGAGCGCGTGATGCTGGGAGTGAACGTCTTTGAGATCGATCCGGAAACGTTTCGCCTGAAGAAACACATCGCCGCTGAGCGCGCCCGCTGGGAGCCTGCGCTGAATGCCTGGGTATTCCAGAACGGTTGGAGCCGCGACTTGAACGGCCATGAATCGGCCGCGGTATTCAACTTCGCGGGTGGAATCCGCGTGTTTCCGGAACTAAAGGAAACGCCCGACTACTTCGTCAAAGAAGCGCTCCAGTCGCGCCAGATGAACTTCCTGGAGCTGCGGTCCTATATCGACGAACTGCAGCAAAGCGGCTTCGATACGATTCCGCTGCAAGTCCAGCTTTACAAAAAATTTTCCGTGCCGCTGTTCGCATTCATCCTGGCCCTGGTTTCGGCGCCATTCGCATTCCTGGCGGGTAAGGGCGGCGGGATGGCGGGCGTCGGTATGAGCTTCGCCATTTTCATCGCCTACGTGTCAATCGATCAGTTTTTCGAGCAGTTGGGAAATTTGAACGAGCTGCCGCCTCAACTTGCGGCATGGTCGCCCGATGTGGTCTTTTCGCTTGTGGGACTATATTTTCTGGCCCGCATGCGGACGTAGGCCTGCGGTTCTAGGGGGATTTGGAAAATCATGGGTGAATCACATTCCGCCACGCGTACGCGGCCCTTCACCGGCCAGGAATATATCGAGAGCCTGCGGGACGGCCGCGAAATTTGGATTTACGGCGAACGCGTCAAGGACGTCACTACACATCCGGCCTTCCGCAACACGGTCCGGATGCTCGCCCGCCTTTACGATGCCCTGCATGACGGGCGCAAGAGCACCCTATGTACGGAGACCGACACCGGCAGCGGCGGTTACACACACAAGTTCTTTCGCGCCTCGCGCAGCGCGGAAGACCTGGTTGGCGCCCGCGATGCAATCGCCGAATGGGCCCGCGTCACCTATGGCTGGATGGGCCGCAGCCCGGATTACAAGGCCGCGTTTCTGGCCACGCTCGGCGCGAACTCGGGTTTCTACGAGCCGTTCGAGGAAAACGCCAAGCGCTGGTACAAGAAGGTGCAGGAGGAAGTCACCTTCGTTAATCACGCCATCGTCAATCCGCCGGTGGATCGTAACAAGCAACTGGAAGAGGTTCGCGACGTCTACATGCACGTCGAAAAGGAGACCGACGGCGGCTTGATCGTGAGCGGCGCCAAGGTGGTCGCCACTACCTCTACGCTCACGCATTACAACTTCATCGCCAACAACGGCGCCCTGCCCATCAAGACCAAGGATTTCGCCTTCGTCTGCATCGTGCCCACGGATGCGCCCGGCGTGAAACTGTTCTGCCGGCCGTCCTATGAGCTGGCCGCCGCCGCCACCGGCAGCCCGTTCGATTACCCGCTCTCCAGCCGGCTGGATGAAAACGATTCGATCATCGTGTTCGACAAAGTTTTCGTGCCGTTCGAGAACGTGTTCGCATACGGCGACATCGATAAGGTCAACAACTTTTTCCCGCGCTCCGGCTTTTTGCCCAGGTTCATGTTTCACGGCTGCGTCCGTCTGGCGGTCAAGCTCGATTTCATCGCCGGGCTGCTGCTCAAGGCTGTGGATGCTACCGGATCGAAGGAATTCCGCGGCGTGCAGGCGCAGGTGGGAGAAGTCCTGGCCTGGCGCAATCTGTTCTGGGGCCTGACCGATGCGATGGCGCGCGCTACGGTGCCATGGACGCCCGGCCACGTGCTGCCGAACCTGGATTACGGACTGGCATATCGTGTGGCGGCCAGCACGCTTTATCCCAAGCTCAAGGAGATCGTCGAGAACGTTCTGGCCAGTGCGCTGATCTATCTTCCGTCGCACTCGAGCGATTTCAAGAATCCGGAAATCCGCAAATACCTGGATCAATTCGTGCGCGGCTCGAACAACTATTCGGCCGTAGACCGCGTCAAGCTGATGAAGCTGATGTGGGACGCCATCGGCACCGAGTTCGGCGGACGCCACGAGCTCTACGAGCGCAACTACTTCGGCAGCCACGAAAGCATCCGCTTCGAGGTGTTGATGGTGGCCGAGGCGATCGGCCAAACCGCGAAGTACAAAGGCTTTGCCGAGCAGTGTATGGCCGAGTACGATCTGGATGGCTGGACCGTGCCCGATCTGATCAATCCCGACGACGTGAGCGTGGTGATGAAGAAAGCGGCCAGCCGCGGCTGAGATTCGGGCGTCGGATAGATAGAATAAGTAATATCTACGTGCATCGCTATCTACTCCACAACGACGATGTCCGCGACACCGGCACGCAGGATCTTTCAGCGGGGCAGGTAGGATTACTCAACGGCTGGGGAGTGTTCTCGACCATCCGCGTCTACGACGGCGTGATGTTCGCCTGGGAGCGCCATTGGGCTCGCATGCGCACCGACGCCGGCCGCCTGCGGGTTCCCTTTCCTCCCGACCAGGATTGGCTCGCGCAGCGATTGCACCGCCTCATCGAGGCGAACCGCGCCTGGAACGCCACGTTGCGCGTCGCTGTGATCCGCAATCGCGGGGGAATGTTCGAAGGTCCCGGCCCGATGCGCGAGTTCGATGTGGTGGCGTTCACCGCCGATGTGAAGCTGTGGGGAGATAGCGTGAAGCTGGGGGTGATTCCCAACGCGCGTCTCGCCGCCAGTGAGTTCGCCGGCGCCAAGAATCTCTCCTGGTCGGAGAATCTTACATGGTACGAGCGCGCGCATGAGCAGGGTCTGGATGAGGTCGTGCTCCTGAACGAGCGCGGGGAAGTTTCTGAGTGCACCTCCGCCAACATTTTCGCGGTGGAGGGCGCGCAGGTGTGGACTCCGCCCCTCGATTCCGGCTGCCTGCCGGGCGTGACCCGGGCGCTGCTCGTGGAAGAGATCCATGTTCCAGGGCTGCGAATCGGCGAAAAGAAGCTGTTGCCCGCGGATCTGGAAGCGGCCGACGAGGTTTTCATCACCTCCACCACCCGCGAGCTCCTGCCGGTGGTTTCTGTCGAGGGGCTGCAAATCCGGCCGGGCCGCAAAGTGCGCGAACAGCTTCAGCGCGCTTTTACCGCATACGTGGAATCCTACGTTGCTCCACGAAAACGGGCCGATATGATCGTCTAGGGTCCTTCCCATGCAACTGACCTGTCCAAACTGCGGGACGCGGGACGTGCGGGTCGCGTCTTCGCATGGGCTGGGCGAATTCCTGAAAAGTTTAGTGGGCGTTTCGCAGCTTCGCTGCCGCCGCTGCAATGACCGATGGGAAACCAGCGTGTGGGCGAACGGATCCTGGAGATTCGCGCGTTGTCCGCGCTGCTACCGTCAGGAATTGACCAAATGGACGGAACATCACTACAACACGCCGCGCTGGATTCGTTTCCTGCTGCGCCTGGGGGCCACTCCTCACCGCTGCCCGGCCTGCCGCTGCAATTTCGCCAGCTTCAAAGGCCGGAAGGAAAATTTCGCCTGGCGTCACCACACTCGCGCCGAAGCAACTCCGCAAACGCAAGATCAGGAGAGCGCCATGCTGGCTGGACAAACCCCGCCCGTAGAGGAGTCTGGGGAACAGATGCCATAACTGGCCGCACGCTAAGCGTGCGGTGGGGCGGGCGGGATAAAAAATGGTTCCAAGTGACCTTCCGGCAGCTTGCTCTCCGACCGGCATGCACGGTCAGAACGTGGCATCCGAACTGGTGAGACGTGAGCCCCTTGCTCCCCGCTGCTGGTTTTAGCCAACTGCGGATCAGTGCGCAGGTGCGCGTCTGCTTACCATTCCGGTAGAAGTCCGTTTCTCGATGCGACCTTTCGCTCTACAGCACCGACGACTGGCCTCGCGACCGATCCCCGTAACTGCGTCAACGTTCCTGGCCTGCATCTTCGAAACGATCCTCAGATCTGATCCGACCCGTTCGGTACCGCACTCCCGCCCCCAGTCGGCCTTTTGTGACCTCGCGGGGCACGATCAACATACGGAACCCGTTGCCAGATCCAATCTCAGGACTTATGATTCGTCTCTGAGCGTCGGCTCCCCTCCGGGATCTCTCGATCCCTCGGGATCAAAGCCCTCGGCCCAACTCCGAATCATAAAACTTACCCTTGCAGGTTGCCCGATCTTCCTTCGCTCCCCGCAGCGCTGCAACAATTTTTAGGTTAATCACTCGCGCTGCGGATCATCGTTCCAGATCCGCTACTTCCTGCCAGGCTCGCTGTCCTTCGAACCTCTTGGAACCACATTCATCATGCTCCCGCAGCAGGTTTGCCGTCAATAACAAAATAACGCTTTCCTCAGGAAATAAATAGCCTGGAATGTTTAGCTTAGATGGCACACGGTGTGGATGGCTTGTGTATAAAACAAGCTGTGGGGGTTCTGTTTCTAAGTCTCAACCGCGGCGGGCCGGACTCATAACCAGATCTAGAACCTGGGCCGTATCGAGCGGCTTGAGATCGCTTTGGGCTAGCGCAACCAGGCATCCGATCTGCTCGCCCACGGTGGTGAGCAGCTCCATTTCGCCGCCCGAATGAAAATGCGTTTCGCGATGCTGCACATTGATGACGCCAGCCACGCGATCGCGCACGATCACCGGAGCCGATAGAAACGCCTCGTAGGAGTCTTCCGGTAAATTGGTGAAAAGCTTGAAACGGGGATCGCCATAGGCTTCCCGGGAGATAGCCAGTAAGCGCCGCTCGCGAGCTACCCAGCCGGTGAGGCCCTCGCCGAAGTGGAGGCGTACTTTGCCGATCGTGTCGGGGTGTGGATTGTTAGAAGCGCACAGCACCAGTTCCTGGGCCTGCAGCAGGTATAGCAGACAGGAGTCGCACTCCATAAATTCGACCACCAGGGAAACCACTTCCTGCAAGGCGACGCCGAGGTTCATTTCGCGGACCATGAAGCGGCTGATCTTCTGCAGCAGCCGGAGCTGATGCTCGGTGTGGTCCAGCCGCGATTCGAGTTCCTTCACCCGTGACACAGTGCCCTTATTATGCCAGATCCTTCATAAACCCGAGCTCAAACCACTTTACTCACGTCCGGCATAAACGCGATTCACCCAATTCCTCCGTAGCTTGGCGATGCACGCTGCGGGTGACCGGCATAGGCCATGGGACATACAAGGACGAAGGAGGGTTTTCTGATGGAAGATCCTGGAACGGTGGTTTGGCTGCCTGGTACTGGCTGGAGCGGAGCGGACGAAGACGCCGCTTGCGCGCAAGCGTACGGGAACTATTACGCGTGCGGTTCTGCGTACCAGGACGGCGGGTTCCTAGTGGCCTGCTGCCCTTACTAGCCCGGGCGTACAACTTGCGGCGGCCCTGTTAGCCGCCGCAGCTTCTTGATGAATCGCGCAAAACGGATAGCGGCGCGAGCGGTTCCTTTTGTCGCTTAAGGTGCGCGCCGCGCCCTTTGCGCTTTGATGAATCGCGCAAAACGGATAGCGGCGCGAGCGGTTCCTTTTGTCGTTTAAGGTGCGCGCCGCTCCCTTTGCGCTTTGATGAATCGCGCAAAACGGATCGCGGCGCGATCAGTTCCTTTTGTCGTTTAGGGTGCGCGCCGCTCCCTTTGCGCTTTGATGATGTTGCGGAGAGATGGTTGAAGGAGGAATGTGGAACTCTGCGAACAAGAACCAGTCATCGTGGTAGCCGATTCCAACGCCAGTCTGGAGCAAGCCTGCCAGGTATTCTTCAATGGCGATTATCACTACTGCGGCGAGGCCGGCTTCGGTTACGTCCTGTGCTGCCCCGGAGGAACGCAATGAAGCTGATGCTCGTTGTGTTAGCCGGCGGCCTGCTATTGCAGGCACAGGGACCGGTGCCCCGGCCGGCGCCGGAGTTGAGAATCGTCGAAGCTTCCGGCAAGACAACGATGCTGTCGAGTTACCGGGGGCGCGTGGTGCTATTGGCATTCATTTCCACCCAGTGCGCGCATTGCCAAAGGGCCTCGCTGGTGTTCGAGCAGCTCTCGCACGAGTTTGCCGGCAGGCTGCAAGTGGCCGAAACGGCCTTTGACGACGCAGCGGATACGACGGCGTTCACCAAGCGTTTCGGATTAACGTTTCCCGTAGGATCGACTAGCAGTGACGCAGTGCACGCCTTCCTGGGGGTCGCCGCCGGAGCGCGCGTGGGAACGCCGCAAGTGGTGGCGATCGACCGGAGGGGAATGATTCGGGCACAAAGCGAACGCCTCGGAAGTCCCCTGCTGCAAACGCCAGAGTACCTGCGCGACCTGCTGAATGCCATATTTAGAGCGGAGGCGGGACAATGATCGACCACTCGTTAGTCATCTCGCCTCTGGGAGCATTACTGTTCCATCTGCACCAGGGATTCTGGTTGTACGCATGGCCGATGATGATTGGTTTCGTAACGATTATTGGGTACCAGGCAGTCGGCCGGATTGTGATGATGGGCGCCGCGAGATGGCCGGTGGTTTTTGGGCTGGCGACGCTGGTTTCCATGCTGTCGCTGTTCGGCTGGGTGACGATGGTACGGGGGATCGAAATGATCCCGTTGTACGGCTGCGGCGTAGGTCTGGCCAGCGCGATGATGTCCCGGGTATACGCGATCACCATGCCGGAAATCTCTCTGCCGTGCTATCCGAAATTAAAGATGCGGATCATAAGAATCATCTGGCGAGGCGACGCTGAAGGCATCGAGCAGCTACAGCGGGTGTTGCGGGCACGCGCGGAAGCAGCCCATCGCGGTGCGAGCTCGGAAGCTGGCGTGGAAGCAGCACGGGCTAGGGTATAATCCCCAGTTGAATCCGTTGGACGGCGCCCAACGTATTTGCAGTTATAAGGTTAATGCTGGCCCGACTTATTCCGGTTTCCCTGGCCCTGGTACTTCTGCAGGTGGCGCTTCGTTTCAAGGACGACGGCGATCTGGCTCGCCGTCTTCGGGCGCGGGATGCCAGCGCGATGCGGGAACTCTATGACCGCTATGGCCGATTGGTGTACTCGCTGATCATGCGAATGGTGCGCAACTCCGCCGCCGCAGAGGACCTGGTGCAGGAAACCTTCCTGCGGGTGTGGAACCGGATGCAGGCGTTCGATCAGGAGCGTGGGGCGCTCGGGCCGTGGGTGCTGACGGTCGCACGCAACCGGGCAATCGATTATCTGCGTTCCACCGACGCGCGGATGTCGGCCGGGTTGCTCGAGCTCGACCGGCTGGAGCATCCCGCCCATTTTTGCGATTTCGAGGATCGCGCGCTGTCGCTGGATCGCGCGCGGCGGCTCAAGAACGCATTTGAGAAGCTGACCCCCAATCAAAAAACGGTCGTGGAGCTGGCCTACTACGAGGGGCTTTCGCAAACCGAGATGGCTGAGCGCATGCAGCAGCCGTTGGGAACGGTCAAAACCTGGGTACGATCGGCACTCAAGGTCTTGCGGGAACAACTGACGGAGGCGGCCACCGTATGACCTGCGAGGACCTGCGCGACAGTTACGAACTCTACACCCTGGGACTGCTCGATGGCGAGGAGAAGCGCGAAATCGACGAACATCTTGGACGGAATTGCGCCGTCTGCCAGAAGCATTACAAGGATGCCCTGGGAGTAAACGCGGTGATTCTGAGCCAGACCCAGCAGGTAGTGCCTCCTTCCCGGCTCCGACGGCGAGTGATGGCGTCGGTGGGGATCGAGCGCGCCGGCTGGGGATGGGTCGCGGCTCTAGCGGCCGCCTGTGCGCTGATCGTAGCGATGTGGCTCAGCCTGGAGAAGCGAATTGCGGATAGGGAGTTGACGGAAGCGCGCCGCGCCCTGCAACAAACTCTGGCTGATCGCGACCGCCTGGAGCAGGCGTTCAGCTTCCTGAATCAGCCCGAGACAAGACAAGTAAATTTCGGCCAGGGCCAGCCTGCGCCGCCGCGGGGCAATTTCTTCCTGAATCCTCGCATGGGAGTTTTATTGATAGCTTCGAACTTGCCGGCGCTGCCGACAGGCAGAGCATATGAAATGTGGGTAATCCCAAAAGGGGGCACGCCCCGCCCCGCCGGTCTGTTCCGATCCGGGCCGCAGGGCACAGCTATGCACATTCTGCAGGGCGCAGTGGATCCAAATGTGACTCTGGCCGTAACGGTAGAGCCCGAATCGGGTTCTCCAGCACCCACCTCGGATATTCTCTTTACAGCGGGATTTTGAGAGAAATACGCGCATATTTTGGGAATACGCATAAAAAACAAGCCTGCCGCGATCAGTACCTAGCCCATAAGTAAGACATTTCGCTTGGACATGTGTCCAATTCCTGCTAGTATCTAACTGCCAAGAAGTAAGGTTCGAGGTTGCATTGGCCAGTTTTTCCCGAGGCCTTGGCCTTGTCCTCACCGTATGTATGGCTGCCACGCGCCCGTCGTCGGCCATACGGACTGGGTCGTCCGACTCCGGTCCCTGGTGGGAGACCCAAGATTTCACAGAACTCATCGAAACAGCGCAAGCGCGCCGCGCGGCCGAGGATTTTGCCGGCCTGGAATCTGTGTATGCACAGGGCTATCAGCGAGCCAGCACGCTGGGGAATCGGCCTGCGCAGATCAGCTATCTGAGCAACCTGGGAACCGCGCGCATGCTTTCGCTACGGTATGCGCCGGCGCTCGAAGCCTACCTCAAGGCGAGCACGCTGGCCGAGCAGGCGGGGGACTGGTCCGCTTTGGGGGGTATCGCGGTAAACCTGGCGCTGATTTATCAACGAATGGGCGATGCAAGCTCCGCACTGAGCGCACTGGAGCGGGGGAAGAAGGCCCTGGATCACGTCGATCTCGTGGATCGCGGGCGAACCCCGCCGCGTTATAAGGCGCAGTTGCTGATGCGGCTGAGGAGCGTCCGCACCGCTTTGCGGGAAAGCCCGACCGAGCGTCTTTACATAGAGCCGCGGTATGAGGATGCGATCGAGGCTGCACGGCAGTCCGGCGATTCAGAAGCGGAAGCCGCGGCGTGGGATTTGCTCGGGAATGAAAAGATCGCCGCGGGGGATCTGGAGGAAGCCGAAGCCCCGCTGGGCGAGGCCCTGCGTTTGCGAACATCGCATTCACCACAGAACCTGAACTATTCCTACGCGGCCTTGGGCGCTCTACGGTTGGCACAAGCCGATCAGGCAGGCGGCGAAGAGCGCCACCGGCGAGCCACGGAAGCAGAGATCTTTACCGAACGTGCGCTTGGCGCCGGTTCTTCGGGCCCGGCCGTGTATGTGCTTTTGCATCAACGCGGACGAATCCGGGAAGTGCTCGGCCAGACTCAATTAGCTCTGGAGGATTTCAGCACGACTCTGAACAAGGCGAGCGAATGGAACGGAACGGTACCGGCAGCACTGTCGCTGATAACCGGCGCCAACATTGCGCTGCAACATCAGATATTCAACTCTTTCGTGGAAGCTGCCGCGCGTGAGGCGCTGCGCACCGGGGACCGGAATTGGGCCTCCGACGCGTTTCTAGCGCTGGAGGCAAATCGAGCAGCTAGCCTGCGGGAAAGCCGAGAGCTGGCTCCAGTATGGGAAAAGAAACTACCAGTTGCATATTGGGAAACTCTAGGACGGCTGAATAAGCAAGAGGCTCGCGATTTAAGTACTAAAAGTACTGTAAGTCCTGAGTCAAAACGTCTCCGTTTGGAACTTACTGAAATGGAATCAACTGCCGGGATCGGAGTTTCGATCACGTTGACCGAGAATTTCCGGACTCGGAGTTCACTTATTCATTTTCAACAAGGCCTAGGTGAATCTGACTTGCTACTCAG
>JAOAPR010000107.1 GCA_025463005.1 Bryobacterales bacterium | reverse complement strand
GGGTCATCTGACGGCCGCGGTCGGCGCGATAGTTGAAGAACACACAAGCATCGCCCTCGCGAATCAGTCCGACCGGTTCATTGCGGGCGTCAACAATGGTGATCGGTTCGAGGAACTCGTCGGTGATCCCGCGTTCGTAGGAACGCTTCACCGCGGCGACGGGATCCGTAGCTTTTTCCCCTGAGCCGGCCACCATGGCGCCCTTGGCCCGCTCGATTCGCTCCCAGCGCTTGTCGCGATCCATCGCATAATACCGCCCGACGACGGTGGCGATGCGGCCGACGCCGATACGTCGGATTTCGCGCTGGAGCGCTTCGAGGAATCCCGCGCCACTTTCAGGCGGCGTGTCGCGCCCGTCCATGAAGCAGTGAATCGCTACATCGGCGACGCCCTCGCGCTTGGCCATCTCGATTAGCGCGTAAAGGTGCGTGTTCATGGAATGCACGCCGCCGTCGCTGAGCAAGCCCATTAAGTGCAGGCGGCGCCCGCGCGCGTGGTGCATCGCCGCAAGCAGCGTCGGGTCACGGAAGAAATCGCCCGACAAGATCATCAGATCCAGCCGTGTGACATCCATATGGATGACGCGGCCCGCGCCGATATTCAGGTGCCCCACCTCACTATTGCCCATCTGCCCTTCGGGCAGGCCGACAAACGGCCCGGAAGTGTGAACTAGCGTGCTGGGATAGTCGCGAAGCAGCGCGTCATACGCGGGCTTGCGCGCGGCCGCGATGGCATTGCCTTCCGTCGCGGGCGAAAATCCCCAGCCATCCAGGATGGTCAGGACCAAAGGCTTTCCACCACTCATTGTCGAAACGCCTTGCGACCTGCAAACCGTGCGGCCGAGCCTAGATCCTCTTCGATGCGCAGGAGCTGGTTGTACTTGGCGATGCGATCGGTTCGGCTGGCCGAGCCTGTCTTGATTTGGCCCGCGCCCGTCGCCACCGCCAGGTCCGCGATAAACGAGTCCTCGGTTTCACCGGACCGGTGCGAGACCATCGCCGTATAGCCTGCGTCGGAAGCCATCTTCATGGCTTCCAGCGTCTCGGTTAGAGTACCGATCTGGTTCACCTTGACCAGAATCGAGTTGGCGACGCCGCGCTCAATGCCGAGCTGAAGACGCTCTGAGTTCGTTACGAACAGATCGTCGCCCACCAACTGGATCTTCTTCCCCAGCGTATCGGTGAGCATCTTCCAGCCCTCCCAATCGTCTTCGGCCATGCCGTCTTCGATGGATACAATCGGATACTGGCGGACCCAGTTGCCCCAGAACTCGGCCATCTCCTGCGACGTGCGCTCGCTCTTGTCGGATTTCTTGAAAACGTATTTCTTCTTGTCTTTGTCGTAGAATTCGCTGGCTGCGGGATCGAGCGCAATGCCGATCTGATCACCCGGCGTATAGCCGGCCTGGGTGATCGCTTCGAGCACCACTTCGAGCGCCTCGTCGTTCGATTTGAGATTGGGCGCGAAGCCGCCCTCGTCGCCGACCGCGGTCGAATAGCCTCGCTTCTTCAGCACGCCCTTGAGCGTATGGAAAACTTCGGCGCCCCAGCGCAAGGCTTCGGAGAATCGATCCGCGCCGTATGGTGCGATCATGAATTCCTGCGGATCGACGCTGTTGTCTGCGTGCGCGCCGCCGTTCAGGATGTTCATCATCGGCACGGGCAGTAGCGAGGCGTTCACGCCGCCAAGATACCGATAGAGCGGAGTCTGCTGCGATGTGGCGGACGCGCGTGCCACGGCCATCGATACGGCCAGGATTGCGTTGGCTCCCAGCCGCGCTTTATTCGGCGTGCCATCGAGCGAGAGCATCAAACGATCCACCTGCGCCTGTCGTTCGGCGTCGGCGCCGAGCAACGCGGGGGCGATGTGCTGGGCGATATTCTTGACCGCGTTGTGAGTCCCCTTGCCGAGATACCGCGATTTATCCCCGTCTCGCAGTTCGACAGCTTCATGCTCGCCGGTGGAGGCGCCGGAGGGAACGGCCGCTCGCCCCATACTGCCGTCGGCCAGCCATACGTCCGCTTCGACAGTCGGATTGCCGCGACTATCCAGGATCTCGCGACCGACGATCTTTGTGATTTCCATAAGGATGAGTCTACAGCTTACGGCAAGTGGGTAGAATAGTGGAAGATCTATGAAAGTCCGCGTCAACATTTACCAGGATGAGGATGGGATCTATATTGCGGAGTGTCCATCCATCCCCGGCTGCGTGAGCCAGGGAGCATCCGAGGTGGAAGCTAAATCCAACATCACGGACGCAATCCGCGAATGCCTGGCCGTACGCGCCGAAATGGGTCTTCCATTAACTGTCGCTACACATGAGGTCGAAGTGACGGTCTGATGCCGCAAGTGCCGCTGTTGCGGCCGCGCGAAGTCGTTCGCGCGTTCGAACGCCTTGGCTGGCAGGCCGTACGGCGACGAGGCAGTCACATCCTGTTAACAAAGAGTGGTCATTTGGCAACATTGTCGGTGCCTGATCATCCACTCGTTGCGCGTGGAACCCTACGGGCGCTGATTTCCAAAGCGGGTCTAACCGTAGAGAAGTTCTTGGCGGCGGTAAGGGGTTAGCGGGTCCGCCACGTCACCGGTTGCTCAGCAGCGCCTGGCGCTTCCACAAATCCCAGGCCCGCCCATAAGGATCAGGGTCCTCCGCCCGCTTCTTGACCTCGCCCTCGTCAAGATACGTGATGCGCGCGCCCATGGCCATCGCCTGCGCCTGGACTCGGGCATTCACTTCGAGATACACGCTTCGGGCGACAGACTCGATGATGCTCTTGCCGACGATCACCGCTCCGTGCCCGCGCATCAGCACGGCCGGCTTATTCCCGAGCGCCTTCGCCAATGCCCGCCCCAGGTCAGGAGTCGAGACCAGCAGGTCCGTGTCGCCGCCGGCCTCGCGAATCTCGAATACCGGAACGCCTTCGCCCACAAAGGAACTGTTGTGATACACCGGACGCAGCGGAATTCTGGTGATGCTGAACGGGATCAGCGCGGGCGCATGGCAATGCACGATGGACATGACGTCGGGGCGAACGCGGTAGATCTCGCCGTGGATGAAACGCTCACGATAGGATGTGCGCTTTTCGCCGGCGATCGGCTTGCTGTCCAGATCCAGTTCCATGATGTCCGCGGCCGTCACTTGCGCGGGTGCGATGGATCGCGAGATTAGGTATCGGCCTGCGCCGGGCGCGGTGCGAACGCTGACGTGGCCGAAGGCGTCGACGATCTCCTGAGCGGCAAGAATATGGTTCGCGGTCACCACGTCCTCTACCAAACTTTCGCGGGAAGCGGTCTGCTGGCCTGCTAACCGCGTGACCATGGCGGCCGCGCCGGCAAACAAGAATCCGCGGCGTGGAACGGCGTGCATGCCTGCTAAGATAGCGCACAGAGGACCATGTGAGAGAAGCAAGGCCCACGCGATTTCTGGCGCTTTTGGCAGCGGCGGCCGTCACTGTTTCCGCTCAGACCGCCTACCAGCGGGAAATCTCCCAATGGCGTGCGCAGCGCGAAGCTAAACTCAAGGCAGAAGATGGATGGCTGACCGTGGTGGGGCTGCACTGGTTGCATGAGGGCGTGAACACAGTAGGCTCCGATCCGAAGGCGGATGCGCCACTACCGGCGTCGCTGCCGGCGCGCGTCGGGACCATCACCCTGACCAAGGGCAAGGTTCACTTCAAGCCCGCGACTGGGGTACAGCTCAAGGACACCGGCATTCGGCTCCCGGAGATGGACCTGAAGACGGATATCACGCCGGAATATGACCGGCTGGCGCTCGGCCGTGTGAAGTTCTTCGTGATCCAACGCGAGGACCGGTTCGCCGTGCGCGTGAAAGATAACGACAGCGAAGCGCGCAAGAAGTTCGCTGGGCTGCGCTGGTATGCGGTGGATCCGTCGTGGAAGATTAAGGCGACGTTTATTCCATCGCCGCACCCTGTGACCTTCGATACTGAGGTTGGCGTGAAAGAAACGGATGAATCGCCCGGTTACGTAACGTTTACACGCGGAGGCCAGGAGTACAAAATGGAGCCCGTGACGGAAGACGATCACCTCTGGTTTGTGTTCCGCGATCAGACCAGCGGAAAAACTACCTACGCTGCCTCGCGGTTCTTGTACACGCCCATGCCCAAAGACGGTTTCGTGGAGATCGATTTCAACAAGGCCGAGAATCCGCCCTGCGTGTTCACCGATTACGCCACCTGCCCGCTGCCTCCGCCGCAGAATCGCCTGGAACTGGCCGTGCCCGCCGGGGAACGCATGTACCGCCGGTTGCAATAGGTCAGCTGATATACAACCAGATGCGGCTTAGCACCGTGCAGCGTTACTGGGATCGTCAGGCGCACGCCGATCCCATGTGGGCGATTCTCACCGACCCGGCGAAAGCCGGAGGGCGCTGGGATGCCGACGAGTTTTTCGCTACCGGGACTCATGAGGTCGGGATCTTCATGAATCGTGCGGCGGCATGGGGCGTGCCAGCTTCGCGCCGCTCGGCGCTGGATTTCGGATGCGGCATCGGCCGGCTGAGCCAGGCGCTGGCCGACCACTTCGACCAGGTATACGGCGTCGACATTTCGCCGAAAATGATCGATCTGGCGCGTCAGCACAATCGCAAAGGCGCACGCTGCGAATACCTCTGGAATCCGGCCGGCGACCTGCGCCATTTCACGGACGGCTCCATCGACATGATTCATTCCTGGATCACGCTGCAGCACATGCGGCCTCGTCATGCGCGCCGGTATCTACGCGAGTTTCTGCGCGTGGTCGCCCCCGGCGGGCTGCTGCTGTTTCAGTATCCGAGCAGGCCCATTTGCCCCTACCCGGGCGCTCTGGGCAGGCTTCGCTTTCGAGTCGCGCGATGGAAAGCGCTCACGGCTACACCGCGGCCGATGTACATGAACGGCATGGATCGCGATGAAGTGGTCGAGCTGCTGCAGCGCGGAGGCGGCCGGGTGCTGGATATCCGCCAGGACGACGAATCCGTTCCGGGATATCATAGCTTGTGCTATGCGATCACTCGCGATTAGCGTTTCGATCTTGCTGACTTCGCTGCTGGGGCAGCAGGCCACAAGTCCTCCGAAGCCCGCGCCGGATCCGGGGGCATTTGAGCTGGGCGAGACGCAGGGAACGGGCCGCACCAAGCAGGGTCCACGTCCGGTGGGCGGTCCAGCGCCGCACTTCGCTGATGGGCGTCCCGACTTCGGCGGCAACGGCGCGTGGTATCCAGGCTTCGGGGGCAACATCGCCGAGGCGCAGTGGAAAGGCGCGAAGAGCGCCGACAAGCAGGTCGACGTGCCATTTCTTCCCGCGGCGCTTGAGCTGTTCAACCAGCGCGTGACGAGCCAGTCCAAGGACGATCCTGAAGCGCAGTGCTTGCCAGTGGGTGTCCCACGCTACATGTTCGATCCCTACGCGTTCGAAATAGTCCAAACGCCGAAGCAAGTGATGTTTCTGTTCGAAGGAGACAACTACTTGTGGCGAACGGTTCCTCTTCGCGCCAATATGGAGCATCCGAAGGACGTCAAGCCAACATGGATGGGCGACGCGGTTGGCCGTTACGACAAAGACACCCTGGTAGTGGACGTTGTCGGTTTCAACGGCAAAGCGTGGCTCGATCAGGCGGGGCATCCGCAGACCGCGCAGTCGCATCTGACCGAGCGGTACACGCGTACCGATTCGCTCACGCTCAAATACGAAGTCACCATCGACGATCCGGGAGCGTATTCAAAGCCGTGGACCACCAGCAACACCGTGTACTGGCGTCCCGGATTTCAACTGATGGAGTTCATCTGCCAGGAGAACGAAAAGGACTCCGCGCATATGCTAAACCATCAATGATTCAATGACTTAGGGATGCTTTTTCTTTGTGTGCCAGAAACGTGCCAGGATAGACCGCTTCGAACAGCGTAGAAATGCGCTCTTGCCTGCCCCGTGACCACTTCGCGTAGTGCTTCCGCACGACGGCCGCACTGATCCCCAGGATGTCGGCGACTTCCTGTTCGCTTCCACCGCGGGCTAGTAGCTCCGTAGCCAGAGTGTGGCGGAATCGGTGAGCGTGGGCGCCGGGAACCTTCGATTTCTTAAACACGGCTGCCAAGGTGCGGCTGGCTGTGTCCACTACCGCGCGTTTTCCCATCACGCCGTTCCAGAAGTAGTTCTGTGGGTTGCTGCCGGCGCCGCGGGGATCCGGAAGCGAAGCCAAGGCCGCCTGCAGCTCGAGGGTGATCGGCAGGAAAACGTGATTCCCGGTCTTGTGCGTGTACAGCAGTATCCGGCCGTCCGTGACGCGATCGCGACCGAGCATTGCAACGTCGGATATCCTCAGGCCGGTATAGCGCAACAGTAGGACCATCGCGCGCGCCCTGAGGCGCTCATAGCTGGCATGGCCCACTTCGCTGCACGCCGCCAGCATCTTGCCCACTTCGATGGGAGTGTACGGGACGACCGGTTTCGGTTTGATGTTTCGCGGCTGTTTGATTCGCCTGGCTGGATTATCGTCGATCCATTTGCGCTGATGGCAGAATCCGAAAAACTGCCGAAGGATCTGCAATTCCTTCATGGACGTAGCAGCCGAAATATCGCGAGCTGCCCGGTATGCGTCCAGGTGCTCGACGGTAATCTGGTCGACGTCGCGCGCTTTTCCATCGCAGAAGGTCTTGAGCTGGTCTAAGACATTTTCGTATTTCCGCCGCGTCGACGCTTCAAGCGGAAGAATGTGATTTTCGAAAGCGGCGATTGCCTCCTTGAGTGTCTTGGACGGCGGAGTGCCGTTTTCAATTGCATCGGCGTTCCTGAAGGCCCGCTGCCGATCGCGCGTCTTGAGCGATTGCCGGACCCTCTTCCCTTTAATCTCACCATCACACCACCACGGACAGGAACACTTATCGTGCTCGCGCCCCTTGTCGCGATGCGGGCAAGTCGCTGTGTGCCGACGCCAGAGATTTAGCATCTATTTCCCTTCCTTCCGCTTCGCCTTTGCCTTCGAGCTGCGCACTTTGGCCGATGCTGCCCATCGCGCTTTCGCCGCTTTCGCAGCACTCTCGCTACGCTGTGCTTTCGTCATTTTGGCCGCGCGTTTCTTTCCGCCCTTGGCGCCCTGCTCTCTAAAATATTCAATCATCTCAGTCATTGAACTGAACTCTTTTCGTTTGCTAGCCATTCAGGCCAGCGTAATCCGTAGCCCCTTCGGATGATCCTTGACACTGCGTACCGGGTACGCATATACTTTACCACATGTCGCCATCGGAGGCGAGACTTTTACCCACAACAAGGAGAATCAATGCCAAAACAACCAAAACTAGAGCCGGGACGCCCGCCGAAAAACTGGGAGGACGAATATAGGGCCCGAAACGCCCAGATCGGGGCAACGTTGGTGCTAGCCGATCTCTCTGATCATGAGCGGGCCTTCTTGGCCACTTGCCAGAAGATTCATCGGCGCGACACAGGCTGTACCACCCCGTTCGAAGAATTCTTCACAAAGCTCGTGATCACCGTTGAAAGCGGCCATTGGCCAACACCCGATGACGTCGAGCACGAGCTCAAGGAGTTCCGCGAGAACTTCGACGCCATGCAAAGCGACGTCCGCGCCTTCATTGAAGCCTATCCCGAAAAGGAGACCACCAATGCCTGAGCAATCACCCACGCTTGGCGCGCTGGTTCAGCCGCGAGGTTTCGAGTCACTTGCGGTGACGTCTGAAGAATATGGCTATCTCAAAACTGCACTTTCCGTAATCCGGAGATGCGACAGCGGCGACTTGTCTTACTCGGTGTTGATTCATCTTTTGATCGTAGAAGCTAGCCCGAGGGCTGCGGAAGAGCGGGACGGAGTCGGCAGGATTTCTCGAATGGATCGACGCCCATGAAGGTTCCGAAGGAATTCTGGCCGACAATAGGCCTCAATCTTCAATAAGGGAAGGCGTCCCGGTGAAGGAAATCCTCCGCCTTCATGGTGAGGAGTTTAGGGATCTTGAGAACATGTTGGCAGTGCTCCGCAATGGCGGCTGGTTCGGCCGTTGGCTCGTTTGCGCAGTGAACTTAGCAGCGCGATCAGCTCATCGTACGGAAAAGTATCCAACCCCACTCGAGGTCATGCAGTCTCTAACGCTGGACAACAACGGCGAGTTCCAAGACGCACTACAAGCCGCCAAAGAGATTGCCGAGCAGCGCCCCGATCTGCTCTTTCCCGCACCGCCGCAGAGCCGGAATCGTTGCGCCCGAGCCCGCCGCCACCAGCAAGCCTGCGAAGCGCCAGCGCGCGCGCAAATCACGGAAGGCGGCGTGATACCCCGCCCTTGTCGCTATTCTCTCGCTCGTCCTGGCCGCCGCGCTGCTTCACCGCATCACGGCCCGCCAGCGGCGGGCACGGGCGCAACGATTCCGGCGCGCGATCGGATAATAAGCCGGGCTTCCGATCGCACGCCCAGTTTACAACTTAAAGCGTCGAGTGCAGGATAAGCATGCTCGCGCCGGTCGTAGCCTGCGGGACATTCATGAATATACCCATCTGTGTCGGCGTGAGGAACGCTGTTCTGGCACGTTGATCGATCCTGGTTCTGGTGAGGTCGTTCGGATTATTCGACGTGTAGAAATTGAAGTTAGTCGCATCGTCGTTGAGCGTCAGGCACATCAACTGCCCCGGCCATGCGGTCCACTCAACCGTGCCAGATGTGGTCGGGCTCGATGTGTTCGTCCAGGTATAAATAACCGAATGGAATGAATTGGTTCCGGCACTATCGATTCCAACTCCCCACGTGATATATTTTGTCCCATCCGAAACGGCAAAACCCATTCCCGTGTAGTCGTTTCCTCTAAATGTGGGAAGGAAGCATACCGTCTTGGTCCACGGTGTACCGGGGTATCCGGCAGTCAGGTAGGCGAACTTGATACTGTTCGTCGATGCTCCGTTTGCAGGCGCTGTGAAGAAGAGCCCACAATTGGCATCCGTTAGCGTTGCGCCGGTGAAGTTCACCGTCGTGAAATTCGCAGCAGCCTGAGGTCGCGTCACTGGGCCAAATCCTGGAAGAAACCACGCCCACGACGAAGTATACAGACCCCAGAGCGGTCCATCTGTCGGAATACCGAGCGTGCCGGATGCTGGAGTCGAGGCTGTAAGTGTGGCGCAGGTGTTGGATGTAGGCGCAGGGCCGGCAGCTGTACAGTTCTGCGCATTGCCTCCGGTGTCCACGCCGAGAGGATAGTTTCCGGCGCCACACTTTGAAGGTGTTGATGCGAGAGCCGTAGCCTTCGCCGCGGTCCCGCTAGTATCCAGCTTCGCAGCGAGTGCAGAAGCCAAATCAGCCTGAGCGCTCAGCGTGCCGGTGATGGATCCCCACACGCCCCCCCCCGATGACGGCGGAAACACGGATGATTGCGCCATGAGTAACGCGATCACTCCCACCGCGCCGAGAAAAACAGCGTAGATTCGTTTCATCGATTATCCTTTCGCACCATCAGCCGCTATCAAAAAAGAAACCCATACCGACAACACGCCGGCGGACAGATAGCCGAGCGGCTTGTAAACCAACCCGGCGCCGACAACGATCGAGCCGAGCCCGGCGAAGAACATCAGGTGAGCGACGTTCGACGCCCGCAACGCAGCGCGACAGCGCGCCTGGACACTTACGCGGAGGTGATATAGATGCCGACGCATCAATTCACGCCCCGATGCTTCTGATCGTTCGTAAAGGCCATTCGAACCAAGGGCGCATTGATGGCCGGTGACGCGGCCTGTGTACGCTTTCCGGCGCGCCAGGCGGACCTCGCAATGAGCGCTGCCAGCAGTAGCACGCCGAAAACAGGGATCGTCAAAAGCCCGAGAATATATGCCAGAATCAGGTTCATCAGCTCGCCTTCTGTTCCGCCGCGCGTTCTCTGAGTAGGCAGATGTACAGTGCTGCAAACGTCGCGTAGAACGCCGAAAGGGGTTCAACCTTCACGCCGACGAGCTTCTTCGGGTCCTCTCCATCTACGGCCGCAATGATCTTGGCGCGAAGCTGATCGCCGGGAACATCGAAGGCCCGGGCCGCGGTGT
>JAOAPR010000094.1 GCA_025463005.1 Bryobacterales bacterium | reverse complement strand
CCGAATCCGCCTTGCGCGAAGGGCAAGAAAGGCTCACTGCCGGGCGCCACATTGAGCCGCACGAAATGCTCGCGCTCCAGGCGCTCGAGCGTGATCCCCTCCAGGAACGGATGCCCCGAACGCTCGTTTTCCCACAAGAGCGTCCGGATCATGTCGTCCTCGGAGTCGCGGAAACAGGCGTCGTCGAATCCCATCCGCAGCGCCAGTGCGCGGAAAGTGTCCACGTTCGATCGCGTCTCGCCTGGAGCCGGAAGCGCAGGCCGCGCCAGAGGCATGTAATGGTGCCCGTAGGCGAAATAGATGTCGGTGTGCTCCAGGAACGTTGTAGCAGGCAGCAGAATATCGGCGTAGTCGGCCGTATCGGTCTGAAACTGCTCCAGCACTACGGTGAACAGATCGTCGCGCTTAAGCCCTCGCAGGACCACGTTCTGATCCGGCGCTATTGCGGCCGGATTCGAGTTGTACACGACCATCGCCTTCACAGGCGGCCCATCAAGCTCCGTGAGAGCCTTCCCGAGCAGGCTCATGTTCACGATCCGCGCCTCGCGACCGAGCGGCGAGCGCTGCTGCAACTCCGGCATTTCCAGACCCACGCGGTTGAACTGAAACGCTTGCGACGTGGAAAGCTGCAATCCGCCCCCTGCCTCGCGCCACGATCCGACCAGCGCCGGAAGAGCCGCGATCGCGCGCACGGCCGCCCCTCCCTGCTCGCTGCGCTGCACGCCGTAGTTCACCCGAATCGCCGCAGGCCGCGTGTTCGCGTAGTCTCGCGCCAATTGCCGGATGTCCTCGGCATCTATCCCTGTGAGCTTCGCTACGCGCTCCGGCGGGTACGCCGCGACCCGGTCGCGAAGAGCATCGAAGCCGTTTGTGTATTGCTCTACATAATCGGCGTCGTACAGATTCTCGCCGATGATCACATGCATCAGGCCCAGCGCCAACGCAAGATCGCTCCCCGGGTTGATGGCGAAGTGCCGATCAGCCAGCGCCGCTGTGCGGGTCCGGATCGGGTCGATGACCACCAGCTTCGCGCCGTTGCGCCGCGCCTCCACGATGAAAGGCCACAGATGAATGTTCGCGCCGTGAATATTGGCGCCCCACGCGATGATCAGCTTCGACAAACGGAACTGCTCCGGCTCGGTCGCGTAACGAAAGCCATTCGCGGCGATCAGCCCGGCCCCACCGGCCGTCGCGCAAATGGTTCGGTCCAATCGCGACGCTCCCAGCCGATGGAAGAACCGCCGGTCCATGCCGGCTCCGTTCAACATTCCCAGGGTCCCGCCATAGCTGTAGGGCAGCACGGCTTCGGATCCAAACTCGCGAACAATCTTTCCTAATTGCGCTGCGATTGTGCCAAGAGCTTCATCCCATGAAATCCGCTCGAAGCGGCCTTCGCCTTTGGCGCCAACGCGCTTCTGCGGATAGAGCAGACGATCCGGCGAATATTCGCGCTCCAGGTACTGCGCGACCTTGCCGCACAGAAACCCTCGCGTAACGGGATGGTCGGGGTCGCCCTGTAGCCGGGTAGCCCGGCCGTTTTCCACCTGAACCAGCATGGAACAGCAATCCGGGCAATCTAACGCGCAGACCGAGTGCACGGTTTCCATACCTCAGAATAGCGAAAAAGCGGGGACTGCCTCCGATTTCGATGAGCCAAATCCGCGCTGTCCGTTTCGGTGGACCGAAATCGGCTGGCTGTCCCTACCTGGGCTGTAAACGCCTTCCGCTACGGAAAATTCGTCCGCAGGAAATCCGCCAGCCGGTACCCTGAAAGCACAAGACGTCGCTCCGCGATTCGTTCCGAAGCGGCGTGATAATCCGGCGGCAGCGAAATCCCGTGATTCCGGTCGGTGCTGCCCTTCAACTTGCCTTTGCGGTACACCGCGGAAATCGCGAGCTTGAAACTTTCGTGCCGCACCCACGTTTCAAAATGCGGCTCAGCCAGTTCGGCGAGCGACCTTCGGGAACGCGTGTTCTCGAGCCCAACAGCGCGATTCCTGGCCGCGTCGTAATGATCGTCAGTCAGCAGGATGTTGTCCCAATAGGCGTGCAGGTTCTGCGTCGTGGGATTGGATGGATCGGGTCGAATGTAAAACAGGTTTCCGCCTCGATCTCCGTCGGGGAACTGTGTCGTGAACAGAGCCACGGTGTGCAGAGGCTGATGGGAATCGCCCATCAGGTGGAAGATCCAGCACAGCGCCACGGCCTTCTGGTCATCCGCGGCCGCGCTCTGTACGATCGCGACGTTCCGCTGGAACGCCGTAACGATATTTTCCCCGGCCGGATCGGGCGCCGGTACCGACCGTGGCTGACCGGGCGGCCTATAGGGATAGTTGATGTAATGCCATTCCGGATGATCAAACTGGCTGTCGCCGCGCACATCATCCGGCCAGCGCGCCGCGAGCATAAACAGATATCGTTCCTCATCCTGCTCGCTCATGCCCGCCACCTGCGGCTTCCAGCGCGATTCGTACTGCGGATGCTGCCTCAGAATAGTCACCACACGAACGACGGTGGACGGAGCGGCGCGCAAAAGCTCGTCATAAGCGATCGCCGCCATCGCCATGTGCCCGGCCCGGTTCCAGGCGAGGCTTGGGCCCACGGCCAGCATCGTCGCCCCTGCCAAGATCAGCAGCTTTCTAATCATCGGAACCATTCTTACATAATTTTATGGTAATTATCCCATCAGTACAAGTATGATAACCTCTAAGGTTCAGCGATTCATCTTCGATGAGCCATCGGAGGGCTCTGCCTTGGAATTCAGATTGGTCTACAAGGGGCGCTTGCCAGCCGAAACCAATCGCCCGCGCGTTCAGGACAAGCACCGAATACGTCGTGAGTTTCACGGGCAACTGACTGAACTGTGGAAGCGAAACCCTGCTCTCAACAGACAGAGAACCAACCATGTAAAAGTCAGGAGAAGACCTGCAAATACCGTCATAGAGTCTGGGGACGAAGTGATAGGCGTAGACCAGGGCGGACCAGGAGATCCGTCATGGGTTGAACACCTTGCTGAGACATACAAAATTTGCGGCTTCAGATTCGTTCCTCTGGTAAGAAAAGACAATGGCTTCACTTGCGCTATCAAGATTCTCTTCCTGAGGCGTGGTCATCCAGGCGAACTGATCTCTAACGGCGGCGATATCGACAATCGCGTAAAGGTACTTTTTGACGCATTGAAGATGCCCAAGAACTGTGGAGAAGTCCAGGCCGATCCACAGAGCGGAGAAGATCCGTTCTTTTGCTTGCTGGAGGACGACGCTCTAATCACAAGCGTAGAGATTACAACTGACAGATTGCTTACCCCGCTCGCGGATAACGAATCGGAAAATGATGTAGAGCTTGTGATTCATGTAACCGTGATCGATCCCGAAGCCTTGTTCGGTTTCAATAAGTTGGTCTAGACTGGAAGGCATGAAGGCTAACGCGTCAGAAACGAAGAACGGTCCGACGAAGCCGAAACCGCTCAACCCCCAACCTGAGACACAGAAGGCTACGAAGGGAATAACGCGCAAGGCGTTCGGTGATCTCTTGAAGCGTGCGATTACTCCGCACGCCGTGAAACCTGCTCCAAGATCGACTTAAAAACCAAGTTGCCCTGATCGCGCCGGTTGTACCGGAACGAGTATTCATCCAGGTAGCTCTGCAAATACCTCTGTGAAACCGCGTGGTACACGCCACCGATCCCCCGCTTGATGAGTGACCAGAAACCCTCGACAGTGTTGGTATGAATGTCTCCAATCACGTATACCTTGGCGCTGTGATTAATGCGTCGATGGTTGTACTGGCGTGCGCCTGGAACAGTGTTGTAGGCGTTCAGTTCGTCTGTGTATACCGTACTGGCGGGCAGAACATGCTTGTGAATGTTGCCAACCAGAGTTTTAGCGTCCACGCTTTCGATAGCTTTGGCGACAACCCGGCCCTTGCGCTCAACGATCCCGAGCACTGGAGTTTTCTTTTTGTCCCCACGCATCGGGCGTCCGGTACCGTACTTTCGGACACCGCCCACGTAGGTTTCATCTACCTCAACCGTCGGCCCCTCCAATTGCAGATCCTCACCGAGAAGCGAACGGATTTGGCGGAACATGCGCCACGCGGTCTTATAGGTGACGCCAGTTTCGCGCTGGATTTGCTTTGCGGAAATCCCGCAGCGGGTAGAGCCCATCAGGTACATTGCGTAGAACCACAGCCGAAGGCTAGTGGTGGTCTTCTCGAAAATGGTTCCTGCAAGCGGGTAGATGTGATTCCCGCAGTGATCGCAGGCATAGGCCGTACGTCCAGTCACGCGGTAATGCTTGCGCTCGACGCCGCACTTCTCGCACTTCGCAACGCCGCCAGGAAAGCGATCTTCCTTGATTTGCTCAAGGCACGCATCGTCGGTCGGAAACTCGCGATTGAAGTCGGCAACGGTATAGCGCAGATGTGCCGGAATGCTCTGCGAAACTTTGATGTCTACCCTTGCCATGAACCAAGTATGCCATTTGTTCTACTTGTTGTCAAGGGATAATTACCTAATTTTATTGACACTTTCCCTTTTATTCGCCTACAATGGGGGCACCATGGCTCTCACGAAACGCCAAAAGGAATTCCTGGATTTTCTCGCGGGCTTCCTGGAAAAGAATGGCTACTGCCCGAGCTATGAAGAGATCGCCGAAGGACTCAGCCTGGCGTCGCTAGCAACGGTGCACAAGCACATTTTGGCACTGGAATCGAAGCATTACTTAAAGCGTGGCTTTAACCAGAGCCGGTCGCTTGAGATCGCCTCCAGGTATTACGATGAGCAGCGCCAGCATAGGCAGGCGCCCCCGCCTCTCGAAATTCCTCTCTTAGGCCGAATCGCTGCAGGTGTGCCCGTGGAATCCCTCGCGGGTAACGACACGGTCAGCTTCGCCGACTTCGCCGCCGATCCCAACACCTATGCCTTGCAGGTTCGCGGCGAGTCGATGGTTGAAGATCACATCTGCGACGGCGATTACGTGCTGATCGAGCGCGCGGCCACTGCCCGTGACGGCGAGATCGTCGTGGCTTTGGTCGACGGCATGGAGACTACTCTCAAGCGCTTTTACAAAGAGACTGGCGACCGCGTCCGCCTGCAACCCGCCAACGCTGCTATGCAGCCCATCTATGTCCCGGCGTCTTCCGTCGCAATCCAGGGCAAGGTTCTCGCGGTTCTTCGCAGGTACTGAAGTTCACTTACGAGCGTTCTTCCAGGTGCTTGAGCCTGGCGTCCAGCACTTCTTCCACGCGGTGAAGCTCGGATCGCCACATGTCTTTGATGTCGTCGAAGCGGTGATCCAGCTTGCGATCCAAGTCCTCGAACCGGCGGTCAACGTCATTGAAACGCGCTTCCATGTAATGCCGAACGTCGCCTAGACGGGCGTTGTTGATCAGAATCCCAATCAGGACGGTGATCATGGTCGGCGCGGATGCCAGGGCGATCGCTAGTATTTGAGAATCGGTCATGCGACCTAGTTCAAGCATACCGAGTTTTGTCTCAGGGTTTCTCGTAGTGGCCTGAACGCCTGCCCCGCCGGATGCTAGCCTGATCTTCGATGGCCGAGCCGTCCGCGCCCCTGAAAACAACGCCGCTGAACGCGATTCACCGCCGTCTCGGCGC
>JAOAPR010000092.1 GCA_025463005.1 Bryobacterales bacterium | reverse complement strand
CGAAGAATCGTCTCGTGTATGGGGTGTACCGCCGCCACATGAAAACGATTGGCTATCTCGGCCAGATCGACAGGCTCTTTGGGGCGCCGGCGACAACGCGCAGTTGGAACACAATACTCTCAGTGCTGCGGATTCTGAAATCCCACGAGCCCGGCAAGTAGACCGCCTGAGCTGGGAACGTGGATCGGCAATGATAGACGGCGTAGTGCTGAGTTTCGCGACATCCTGACAGGCGAAAGGAGGCCGTCTCCGATGTCAATACCGCGTAAGAAAAAACGCCCACCCAAGCGCGTCCTAGCGCTCCCCGACCTCGAACAGTCCAAACAGCTGTACTCAATACCCTCACGTCAAAAAGCGGTCAGCGCAGCTATGATCGCGCCATCACGGATTTTGTCGATTGGTACTGTTCAGAACCGCGCCTCGCATTCAACCTCAGCGTGGTTCTGAGATACCGGATCTTTCTCGAACAGAAGCGGTATGCAGCCACAACCATCAATCTCCGCTTGGCTGCTGTCCGACGGGTCGCGTTTGAAGCCGCCGATTCCGGCCTCCTCAGTCCGGAACTGGCCGCCGGAATCCGACGAGTCAAGGGCGTACGCCGGATCGGAGTTCGCGTTGGAAACTGGTTGACAGCTGAACAGGCGAAGCGGTTGCTCGCGGTCGCGGATCGGGCTTCGCTGCGGGACAAGAGGGATCACGCCATGGTCGCGATGCTGATCGGATGCGGATTGCGCCGCGGCGAGTTGCTTGCGCTTCGGGTTGACTCTATCCAGTCGCGCGAGGAGCACTGGGTTATCGCCGACCTCCTGGGCAAGGCTGGACACATCCGTACTGTTCCAATCCCATCATGGGTGAAGGTTGCGATCGACGAATGGAAGGAAGCCGGTCGCATCACCGAAGGCGCGCTCTTTCGATCGATCAACAAAACAGGTCGGGTCTGGGGAACTGGCATGACGCCTAAAGTGCTGTGGGAGGTCGTCCGAGCCGCCGCGACGCGTGCCGGAATTGAGAAACTCGCGCCGCATGATCTTCAGCGCAGTTGTGCGAGGCTCTGCCATCTCGCCGGCGGCGAACTGGATCAGATCTAATTCCTGCTTGGACATGTCTCAATCCAAGCGACGGAATGCTACCTCGGTTGCAAGCAGAAATTGCGTTTTGCCGTCAACGACCGCATGGGCATCGAACCGGAGAATACAGCGCCCGCGCACTAGCGCCTGTGGGCGATATGCCGCCCCTATGCGACTTGCGGGAAAATCATAGATTGGGCGCGCACATTGGCCGGCCACAATGGCTAGCTCCTAGAGAGAACGCATGGTGTTCAACAACTCTGATAGCCCGCGACAACTGGGAGAGGGAAGGTAATCCGTGACGAAACCGACGATACTTGTGGCAACGTGGGGCGATGGGCTGTTCGCAGTCACCGGCGATGGGCGCACGCAAGAGATTGAGAACCAGCCTGTCAGAGGGCTCGTACCGGATGGACGCGGCGGTGCGCTCGCCATTGTCGGCCGACATTCGCTACGCAGGCGTGCACCAAGCGGCGAATGGGCAACCGTCGCTACGAGCGAGTTCGAGCTTTCGTGCTGTATGACCGTTCGAGACACCATCTACGTTGGAACGGACGACGCACGCATGCTGCGGCTGAGCCATGGGGGCGGTGTGCTCGATCCTATCGATGGTTTCGACAGCGTCGCGGGGCGGGATGCTTGGTTTGCTGGTTCGGCAATTGTTAATGGGCAGCGTCTTGGGCCACCGCTAGGTATTCGCTCAGTCGCGGCCAACTCGAACGGGAGCATACTGTTCGCCAACGTTCACGTGGGAGGCATTCCGCGTTCAATGGATGGCGGAAGAACCTGGCAGCCCATCATAGATATCAACAGCGATGTTCATGAGGTGCGCGCGCACCAGGCAAATCCGGACATTGTCGTCGCGGCGGCCGCTGTTGGCCTTTGCATTAGCCGCGACTCCGGGGCGACGACATTATCTTCTCGGCGTCGACTGATCCTTTTGCGGCTAAGGGGCGAATCTATCGGCGGCCGGTCAAGACGGATGCATCCCTAGTGGCCGTCGAAGGTGGGATGCCGGCGTGGATCGAGGGTATCGCTGACACCGGTTGCATCGCTGCAAACGGCTCGTCAATTGCGGTTGCTGATAGAGCTGGCAACTTGTACGGCTCGGAGGACTTCGGGCGGGCTTGGTCATGCAGGAGCACCAGACTGCCGACCCCGAGCGGCGTTCTCATCTGTTGAGGAAGGCGAGTACTTCAGTTCATGTCTCTTCCAAGCTGCGTGAAGGGGCGTTGCTGGCTCAGTTCGCATGGAACCTCGCTAAACCTCACTAATGGCGTTGGGGCGATCTGGCAGATTCTGCCGCTCCGGAAAAAAACGATTATCAGAAGATTGCCCGCCATTTGGCGACTACACGCGAGTGGCGCGCTCCTTTGCTACACCGGCGGATCAGGCGCTAGCTACGCGCGTCTTGCGGACCGGCCTCTTACGAGACCTGTGGCACGAGCAGCTACCATAGGGCATTACCATCGAAGGTTCGCCTCGACGATCCGTGGAACTACTCTTGCGCTACGCTGGGAACCGCGCTTCACCCGCTGGACTACGCGGCTCGACCTACTTGTAAGCGGCAACAGGAGGACTCTGTCGTGAAAGCATCCGTTTTTGTTGGCACTAGCCTCGACGGCTTCATCGCACGAGCCAATGGTGACTTCGATTTCCTACCGCCGGGCGGTGGCGAACCCCACGGCTACGACGAGTTCATGGCCAGCGTGGATGCGTTAGTCATGGGCCGCAAGACTTTCGAGACGGTCCTAACCCTCGACACGTGGCCCTATGGTGAGAAGCCCGTTTTCGTGCTCAGCACTCGCCTGCTCGCCCCCGCGCCGGTCGGGGCTGTTGTGGAGCGTATGTCCGGGGCTCCCGACGAAATCGTGTCGCAGCTTGCTGCTCGCGGAGTCCGGCATGTCTACGTGGATGGCGGGATTACCATTCAGCGGTTTCTTCAGGCCGGGCTCATTCAACGCCTCATAATAACTCGCGTTCCGGTGCTCATCGGTGCCGGGATTCCGCTCTTTGGCGCGGTACCCCGCGACATCCTCCTCAGGCACGTCGGGACGCGGCAGTACGCCAGCGGACTCGTCCAGAGTGAGTATGTGGTTGCCGCTTAGCAAGCGCTTGAAGGGGCGGCGCGCTGTGCATGGTCACGCAGGTCACGTCGGCGTGCCGTGCGCGCAGCCAGCGGCCTAAGCGCTATCCGTTAACCCGCGATAACGCCGTAGCGTTTACAAATCCACTTGGAGGATGGGAAACGGACAGTTGCTCACTAACAGAGACCGGCATCGGACCTTCACCGTCCCGTTATGACGTATTAACGGACACTACTTGCCTGAGCGTCTCGGCCAGCCAACTTCAGGTTTACCACTTCCACGATGAGTCTATTTAAGACAAACATGATCCTCTGAGATGCGTTGGCAGGAGCGCGTTAAAACCAACATGAAAGAATGGGCATCTCGCATTTTGTGCCTCCCGGTGAGCTACCTCGCATGGCCAAATAACCCATGCGCGGTCTACCTGCCCTCCCCGCTGATCGTTTTCTGCCAGTTAAACAGCACATCGAGGGTGGGGCGTACGTCGGAGACTAAGGCGTTCACCAAAAAGCGTTGGCCAACGGCAGAGGGGCTGTATGCAAAGCCATTGACCTCCGAAACCAGCGTGTTGGACGAAGGTCGAATAGCGCCCGCGCCGATCCGAAGGACCCCGGCGCTCCAGGCGTCACCGTCACCGCCATCATCCGGAAGCGCGGGATCAGACCTTCCAGCTCCTTGCCATCGCGCTGCCAGCGCGCTTCCCGGCCGCCCTTGCTGAATGACAGCGGTCCCGCGCCTATCTCAACGGGGATTGTTAGTCCACCGGTTTTTCGCCATCTTCCTGAATTCCTGCGGCCCGTCGTCAGGACCACGGGCAACAATATCCGACCAACTCGTTCTAAATGAGTCGGTTGCGAGTCGCCCCACTCAGAACGGTGATTCCCTCTCAATCGCCGACGGCCGCGCCACGAAACCATGGCAACTACCGTACCGGGCGTTTTCGGCGGTCGCAATTTTGTATTTGACAATAGATCAATTAAGCCGTAGTTTTATAGGCACTGGCCGTTGCCACCCTTTGGGGGAGCAAGAGTTAAGGGCCAAATAGGGGGGCCGAATGATATCCAAAAATACACATAGAATTCTTGCTTTGGCGTTTGTCGCTTGCCTTGGTAGCCTCGCTCTTCAAGCGCAAATTACCGGCGAGCTCCGCGGAACCGTATTCGATCCCAACGGAGCGGTCATCGCTAAAGCGGCCGTTACTCTGACGAACCAGGAAACCCAGCAGGTGCGCAAGCAGACCGCGAACACGGAAGGCGAGTTTAACTTCGATCTGCTGCCAATCGGTGATTATGAGGTTCGGGCCGAGGCCCCAGGCTTCGCCGGCGGAAAGACCCTGGCGCAGGTCAAGACCGGCGAGCCTACCACGGTCTCTTTCAAACTCCAGGTTGGCGCGGTGACCCAGGTGATCGAAGTGGCGAACGCGGTCGCCCTGGTGGATACGGCAACTGCGCAGCTTCAGACTTCGATTGTCGGCCAGGCGGTTCAGGAGATTCCGGTCAACCGCAACCCCAATAATTTTGTACTTGGTATCCCGGGCATCGCGCCGGTCTCGGCAAACAACTCTTTCCTGGGCTCAGGCAGCTTCAACTCCAATGGTGGCCGGGGCCGCGGCAACAATATCATGGTGGACGGTATCACCGCGACGGATGTGAGTGTAACCGGCACAGGCGGACCGCTCGGGCCGCTCAATTTTTCCTCGATCAAGGAAGTCAAGGTTATCACCAATAACTTCAGCGCCGAGTACGGGCGCAATTCCAGTTCTCAGGTTCTGTACATTACCAAGGGCGGAACGAACGATCTGCACGGGGAACTCTACGAGTATTTTCAGAATAATGAACTGAACGCCCGTGCGTTTTTCGATCGGTCGGGCGGCCCCAATATCGTTAGGCAGAATACTTACGGGTTCGAGGTTGGCGGGCCAGCCTTTGTGCCCAAGCTGTTCGACGGAAGAAACAAGGCCTTCTGGCACGTCGATTACGAAGGCTTTAAGAAACGGGGAACCGGCGCGCCGGTAATTGCGAACGTCCCGACGGACGCCCAGCTGGCAACGGTTACGGACCCCACCTCGCTGGCATTGGTTAAGCAATACCAGATCCCGACCGCCCCCTCAGGCACGCTGCCCGAGGTCGCGCCCAACACCACCAACACCTGGGAACAAGCCTATCGCGGCGACTTCGTTCTGGGCAGCAAGGATAGCCTATGGGCGCGCTATGCCGTATATGATTCGGTCGCTAATTCCACCGGAAACACCTTCATCAACAGCAATCTGCCATTTTTCGGCGCGAGCAGCGCGAATCATCCCAGGCAGGCGTCCCTGGCTGAAACGCACCTGTTCGGCGCCGCGGCCGTGAACGAGTTCCGTTTCGGATTCGGGCAGAGCAAGCCTTCGTTCCCGATTCAAACGCCCTACCCGCTGGGACCGCGGCTCAACTTCAGCGACGGATCCGTCACCAGCTTGGGAGTCTCCGACGTACTTCCCCAAGGCAGGGAACAGCGGACCTTCCAGTACACTGACAACTTCAGCTTCACGCGCGGAAGGCATAATTTCAAAACGGGATTCGAATGGTATCACCTGGAAGCCGACTCCTTCTTCGACAGTAATGTCCGTTCGACGATTACCTTCGCCACGTTTGCCGCCTTTGCCGCAGGCCAGGTCAGCAGCTACACCCAGCAATTCGGAAATTCCGTCCGGGCTAACCGGATCGAAAATGCCTTTGGATTCTTTCAGGACGACTGGAAAGTCAACCGGAACCTGACCCTCAACCTGGGCGTACGTCTTGAATTCGCGGGAGGCCCGACGGAGGCGAACGGGCTGATCTCGAATCTAAATCTGGATAATCGCACAGCCTTCGGGGCAGCGGGATCCGGAGCTTTTGGTTTACTCGAGACGGGTAAGCCATCGTTCAATAGCAATTACAACTGGGCGCCGCGACTCGGCTTCGCATACACGCCTTTCGGTAACCAAAAGACGGTCATCCGGGGCGGTTATGGCTTTGCCTACGACTTTGTTTTCCTGAACCCGATCACCAATCAGCGCTTCCTCCCGCCACTGATATACGCTGCCTCGCTAGCGGGCGTTTCTTCGTTTACCGGCGGCAACAGTTTCGCGAAACTATACGCTGGTACCGCGGACATCCAAACGTCGACCTCAGCGCTGGTGGGTTCCCTCAGTACCACCGCTAAGAACTTCGGGGCGATCAGTCCCGCCATCGCGCAGAATCTTCGAAATCCGCAGGTGCAGCAGCGGAGCCTCGGCATAGAGCGCGAACTGATGAATAACCTGGTTCTGAAAGTCGGCTACGTGGGCACCAAGGGGACCTATCTTCAACGCACCCGGCCTATCAACCTTATGGCCAACCAGCCCGCTCCGGCGACCAGCTTTGCCGATGAAACCGCCCGTTTAGGCCAGTTCACGTCGGCGACGGCGGCACTGAATGGCAGCACGACAACGTACAGCAACCGCATCGATCCCCGCTATAACGCGATCAATTACGTCGAGAGCTCTGCCTCGTCTACATACAATTCGCTGCAGATCGAAGTACAGAAACGCTTTACACGGCACGCACTGGCAAATTTTGCTTACACCTGGGCAAAGTCCCTGGACGACGCCTCGGATGTCTTGGGCGTGCTTCAGAACGACACAAGCGCTCAGCAGGATCCCAACAATAATCACAACAACCACGGTCCGAGCACCTTCGATCTTCGGCATACTGTGTCTGCGACCTACACTTGGGAAATGCCGTTTTTTCTGAACGCGAAAAGCCGCTTGGTGCGCAGCATGCTAGGGGGCTGGTCGTTCGCCGGCATCGCCAGCTATCATTCGGGATTCCCGATCAATATTGTCGCCGGACCCTCGGTAGGGGGCCAGACCGATCCGCTTCAGTATCTCGGCACGGGCAACAATGTGGACCGTCCCAACGTAGGGGGTCCGATCGTCGGCTGGAATCCTCAGCCGGCTGGCTCCGCCACCGCGCCCAGCGGGACGACGGTGGTCAACGGAGTCGCCATCAGCAATTATGCGCTGAGCCTGGGTCTTTCACAGCCGCTGCTCGGTAATTTTGGAAACCTCGGACGCAACGTACTACGGATTAACGGCCAAACCAACTTCGACGTGGACTTATTCAAGAACTTTCACGTTACCGAACGGGTGACGGTCCAACTTAGAGGTGAAGGCTACAATATGCTGAACCAGCATTCCTTCCAGGGCGTGACGTCGTCGAACCTGCCGCCGATCACCTCGACGGCGTTCGGCCAGTACAATTCGGTGGCGCAGGGCTCCCGCTTCGGGCAGCTGGCCGCGCGGATCATTTTCTAGGCGGCTGTCTTCGGCGTTATCGGGTTCGACGGAAGTGTTGCAACTTTGAATGACCGCCCAGAGAAATCGGCTGATGACGGTCAACGCCGTGATCCAAGCGGGCAGTTCTAAGAGCTTGTTGCATGGATCCACACCAGTAGATCGTCCCAGCCACGCTCGCCACGAGTCCCCCAGGGACCACGATCTGCAACGCCAGCCGCACCGCTTCCTCCACCGCAATCGGCTCCTTCACCGGCGCGCCGTCCACATACTCCAGAACCAGATAGTCCGGGCCCACGTCGTGAATCTGGCAGATCCAGGGATGGTTCAGAGCCACAATCGCCCGGGCTTCTTACTCAAATCGGGCAGTGTGCTGGCCCTTGAGCTTTTTAATGGCGACGATGCGGTCCAGGCGTGTGTCGCGAGCTTTGTACACCTCGCCCATTCCGCCTGCACCAATGGGCGCAATGATTTCGTAGGGTCCGAGCCGCTCACCAGCAGATAAAGGCATGGAAGTTCCATGATTCTATCCCAGGTGGGCTCCAAAAGTCGTGGTTAACCGGCAAACTGAAACTGTGACCGTGATCGAAATGATCAGGTTGGCGCCTTCGGAAGGTGCCTGATGTCACGTATTAACGGTAGTTGTCTGGCCCCTAGATTCTGAGGCCGATGCTCCCAGCCCGAACTTGCGCGAGCGGCGCCTCGCTCAGCTAAGGGAGAACCTCCCGATAGCACAGAAGACTAGGTAGTACATCCAAGTTCGAACGCGCCGACATCCCGGCGTACGCACAAGCTAGTAAATCGGCTGCGGAGCAGGTCATTTCAACATAGAGGCGACCATTAGAAGTGGTAGAAAATTGCGCGTTCAGTCTCGTCCAGGGATTAAAACCAAGTCTGCTTTCGGTAATCGAGGTAGATCTGTCCGAACTTATCTTGCAAGACCTTCGCCTCGCGGCGCCCCCGAAATACGTGCAAGACGAGCAACCCAAGGAAGGGCACTAGCAGCCAATACAGGCGGAGAGCAACAATCAAGCCGAGCCACATGACGTCAAAGCCGATTTAAATCGGATTGCGGATTCGCGAATAGAGGCCGTGGGTGACGAGTTCCTTTGCTTGCGCCGTGACGGCGAACGACTTGCCCAGCTGTAGCCGAGCGGTAACGAACAAAATGTAGCCGACAACTGCAAGGAATGCACCTGCGAGTCTCAATGCAGTCCAAGGCTGCTCTTTGATACCCGGCACAAAGAGATAGAGCAACAGAACAACCAGTGGAACTACAATCGCGGGAATAGGGATTCTCATTGCCCAGGAGTCTAACAGAGAACAAGTGTCGCGCCAACTCCTGTACCGAGCCGGACCGTCTTGTGCGTTTTGACGGCCTCGACCTGGGCCAACCTTGGGCGGGCAGCGGATGAACGATTGTTTTCGGATGGTCGGCTAATCGGACGGTCTGGAACGGGCGGCTGTTTCCCGATAATAAACTCCACCTCCGGGATCATCGCGCTCGTTGGCGTACTGGATTCGGTCCAGCTCATCCGGACTCGTCTCAATCGCGAGAGCCGTGCGGTTCCTGCTTCCGTTTCGTATATCACTCTGTCTGCTCTCCAGGGCGCTTCGGAATGCGTGCAGTTCGACCTTTTTCATGGGTATTCTTTCTAACTTGCTGGATTGCTCTTAGTTCGACGAATTGTCCTTGTGCCCTTCAACCTGCAGCTCGTTCGCCACCTGCTGCATGTTGGAACCGCAGACGCGATCTTTTCGGCTCGCCTGCTCCGGGAGGCCCTCATTTACCTGTGTCTTGGTTCTATTTCCCGGACCAAGTCAAGTGGCCAGCGTGTTACCGGCGGAAACGAGAATATCCCCAGCCCCCGCCACCCAGTAGAAACAACACTAGAAGAACAATTAATATCGTCGACATTTTTTACCTCTTCTCCATCAGACGGAGTGCAGATTGGGGGCCAATCTGAATGTGTGCGGGCGCAGCAGATCGGGAGGCTCCCGGAGTTTAGGCGCAGTCCGGTCACAAGCGAAAGATTGCTACGGGTCAGGCGACCAGCCAAACGGCCACAGGGCGTGTACCCTACTCTGGGAGGGCTCTCAAGCGTGACTATGTAGGGTCAAGTGACCAGGTATGGTCACAACGGGCTGCCTCCGGCGAAAGAGTCAACGAGAACGAAGGGCCGCCGTTCTGATATATCCGCCCGATTACCCTCCAGCGCGCCTCCTTCTGCCGCAACTGCACCTCGATTGCCCGCCCCCGGATTCTTGCGTTGTCGGCAGAAGAACCTGGTTTTGTTCAAGGCCGATTCGGGATATTCTTTCATTCGAGCGCGGCGAACCAATCCTTTTGGTTTGCAGACTGGGCCTCCACATGCCTGGAGTAGGGCGCATGCGTCTCTTTAGAAGCTCGCAGGCAAAGTCCAAAAGACAGTCGGCCGGATTGAGAAGGTGTTCGAGACGTAAAATGAGCCGGGTCTCCAGGCAGGTGCACGTTTACTGGACGCATCACTGGCGTGAGAATCGGCTCCCTATTGGGTGAAGGACTGTGACCAAACAAACACGCGTTTGCCAGCATGGCGCAGAATACTGAGAAGCTGGCCGGCTCAAGTTCCGCATTTGTCGCCATCTGCTTTATAACCTTTGTCTGGCTCGTCACCGGACCGCTTTTCACTGGAGTGACACTTGGCAGTTAGTCATAAATACGGTTACGAATATTGTTAGCATGCTAATGGTCTTCGTCATTCAGAACACTCAAAACCGCGACAGTTCCGCTCTCCAGCTTAAGATCGATGAATTGCTTCGCGCTGTTCGAGGCGCTCAAAACACGTTCATAAATCTCGAAGAGCTGAGCGAAGAAGATCTGAATGAGCTAAAGGACAAATCCGCCGCGCTGGCTGAGAGCGCGAGGCAGAAAGCGGGCCAAGCGGGGGTGCCCGCTAGATCAGCTTCCCGAACCAGAAAGCTTGTAGCTGGATCACTTCCAGATCCGGGGGGAGCACATCGGTTAGTCACACAGGTAAAATCTGGGTAAAATCGCAGGCGGATTATGACGAGGGCGTTCAAATCTGGCCAGTATCTCGACTGACTTGCTTGATCCTTCAGAAGCGTGAATCGCGGCGGTCCTACGAGCCGCGCAGCCGGAGGGACCCGCATACGAGCGGTTAACTCAGTTCGCGCCAGTCTTGTTCGTTCAACTCTACCTTGTGTTTTTGCGCGGCGGATTTTATGCGTTTCCAGGCCGCGTCGCGTTCAGCCTCGGTCACTCCTTGCACCTGCTTGAAGCGGGCGACTGCGTTGCGCACGTGAGCAGCGTCATGAATGGGTTCTTTACGTTCCTTG
>JAOAPR010000057.1 GCA_025463005.1 Bryobacterales bacterium | reverse complement strand
GACAGAATCTCCCGAATGACCAGAGGCGAGCGCGAAAGCGCTTTGCGAACCGCCGCCTGGCCGCGTTCGATACGCTTGGCCAGTTCGATCTCGCCTTCGCGTGTGAGCAGCGGGACGGTCCCCATCTCGCGCAGGTACATGCGAACCGGATCGTTGGTCTTGTCGCTGAAGTCCTGGACCAGCTCCAGGTCGTTCGGTTCTTCGCCTTCTTCGAGCTTCTTGTCGAACTCGATTTTGGGCTCTTCCAGGATCTCGACGCCTGCGGTATCCAGCTCGCTGAGCAGGTCGTCGAGTTCGCGCCCTCCCGGGAACTCTTCAGTCAGCAGCTCGTTAACCTCGTCGTAAAGGACGTAGCCCTTCTCCTTGCCCGAATCCATCAGCTGTTTTAGCCGGCCGACTTTTTCTTCGCTCGCCAATCTTCCCCGATTCGTTTCGTTACGGTTTCACTCGGCAAGACGCATCGCCGAAAAGTTCTTCGAATGCATTACAGTGTACAACAGTCATCCGCCGGAGGTCCCCTTGCTTTCCCGTTCCAAACGGGTCAACTCCGCCATCCAGGATAGCGCTTCCTCAGATCGCCCTTCGCGCTCGGCGGACTTCACCCGCGCGCGCAATTCGCCGACCTGGCGTTTGCGAAAATCGCTCTCCAAACGGCGCAGGCACGCCTGCGCTTGTTCCCAGGACACAGATTCCCCAGAAGAATCATCGGCAGTAACCGCCTCACGCAATAGTTCCCGATCGGGCGGCTGCAAACGTCCCTCCAGAGCTGAATACGTGAAGGCCGCTCCGGGACCCGCCGCCTGGCGCAATCCTTCGAAAACCTCGCGAGTTACAAAGGTTTCCGTGATTTCCGGAAGCAGCGCAGGCAGCATTTCGGCGCGTGCGCGCTCGCTCTCCAGCAGCGCATTCAGAAGGATCCGCTCCATCGGTGGAATCGCGCTGGCGGGCTCTGCTTGCGGAACGGGCGCGCGCCGGTCGGCCGCGGATTTCTTGAATTGATCCAGCACTAATCCCGGGTCCACGCCCAGATACGACGCGAGATCGTTAACCGTGGCCGCGCGCTCCAGCTTGTCGCCGATCTTCTGCACCGCCGGCAGCAGAAACTTGAATGCCGCTACTTTTCCGTCGGACGTCTTCATGTCGAAGCGCGACCGCGCGCGGTCGGCCAGCCAGTGGAAGTACGTCGCTGCGCCATCCAGCTTCGCGCGATACGCCTCGGCGCCATTGCGCTTGCAATATTCATCCGGGTCGAGACCACCGTCCAGCGCTACCACGCGGATGTGCAGTCCTTCGTCGAGCAAAAGCTGGATCGCTTTTTCCGTGGCATTGGCGCCCGCCGTATCCGGATCGAAATTTACCACAATGGTATCGGCGTGGCGATGCATCGTCCGAACCTGGCCGTTGGTGAGCGCGGTCCCGCAGCTTGCTACCACCTCTTTGACGCCGGCCGCATAAACGCCGATCACATCCATATAGCCTTCCACCAGCACCACTCGCCCTGAACGCCGAACAGCATCCCGCGCGCGATGGAGGTTGTACAGGACAGATGTTTTCTTGTAGACGGGTGTTTCGGGCGAGTTCAGATATTTGGGCTGATCCTCATCGTTCATGGACCGCCCGCCAAACGCAATTACCTTGCCTGATTCATTGTGGATCGGAAACATCAATCGACCACGGAAAGAGTCATAGTACCCTGACCCCTCATTCCTCTTACGTACCAGGCCGGAGGCTTCCAATTGTTCCGAAGAAAAACTCTTCTCTGAAAGACGCGGCATCAGAGCCTGACCGGACGAGTCGGCGTAGCCCAGTTCGAAGGTATCGATCACCGCCTGCGAAACGCCGCGCTTAGAAAGGTATGCCCGCGCCTCTCCGCCCTGCGGACCGCGCAGATTTTCTTGAAATAGCCGCGCCGCGATGGCGTGCATGTCCATCAGTGCGCCGCGCAGTTTCGATTCCGCGTCGGAGTAGTCGGAGCGCTTGGGCATCGGAATGCCGTAGCGCTCGGCCAGCATCTTGACCGTCTCCCAGAAACTCAGCCCCTCGATTTCCTCCACGAACTTGATCGCGTCGCCGCCCACGCCGCAGCCGAAACACTTGTAGAACTGGCGGGTCTGGTTCACGCTGAACGACGGCGTCTTTTCCTGATGGAAGGGGCACAGCCCCACATAGCGTCCCGTGGCGCCGAGGCGCTTGAGGCGCACGTATTCTCCCGCCACCTTGACGATGTCGATCGACGACTTGAGCTGTTCGACGAAGTCCATGCAGCCGATGCCTACGTCGGGGGAGGGGTTGCTTAGATTATGCCACGCGGCAAAAAAACATTCCTATGCTAAAATGCTCTGGGGATGTCAGTAGAGGAATTTAAGCAGAATACCGCACGGAAGCTGGAAGCGGTCCTTTGTCCCGATCATCGCCAGCCGCCGCGGCTGAAGTTCAGCGGGGTCACGTTGCGCGACATCAACATCCAGATGAGCGGCTGCTGCTCCAAGCTCCTGGATCTCGCGAATCGTGCCATCGCCGATCGACAATAGGCGTTTATTCGCGTTCATTTGCGGCTAAGAAGTTTTGCAAGTTCTGCGGCCCGATCCGCAAAACGCTCCTGACCTGCGAATTCACGAGCCGCCGCGCCCATCTGTTTGCGCCGTGCATCATCGGCCAACAAACCGGCGATCGCGGCCCGCAATCCGCTCGCGGGAACTAGCGCTCCGAATTCCTCTCGCATGACGCTCCGTGCGCCAACAGTGTCCAGACACACGGCCGGCAATCCCGCGGCGAGCGCCTCGATCAGGGTCAAACCGTAACTTTCGTGCCGCGATGGGAACACGTACAAATCCGCCATCGCCAGAAAAGCCTGCTTGCGCTCGCCGGTGACATAGCCTGGGAACACCACGCGCGTGCGTTTGAGCCGCGCGGCCAGCTCGCGCAGCTTTTCGAGGAACCGCTGGCCTTGCATGAAAGCCGCGTCTCCGCACACGAACAGCCACAGGGGAGCTTTCGGAAAATCTTCGCGGCGCTCCCAGTCGAGCAGCGCCTCCAAAAGCAGATCCTGCCCCTTCTCCGGCGAAATCCGGCTGAGCGTTAATAAAACGTGCGCGTCTTGCGGCACACCGAATTCCGTCCGCAGCGGCTCCGGATTTCCTGCCGTGTCCGGATTCCAGTTGCCCCACGGCAGCACGTGAATCTTTTCCGGCGGGCAACTGGGATAGCACCGCAGCAAACCCTCACGCATGCCCTTCGAAGGCACAATCAATCCACGCGAGTGCCGCACGCTCGCCTCCTGCTTCTCCCAGATCAATCGCGCGATCTCCGGTAGAAACTGCCGTAGGCGCGGGTACCAGCGAACGGTTGTTTCCGGCGCGATCAGGCCGCGTCCGTAAATCGCCGCGACGTAAGCCACGACATCCACGTGATAAATCGTATAAACGCGATATCCGCGCGCGCCGAGCTTCGCGAAATCCGGACCCTCGGAAATATCGTTCGCCAGAACCACCGTCTGCGCCGGATCATGCCGAAGAATCTCAGCCGTCGAAGCGCGTTCGAAATCGCAGCAAAACCGGGCGTAAGCCCGCTCGCCGAACTTGA
>JAOAPR010000023.1 GCA_025463005.1 Bryobacterales bacterium | reverse complement strand
CCAGCGCGAGCTTCTTCAGCTCGTCTTCCGAGGTGCCGAACGGAACCAACATGCGTCCGCGAACCTTGCCGTTCACCTGCAGCACGATCTCGGCAGCATCTTCCTTGGCGAGCTGCTCATCGTAAGTCGGCCAGGACTGCCGGAACACCGGACCTTTGCGGCCGAGCTGCTCCCACAGCTCCTCGGCCAGATACGGCGCGAACGGCCCCAACAGTAGAGTGAGTGAAGGCAAGATCTGATCCAGCGCCGCGCCCGAGAGCCCGGCCTCTTCGTCGTGCAGCGTGTTGATCAGCTCCATCAGCGCGGCGATCGACGTGTTGAAGTGCCAGCGATTATCGAAGTCCTCGGTGACTTTGCGGATGGTCTGGTGAAGTTTGCGCAACGCGCGACGGTCGGCTGCCGGATCTCCCTCCGGGTGCCGGCCCACATTGCGCGTGACGAAGCGGAAGACGCGGCCCAGGAAGCGATAGGCGCCCTCGGCCCCCGTATCGGTCCAGTCCATGTCTTTTTCGGGAGGCGCCGCGAACAGCTCAAACACACGGCCGGTGTCCGCACCGAATCGATCCGCCATCTCGTCCAGGCTCACCACGTTGCCTTTCGACTTGGACATCTTCGCGCCGTCCTTGATCACCATGCCCTGGGTGAACAGACGCGCGAACGGTTCGTCGTTCTTGATCAGCCCGATATCGCGCATCACTTTGGTGAAGAACCTGGAATAGATCAAGTGAAGAATCGCGTGCTCCACGCCGCCGATGTATTGATCGACAGGTAACCACTCGGCGATCTTCTTTGAATCGAATGGCGCGGACGAATTGTGCGCATCACAATAGCGGTAGAAATACCACGACGAATCGACGAACGTGTCCATGGTGTCGGTTTCCCGGCGGGCGTCGCCGCCGCACTTTGGGCACTTGACGTTGACGAAGGACGGCACGTCGGCCAGCGGCGACCGTCCCTTGCCGGTGAGCTGCACGTCGATGGGCAACACTACGGGTAGATCTTTTTCCGGCACCGGAACCACGCCGCACTGGGGGCAATGGATTACCGGGATGGGCGTGCCCCAGTAACGCTGCCGTGAAATTCCCCAGTCCTTGATGCGATAGGTGACGGCAGCCTTGCCGAATCCTTCGCGCTCCGCTTTCTGGTTCATGCGTGCGCGCGCCTCGGCGCTCGGCAGGCCCGAAAATTCGCCGGATCGCTCGACGATGCCGTCCTCTGTAAAGGCGGCCTTCGGATTCTCATCGAGCACGCCGTCCACCGGGCGAATCACGGGGCGAATCGGAATGCCGTAGGTTTTGCAGAAATCGAAGTCGCGCTCGTCGTGCGCCGGGACCGCCATGATGGCGCCCGTGCCGTAGCCCATCAGGACAAAGTTGCCAATCCAGATCTGGATCTTTTCGCCGCTGTACGGATTGATGGCGTAGTGTCCGGTGAAGTGGCCGTCCTTTTCGATATCGCCCGGACCCTTTTGGGCCCGGCTGTCGATCATCTGCTTGGCCCGCGCTCGCCCGACCTCATCGAGCAGGGACGCGGCCAGCGGATGCTCGGGCGCCAGAATTACACATGTGGCGCCATAGATCGTGTCGACGCGCGTGGTGAAGACACGGATGCGTTCTTCGGACCCGTCCAGCTTGAAATCGATCTCCGAACCTTCCGACCTCCAGATCCAGTTGCGCTTCATGGCGAGCACGCGATCCGGCCAGTGGCCTTCGAGCTTGTCGTAGGTGTCGCACAGCAGCTCATCGGCATACGCTGTAGTCTTCCAGAACCACTGCTCCAGCGCCCGCTGTTCGACGGGAGTTGTTTCATGTCGCCAGCAACAGCCGTCCACCACCTGCTCATTGGCCAGCACCGTGCCGCACTCCGGGCACCAGTTAAGCAGGGCTTTTTTGCGATAGGCCAGCCCCCGCTCCAGCATCTTCAGAAAAAACCACTGGTTCCAGCGATAGTACTCGGGCTCGCAGGTGGTGATCTCAAGATCCCAGTCGTAGCTGAACCCCATGCGGCGATGCTGCCGCTTCATCTGGGCGATGTTGGACAGCGTCCACTCGTGCGGATGACGCCCATGCTGGATGGCGGCGTTCTCGGCGGGCAATCCGAAGGCATCCCAGCCCATAGGATGCAGAACGTTGTAGCCGCGCATCCACATATAACGCGCCAGCGCATCGCCGATGGTGTACACGCGCAGGTGCCCGATGTGCAGGCTACCACTCGGATAGGGCAGCATTTCGAGCACGTAATACTTGGGGCGCTTGGAATCGACTTCGGCCTTGTACAGGTTCGGGTCGTTATTCCAGCGCTCGTGCCACTTTAGCTCGATCTGGTTGTGGTCGTAAGGGGTTTCCGCCATAGTGTTCTGAGGGTGTCGAGATCTTTCTTATCCCAGCCGTCGTCCATGGGCGTTTCTAAAATAAAAGCTTTGGATCGGAGTTGCGGATGGTGGAGGATGCGGCGAAACCCGTCTAATCCAATATACCCTTCGCCGATATTCTGATGCCGGTCGACGTGCGATCCCAACGCCCCTTTAGAATCGTTGGCGTGAATGACGGGCACATTTTCGAGCCCCAGCAGGCGGTCCGCTTCGGCCAGCATGTGGCGCAGACCGGCGGCATTGGTGATATCGAAACCACTTGCCAATAGATGGCAGGTGTCAAGGCAGAATCCGATGGGAACATCGGTCAACTTGGGCGCGAATTCGCGCATCACGTGCAGCTCCTCGAAGCGCCCTCCGAGCTGCGCGCCTGCGCCGACAGTGTTCTCGATCAGGAGCTTGAGGTTTCCCAGCTTGAGCCCGCGCGCGGCCAGGCTTACGCCTTCGAGAAAATGCATAATTCCCTGTTCCACGGTGTGGCCCTTATAGTTTCCCGGATGCGCGATCAGGTATTCGGCGCCGATGGCCACGGCCCGAACCAACTCACCGCGGAACGCCTCGATCGACAGCTCCCGGATTTTTCCGTGCGCGGAAGCGAGGTTGATCAGGTAGTTATCGTGGATCGCCAGCGGATACAGATCGTGCTGCTCACGGGCCCGGTTCAGGAGACGGATGGCCGGCAAGCTCGGTACCGACGCTTTCCACTGGCGCGGGCTGGAGGAGAAAATCTGGAAAGTGTTGGCGCCCAGCTCGGCGGCTTTGAGCGCCGACCGCTCGAGAGCGCCCGAGATCGATGTGTGTAACCCAATCCGCACGATTCATCCATAATAGAGGGAGAGCGGTATGTTCCTCCGTCTCGCCATTCTGATTACGTTGGCTGTGGCTGCCTTCGGCGCCACGGTCCGGCTGTATCTCAAGGACGGCGATTACCAACTGGTTCGCGAATACCAGGTACTCGCCGATCGTGTGCGCTACTTCAGCACGGAGCGTGGCGATTGGGAAGAGATCCCGCTCGAACTGGTGGATCTGGATCGCACCAAAAAGGATTCGGCCGATCGGCAGGCGGCGATTGACGCCGAAGCCAAGCTGCAGGACGTGGAGGACGCGGCGATTCGCGCCGATCGCAAGGAAGCCTCTCGCATACCGGTCGAGCCCGGGGTTTACTACGTCGACGGCGACAAAGTCCAGTCGTTAAAGCCCGCCGAAACCGAGGTCAGTTCCAGCAAAGGCCGGTCGATTCTGAAGGTGCTGGCGCCGGTTCCCATCGTGCCGGGCAAAACCAGCGTGGAAATCAAGGGAGAATCGGCGACCTTCCGTCCGGCCGGAAACAAGCCCGAGTTTTACTTTCGTTTGTCGGACGATGAGCGGTTCGCCATCCTCAAGCTGGCGCGGAAGAAGAACACGCGTCTGGTGGAAATCGTGAGCATTCTGCCGGTGACGGACGAGGTTATCGAAGATCTCAAGCAGGTGGCGACGTTCAAGAAGCAGATCGCCGAAAAAACCTACAAGATCTGGCCGGAACAGCCGCTCGAACCCGGCGAATACGCGCTGGCGGAGTGGAGCGACGGCAAGCTCAACTGGCAGTTGTGGGATTTCGGGGTCGGAAAGTAGAACGGGCGATCTCGTCGCCTGTCCTACCCAATTTCCCGGAAGAACGCCAGCGATTCCTTCGCACAACGCTCCCAGCGATAGCATTCGGCTCGCACACGTCCGATGTGAGCGAGTCGGGATCGCTCCTCTGGCGATTCCAGGAGTCGGGTTAGCTGAATAGCCATTTCGGATGGGCTGCGTGGATCGACGTACACTGCGGCGTCCCCGGCGATCTCCGGCAGACAAGACGTGCGCGAGCTGAGCACCGGGACGTTTGCCGCCATGGCCTGGACCACCGGAAATCCGAATCCCTCATAAAGCGACGGATAGACGAATAGGGACGCGCCCGCCACCAGGCCGGGCAGTTCCGCTTCCGGGACGTAGCCAACATAGTTGGTCTCCTGGCGAACGCGCGCCATCGTATCGGAGGAATGCCAGCCTTCCGGCCCTGCGATCACCAGATCGAAGTGCTCGCGGGCATCTGGTTTCAGCGACTGCCAGGCATCGAGCAGAGTGCTCAGGTTCTTGCGAGGCTCGATCGTCCCCACGAACAGGACGTAGGGTCTAGCACGTCGCTGCGGTGGGGCGTCGAAATATTCGGCAGCTACTCCGGAATGGATGGTGCGGATTCGCTCCGGCCGAATCCCTAGCACGCGAATCGCATCCTGGCGCGTATGCTCGGAAACCGCGACCAGCCCGTCGGCCTGTTTCAGGATGCGCTCCGCGAAGGACCGGTCGGCGCGTGCAGTAGCTTGCGTGTGAACTTCCGGCATGATCCAGGATGTGAGATCGTGAACGGTCGCGGTCAGTCGCGCGCGTTGCGGCGCGCGGCGCACCAGATTACCTGCATGAAAAACCTGCGTTCCGTGCAACACCTGATCCAGAATCGAACTGCCGAGAACGTTCACGGAATGCAGTAAGGCGAGCCGGCCCAAGGTGGACACGAGCGACATGGCCGAATGTTCGTGATCCAGGCTGCCCCAGTCGCCGAGCAGCGGAAACGCGCGGATCTCGTCACCGGTTTGGTCGGCAGTGGCTTGCTGGCGAAGATGACGCAGCCAGTGATAAGTGTAGCCTTTGACCCCCGCGCTGCGGAGAAGAGCCGAAGTCGCGTCGATGGTGATCCGCATCCGTACTAACCGCGGTTGCGGAACACGAACTTCCCGCCGCTTTCGATTACCGGATGGAGCGCTTCGCGGCTTACGAGTCTCTCCAGGCGTTCCACTTGAGGGCTTTCCACGCAGATGTAGTAAAGATTCTCCGACAGCCAACGATCCCGGAACCCCGCGTCATCAATGAACACGTCGCGCGGAGCGTCCGGCGCATACGATCCATACTCGAGATTGTTGACTCGGCCGTTCAACAGCAGCACTCGTTGGCCGTGATACGCCTCGGCATAAAACACGACCGAAGAAAACGTGTAGTACTGGTCGTCGAGAATCAGCGTGCCGTGTGGCGCGCGATTGAGCGCTTCCGCCAAAGGCCGCGACGCCAGGTAGGGATCGAACGCCACCAGCGCGATGCGCGCGGCATGGATGAACAGCACCATCATCACCACGGTGCCGAAAACCTTGCCCAACACTTTGGCTCGCAAGGCCGAAATCGCTCCAATCAGAAATCCGGCGGCGGCGAGCAAGAGTGGAGTTTTCAAATACGCGAACGACGCCATCGTAAGATCGCCCATGTGTCCGAGCGAGAGCGTGTAAGCTTCCGGATGCTGCGTGAGAGCGCGGGAAATATCGCCCGGCGCGGGCAGGCTCCACACTTGCGACAGGATGAAGCCGATGGCGGCCAATGCGAGGGTCGCGACCACGGCGAGTGCGACATGCCCCTGCCGAATCCACCCGGAGGCGCGCTTCTCGGTCAACGCGCTGCCGATGAGGAGCGCCAGCGCCGGGTAGCATGGCATCGAATAATATTCCTGGGTGGACGAGAACGTGAAGAACAGCAGCAGGAATCCGGCCCAGCACAGGCATAAGAGCCGCATCCGCGCAGCGCGGTCGACACGACCGTAATTCAGCTTGATTGTGGCCGGCAGGTACACGCTCCAGGGAAACAGCCACAGCAGGTGGAACAACCAGAAATACAGACGGGGAACGGTGTTATAGTCGCGCGGATAGCGCAGATTCAAAAACCGCAGGAGATGCTCGTTGAAAAAATAGAACCAGAAGAAGCCGCGATACTCGCCCGGCCCGCTGTGCATCGTGAAGTCGAAGTAGGGCGGATTCCGGAGCGTGGCCAGAATGTGCCAAGGCGCGGCGATAGCCAGCGCCAAAAGAATTCCGCGAAACACATGTAATCTCCGCCAGGTTTCTCGCGACCGCCATTCTCCAGTGAAACCCAGGAATAGCAGCGCTGCCGCTACCGGAAACACCGCGGCGATCAGCCCCTTCAGCAGCAATCCGGTTCCGATCGAGGCCGCCATGACGGCGCTCCACCCACCTGGCCGGGCTTCATCGGGATCGAGCGCGCGCAGAAATGCCCATAGTGCCAGAGCGATGGTCGCTGTGATGGTTACATCCGGAATCTGAATGCGGGTGAACAGGAACAGGCCTGCACAAGTCGCCAGAGCCAGGCCGGCATACATGCCCGCGCGTTCCGAAAACGCCCAAGCCCCCATGCGGTAGACCAGCCAACACAGCAGCACGGCTGAAAGCGCCACTGGCAGGCGCGCCACCCAGTCGTGAACGCCTAAAACCTTGAACGCCGATGCGATCATCCAGTACTTCAGCGGAGATTTCTCGAGATACGCGATTCCGTCCAGGCGGGCCGTCACCCAGTCGCCGGAATCGAGCATGTTGCGGGAAATTTGCGCCTGGACCGCGTCCACGTCGTCCATCAGGGACGGCGGGCTTATGATGCAGCCGAGGAAAACGACGGCTGCTACTAGAAGAACAATCAGGCCGTGGTGGGCATGCCCACCGGCATTTCCGGACCCAGTTCTGCGTGCGATGGCGCTGTCATCCCCCACTGTTTCATCCAGAGGAACAGAACCACAAGTCCCCATAAGTGATAACCGAGATTAGCACGGCGTTCGAGATGTGCGCGAACAACTGCGTCCACCGCGGGCCATGAGAGAATACCGGATTCCCGGACGGCCTGCTCGTTGAGCGTTTCGAGCAAAAGAGGCCGCAGAATCGTCCGGAACCAGTGATGAGTAGGGATGTCGAACCCTTCCTTCCTGCGTTTCACCACGGTTCGAGGCAGACGATCCTTCATGAGCTCCCGCAACACGAACTTCAGGCTTCCGCCCCGGATTTTCAGGTTCTCTGGAAGGCGCCCGGCGAACTCGACGATCCGATGATCCAGAAAGGGCGGCCGCACTTCCAGGGAATGCGCCATGCTCATGCGGTCGACCTTGGCGAGGATATCGTCGGGCAGATAGCAGACCTGATCCATCCACATGAAGCGGCTCAAGCCGGTGGCGGCGCGCCCGCGGCGCCCGTGTCCCCTCCCATTGACCGGGACATCCCAGCCGTTTCGCAAATCTCTTTGCTCGGCGCGCGAGAACGTGCCGTTCCAGAAGAAATGCGCCTCCATTGGATCGAGTAGAGATCCCTGTAACAGGCGGTTAATCTTGTAATCCAGACCGATCTTCTCATCGGAAACCGGCAGCATTCGGGCCGTTTTTTCCCCGAATCGGAGAACTCCCGGCGGCAGACGACGCAGGCGTTCGGAATAGCGATCCGCCAGATAGGTTTTATAGCCGCCAAACAGTTCGTCGGCGCCATCGCCTGAAAGCGCCACTGTCACATGGCGCCGGCACATCTGCGACAGGAACCACACCGGCAGAGCGCCGGCATCCGCGCTGGGCTCGTCCGAATAATATGGGATCTCTTCGATTACGCCGGCCAGATCGGTGTCCGGATTCAAATCGAATTCGTGGTGGTCGGTCCCGTAGCACTGGGCGACTTCCCGAAAGTAGCGGCTCTCGTCGAACTTGCGCCCCTGGAAGGATACCGAGAAGGTCTTTAATCGCCCGCTCGCCTTCTGGCTGGCGTAGTGCAATACGGTGGAGGAATCCAGGCCCCCGCTGCTCCACACGCCCAAAGGAACGTCGGACGCAAGCTGCTCGTTAACGGCGGAGCACAGCAGTTCGTCCAATTCCTCCTTGGCGGCGGGCAAATCGATCTTTTGATCAGGATGGAACTCCAGCCGCCAGTACTCGCCTCTGCTGACGGTCCCCGCGCGCCATTCGAGCCAGGTACCCGGAGGGACCTTTTCGACTCCTTCCACCAGGGTCCGCGGCCCAGGAACGTAGTTCAGCGAGAGGTAATCCGCCAGGCCCGCCAGGTCGATCGACCGGCCAATCTCCGGATGAGGCAGGATGGTCTTCAGCTCCGAGCCGAAATAGACATTTTCCCGGCGCCGGGCGAAGTATAAGGGTTTGATCCCCATGTGATCCCGCACCAGCACCAGCCGCTTTTCCGATTGCGTCCAGAAGGCCGCCGCAAACATCCCCCGGAAGCGGCAGAAGGCGTCGGTGTCCCATTCGAGAAATGCGTGCAGCACGGTCTCCGTGTCGCATCGCGAGTTGAAGCGGTGACCTGCCTGCTCAAGTTCCCGGCGAAGCTCCAGATGGTTGTAAAGCTCGCCGTTAAACACCAGAATGGTGTTCCCATCATCGCTGGCCATAGGCTGATCGCCTTGTTCCAGGTCGATGATCTTGAGCCGAACAGCCCCCAGAGACACGTCCGCGGACTCCCAGACGTCTTGCTGGTCGGGCCCCCGATGGATCAGTGACCGGGTGATCTCCCAGATCCTGTCCGAATCAAGGCGTTTCCTAAGATGTGTGAATCCAGCTATCCCGCACAAGTTGAGAATCCCCGCTCTCCCCCGTTAAAAGAGAGCGACCTTTTATCGGACGAGGATAGCATACCTTGTCGTTATTAAAAAGAAACAATGAAAAAAACTGTAAACCTTTTTCAACTGCCGAATGGGCAGGCTCACTCCAAGCCTAAGGGTCACGCCCCGAGTTGTTCGGGGAACACCGCATAGCCGTGCGGGGGCGGAAAGAGGTCCTGGAGGACCAGCAGACGCTTTCTGAGATACCGGCTGGGTAGCTGGCGAGGACCCGTATCCACATCGATGTCGCAGCAAATGCCATGCAGGTAAAGAGTTAGCGTATCGATGAAGGATTGACGGGCATATGCACGAAAGGCCTTCGCACTCATTGCGGCCTGGGCACGGCGGAGCGCCTGTTTGAGTCTCCAACTGGCCTCGTCCACCTCTCCGTGAACATCGGAATTCAGCTCGTCCCGCATCAACCTGCTGTAGCCCGTTTCGATAGCCTCGGTCCAATGCTCGCCAAGTACGGTGGCCAGGAGATGGTAAAAGCGGTAATGATACTCCGCAACTTCCTGATCCTTAAGGGCGAACGCTAGAACTGTTTCCCCGCCTAAGCTAAGCTGGGTAGCGGCGGAGATCCGGCCGTGAAGCGGCTTTTCGATCGATACGTACTCGGCCGCAGCGGGTTTTGCCCGGCCGCCATCCCGCGAGTTAGCCCGCTCCAGGTAGGGAACCAGGAGAATGGAAATTTTGGGCAGCGCGGCGGCGACCGCGGGCGGCAGAGCGGCCACCGGTTCTTCCAGGTATTCCTTCAAGTCCTCTTCACTCATCGGAGTGGAGGCGCAGAAATAGGAGAACGTGTTGCTGAGCGGGATCATCTCGCTTCGAAACCGCTCCGCAAACTGGCGAACGCTCAGCTTGGAGAGATCAACTTGGGCGGGCATTAAAAGGCTGCTGTATCCATTCTAGCCCACGCCTGCAGGTCAAAACCCCGCATGCGCGGCGACTTATACTCTCCGGCGGCGACTTACACTCTCCGGACGATGACGACGGTAATATCATCGGCGGCCGGGGCGCCCTGGGTGAACTCATGCACCGCGCGATGGACCTCCTGGACGATCTCGGCGGCCGGGCGATCGCGCAGCGAGGCCACCATACTGGCCAGACGCTCGTCGCCGAAGTCGTGATCCTCAGGGTCGACCGCTTCCGTAACCCCGTCGCTGAACAGAACCAGGATATCGCCCGGATCCAGCGTGATTTCCGACTCCTGGTATTGCGACATCGGCAGGATCCCGAGAATCATGCCGCCGCCTTCCAGCGTTTCGAATCCGCCCTTCGCCCGCACCACCAGCGGCGGGTTATGGCCGGCATTGGTATAGACCAAGTGGCCGGTCTTGGGATCGGCGATACAGGTGAAAAAAGTGATGAAGCGGTTGTCCGGACAGCTCACGCAAGTGCTCTTGTTGAGGCGGGCCATTTTCTTGGCCAGATCGTCAGGCTCCTCGAACACCACGTGCACCCTGGCTTGCAGGCTGCTCATCAGCAGAGCCGCGGGCATGCCTTTGCCGGCCACGTCGCCGACCATGATGGCCACGCGCCCGTCCTGATACTTGATGAAATCGTAGTAGTCGCCGCCGACGGCGCGCGACGCCACCGCTTTGGCGGCGATATCCAGGCCTTCGACCGCGGGCGCCGAACCCAGCAGGGCCTGCTGGATGAGCGCGGCCTGGTGCATCTCCTTCGCCATGGCGCGCTCAGCTTCCTCGATTTCGTTCAGCCGTGCATGTTCGATTCGGATAGCCGCGACGTTGGCCATCACCGTCAGCAGATTCAAGTCTTCGCGCGTAAATTCGCGAATCGCGTTGGGCGAGTCCACATAGATCAGTCCGATTACGCGGTCGTTGGTTTGCAGCGGCACGGCGATCATGCTGCGAACCTTCTGCTCCACGATGCTCATGTGTTCGCGCAGGTTTTGGTCGAGCTGGGCATCGCGGACCAGCAAAGACGCTTTTTCCTTAAGCACCCGTTCACGGACAGTGGTCGAAATCTTGAAGCCTTCGCCGCGCGCCGCCTGCACGTTGAGCTCGTCTCCGTCGAGCGTCATCAGGACGCCGCGCCCGGCCATCACCGCTTCAACCGACAGGTCCATGATCAGAGGAAACAGCTCCGCCAGAGGACGGTGCCCGGCCAGCTCGCGCCCGGCACGGATCAGCGCACGCATCTGCGGGCTGCCCTGCATCACGTGGGTCTTGTTGATATCGTCCACTTGGGGCCCCAGCACCGCGTCCAGGCTGGCGACCACGGTGGTGGCACTCTTTGAGAATTGCTCCGCGTTGTCCACGAACACGACGGTGTTCTGGGTCGCCAGGCCGGGGTCGGCAAATTCGATGGTCAGGTGCCCCGCCGAAACACGATCGCCCGGCAGAAACGGCATCGGTTTTTCGATGCGGACGCCGTTCAGCAGCGTTCCGTTCTTGCTGCCCAGGTCCTCCACTGTCCATTCGCCGTTCCGGCCGACCAGGGCCAGATGCTGGCGTGAAAGTCCAATGTCGTCTGGGTAACTCAGCTCGTTCGCCCCGGAGCGGCCGAGCGTGATGCGCTCATGATCCAGGGTCACAGTCGCGGTTTTGCCATCCAGGTCGCGAATGACCAGTTCGCGAGGCACCATTTGGGGGCTGGCGGTCAAGGTCCTAGCGTATCATTTGACGCGTCCCACAGCACCAAAAGCACAAAAATGGGGACAGCCCCGCTGTTCCCCCGGTGACTGTCCCCCTATACTGCGCATCTCAAGGACAGCCGATAGAATAAGCGAGTTTGACTTGACCCGGAGACGTTCCATCATGCAGAATAGGTTCAGCTTTACCCTGAAATCTAATGTAAGAGAGAGTCTGCTTGCATCTTAACTGCCAGGCCATCGCCCGATTCCTGACTATACTGGCCGCTTCGGCCACCACCCTGCTGCACGGCGCGACGACAACACAGTCGGCCAAACACGCCGCCAAGAAAATTACAGCTAAAAGCTCCGGCAAGACGTCCAGGAAGACCACCAGTCTCCGAAAGAGCGTCCCAATCAAATCGGCGGCTTTTGTCGCCAAGACGACGTCTTCGGTGAGCGTTAGAAAAGCAGTCTTCCGGAAAACCTCTTCGATTGGCCGGGGCCCGTGGCGCGTGCCGAATTATGCACCATCCGCAGAAGGCGATTTCAGCGAAGGCGACGATCTCATCGCCCGCCGCGCAGCAGTGGATGCGTTAGGCCGCCTCAACGGCTCGGTGGTCATGGCCGACGCCGATTCCGGCCGGATCCTGACCGTCGTCAATCAGAGACTGGCATACAAGAACGGTTTCCAGCCCTGCTCCACCATCAAAGTTCCAGTCGCGCTGGCCGCCCTGAGCGAGACAGTGGTCGATCGCCTCACCAAAATCCGGATCTACGGAAACACCAAAGTGGCGATGACCGAGGCGCTGGCCAGATCCAACAATCAATACTTCGCCAGCCTCGGCGAGAAGCTGGGATTCGAGCGTATGACCTACTACGCGCGGTTGTTCGGCTTGGGTGAGAAGGCCAGCCTGGACATCGAGGAAGAACAACCCGGCATCCTGCCTTCCGAGACGCCCAAGAGCGGCATGGGCATGATGACCAGCTTCGGCGATGGGATCACGATCACACCATTAGAGATGGCTGGACTCATGGGTGCCGTGGCCAACGGCGGCACGCTGTATTACCTGCAGTATCCGAAGAGCCAGCAACTCGCGAGCACAATGATTCCGCAAGTGAAGCGCCGGCTGGACATCGATAGCCTGATTCCGGAAATCAAGCCGGGCATGATGGGCGCCGTGGAATATGGAACGGCCCGCCGCATCGGCTTCGATCCCAACGAGCCCATTTACGGTAAGACTGGCACCTGCACCGACACGCGTACCCCGACTCACTTGGGCTGGTTTGGATCGTTCACGGAAGTGGCCGACCAGCGCGTGGTCGTGGTGGTGCTACTGACGGGCGGAAGCGCTGTCAGCGGACCTACCGCCGCGGGCGTCGCGGGCCAGGTTTACAGGAACCTGGACGCAGGAAACTACTTCGCGAAGCGTCAGAACGT
>JAOAPR010000242.1 GCA_025463005.1 Bryobacterales bacterium | reverse complement strand
ATCCAGAACGGTCCGGTGGGGGGAAAGGAAATGCCCCACGCGTTCACCAGATTCGGATCTGTATGTTCCGCGTGGGCGGGCAAGTCGGAAGTCAGGTTGTGTTGCAGATAGATATCGGTTCTCGCTTCTGCGCCCAGGACAGTGCGAGCGAACAACGCGAAGAGCAAAAATGAAATCGGCAGATAGGATCTTTGACACATAACGTAAATCTCCTAATGCCAGAGACCCGCGCGCGTCGAGAAATGCTTCAGGAAAATTTGGGATCGCCGGGGCAGGATGCAATGCGGTTTTGGAGACACTACTCCTGTTAATCAGAGACTCGCTTGGCGGCGCCGGCGGAACAGATTCCAAAGACTAAGCCGGCAGCACGAGACGCGCTTCGCACCCCCGTCCTTCCTCGCGATTGCGCAGATCGAGAGATCCCCCGTGCGCCTCGGCAATCTGGCGACTCAGCACCAAACCGATCCCCGACCCTCCCGGCTTCGTGGTGAAGAACGGAACGAAAAGATTCGCGGTGTTCGAAAGGCCGGGACCTTCATCTTCCACCGAGACTTCCAGTTGTCCGCCGTGCCGTTTCCAGGACACCGCCACCGCTCCCCCGGTTTCCAGCGCGGCATCCACCGCGTTCCGCAACAAGTTGATGATCACTTGTTCGAGCTGATCGCGATCGCCCTGGATGGTCATCTCCGGGCCCGGCCGTACCTGCGCCGCCAAACGCTGCTCGAGCGTAGCCGACTGGCGGATCCACGTTCCGACTTCGAGCGGCGCCGTGCGGGGCGGAAGCAATTTGGCCAGGAGCGCATAGGCTCCCAGAAAACGGCTCAGCCCTTCGCTGCGCGCAGCGATGATCGACAAACCGCGGCGCGCATCGTCACGCCAGTCGTCGGGCAGGGGCTCGCGCGCTACTAACGATTCCAGGCTTCCGGCGATGGATTTGATCGGCGCCAGGGAATTGTTGAGCTCGTGGCCCAGCACGCGCACCATCCTCTGCCAGGCCTTCAATTCTTCTTCCCGTAGCGCGCGGGTCAGATCGCTGACGACTAAAAGTTGATGCGGAAGGCCGCCTTCGCGGAACATCGAACGCGTCATGGCCCAGCGGCCGGCTGCCAACGGGAACGTTCGTTGGACCGTTCGGCTTGGCTCGCCTTCCAGGAACTCCGCCAAGCCCAACGTTTCGGCGCTGGACGTCAGGATGCGCTCGGCGGGCTGTTTTAGCAGCCGCTCTCCGGCGCGATTCACCAGGCGAAGGCGCTGCTCGCCATCGAAAGCGAACACGGCCACGTCGATTTCCTCCATCACTTTGCGCAGCAGCGTAGTGGCCTCCAACGCTCCCAGGCGTTGCGCGCGCAGCGTCGCGCTCATGGCGTTGACCTGGTGCATCACGTCGGCCAGCGCGTCTTCCGCTGCTGTTCCCTGCGCGCGCGTTCCGCGGCCGCGAATGGAGTAATCGCCTTCGCGCATCGCTTCGAGCAAGTTAGCCAGTGTCCGCAGCGGAGACGCAACCCGCTCGCGTATGGCTGAAGCGACAACCCACCAGATCGCCAGGATCAGGACAGTAATCGTCCATTGAACCTTGGGCGTATAGTCCGCCGTCCACAGAAGCACCAGCGCGGCGATGATCGCGGGAAGTCCCGCGCCCAAAGCCAGCAGCCGCATGCGCTGTTCGTGCACCGGCTTGAGCTGGTCGACGATTTTCATGGTTGTACCGGCGATTCATAGTCCGTAACGTTGGAGCCGCCGGTACAGCGCGCTGCGACTTAAACCCAGGGCGTTGGCTGCGTGGCTCACGTTACCGTTGTACCGTGCCAGAGCCTTCTTGATGAGGAACGCTTCCACGTCCTCCAGGCTCATGTCGTCGAGTCGTGGTGCTCCTTGCGGGCCGGAGCGCAAGGCGAGATCGACGTTCCGAATCACCGTATCCTGAGCCAGCAGGACCGCCCGCTCCACCACATGATTCAGCTCGCGCACATTTCCCTGCCAGGGATTGTCGAGCAAGGCTTGCATAGCAGGCTGATCGAAGCCGCGCAGATCCTTGCGATAGCGACGTGCGTGCACGCCGAGAAAGTGCGAGGCCAAGGCGGAGATATCCTCGCGCCGTTCGCGCAAAGGAGGCAGGTGGATCTCGACGGTGTTCAGCCGAAACAGCAGATCCTCGCGAAACCGCCCCGCAGCGACTTCTTCCGGCAGCCGGGCGTTCGTGGCCGAGATCACGCGCGCGTCCACGCGCTTGGTTTTCGACGATCCTACACGCTCCATCTCGCCGATCTCGAGAGCCCGCAGCAGCTTGGCCTGCAGGTTTAGCGGCACGTTGGCGATTTCATCGAGGAATAGTGTGCCGCCATCGGCCAGCTCGAAGCGGCCCACCCGGTCCATTTTCGCGTCGGTGAAGGCGCCGCGCACGTGGCCAAACAGCTCGCTTTCGAACACGCCTTCGGCCAGGCCCCCGGCGTTGACCGTCACCATAGGGCGCGAAGCCCGGCCGGAAACCGCGTGCAACGTGCGCGCGACCACTTCCTTGCCGGTGCCGGCCTCGCCCGTGATCAGCACGTTAGCATCGGAGGGACCTACGCGCGAGATCAATTGCAGCACCGGCTGCATCACCGGGGATTCGGCGATCAGCGTCGGGCCGCCGTCGGAGCGCAACAGCCGGTTCTCGGCTTCCAGGCGCTGCCCGCGCTTGAGCGCATTGCTCAATTCGACCTGGGTGCGGAGAATCGTGAGCAGCCGCGCGTTGTCCCAGGGTTTTTGCACGAAATCGCGCGCGCCTCGACGCATGGCCTCTACCGCCAGATCCACGCTGCCCCAGGCGGTCATCACGACCACTGTAGTGGAGGGGTCGTTGGTCTGAATGCGCGAGAGCAGATCCAGACCCTCCTGCCCGCTGGTTGTGTCGCGGGTATAGTTCAGATCCATCAAAACCACGTCGAAATCGCTGGTCTCGAGGGCGGTCATGATGCCGGATGGCGAGTTGGCGGATTCGATTCCAAACCCTTCGCCTTTGAGCAGGAGCCGCAGGGCTTCCAGGACGTCCGCCTGGTCGTCAGCGATCAAAACTCGTCCGTCGTTTGGCAAGTCTCCTCGATTCTACCGGAGAAGATTCATGGCAATTCGGCCACCGCGCGTACTCTGTTGAGACTAAACTAGATCTGGCGCTCCGAGGTGTCCGGTTTTGGGATTTTGTGTTCGCTCTGTCGGAATTAGCGGCCTGGGCCGGGCGCGAAAATCTGCTGTCCACCGCCGGGCCCGAACGAGTTCTGGGGCTGAGCGCCGCCTCCAGGTCCGCCGAAAGTGTTCCCGCCGCCTGCGGGTCCGCCAAATGTGTTCCCGCCGCCAGGCTGATTCGGCCCCCCTCGCCCGTTTGGAGTTCCGTTAGGTCCAGTCTGTCCAGGAGCGGCTCCAGCGCCGGGCATAGTGCTCGCCAAGGGGGTGAACACGAACTCCCACAGCTCATACTTGGCTTGGTCTCTATAGACCTTGATGCTGGGACCCTTGTGTGTGCTGGCGATACCGGCGATCGCGCCGATCTGATTGTTGCCGGTCGAGCTGGGGGCCGTCGTGGTCTGGCGCGGATTGGTCAAGATCTGATTGATGACGTTCAGCGCCGCATTGGGTGCGCCCTGCGGACCGCCGGGTTGATTCGCGGGTTGATTTGTGGGCTGGTTTGCGAGTTGATTGGGAGGTTGTTGCGACAGCGGCTGGCCCGGGATCCCTTGCGATTGCCCTGCGAACCCTTGCGATTGCCCTGGGATTCCCTGCGGCTGGCCAGTCAGGCTCTGGTTCAGGATTTGGGTCCCCACGGCTGTATTCGGCACCAGTTGGCCGTTCGGATCAATCCGAAATCCGGGCGGTATACCCGTCTGGATTCCGCCCGGCAGTCCTCCGGCGCCGGGTTGGCCTGGAAACTGGGAAGTCGGACCCTGTCCGGTAGCTAACTGCCCGGGACGAGGCTGGCCGGGTGTTTGTTGTCCGGGGTTTTGTCCCGGATTCTGTCCCTGCTGCCCGCCGGCCGTTACCGCTGGCGCGAGCGTAATGGGAGGCAGCCCCCCGGGCTGATTTGCGCCGCCGGGTTGCAAGGTGATCGGCGGAAGGGCGCCCGGCCCCTGCTGCTGCTGAAGGGTAATGGGCGGAAGCGCTGCGTTACCGAGTTGCTGTGCGTTGCCGTTTTGCTGCGCCGAAGGGTCTGGTTCCGGGAAGGGCTGACCAAAGCCGGGAGTCGGCGTGAGCGGGCGATCGCTGGGGCGCTGGAGAACGGCGGCGTTTACCTGCGGCTGTCCGTCGGTCGTGGTCGTGTTGTTCGTGATGTTGGTGGTCGTGTTAGACGCGGACTGGCTCTGGCCATCGCCTGTCGCTGGGGCCTTTTGCACCAGCGAATCGGTCAGGAATCCGCCGGTAGTGTGGATGATGCGCCACTCGTCTTTGCCCGTATACGGATCCACGTAGCGCCGGCGCAGGAAGCGCTTTTCGCGCTTCTCCAGATCGTCGATGCTGGTGGGCCACTGCCGGTTGTTGGCGAGGTAATAAAGCTGAATGGCGCGGATGTATTGCTCGCCACGGTCGATCAGGAGCTGCTCTTTTTCCCGCTCGGATTCGAAGGCCACGCGCGGCAGTTGCTGATAGAGCATGAGCGCAACAATGGCTGCCATCAGGAACACCATCAGCAGGGCATAGCCTCCTTGCGACTCCCGGCGGCGGCTTTTTGTTGCGCAGCTTGTCATTGAGCCTCGTCAGCCAAGGCCAGCGTCTGTTGATTCTTGGCGACGGTGTCCTCCACTACTGCCGAGTTTACCCCTATCCGGAGGATCTTATACCGGTTCCGAATCGTCTCGTTTTCCCCGGCCTGAACGATGTCTTCGCCGTCCAGAAAGAAAGCCCGCCGCACGGTAGATCGCAACGCTCCGGAATAGCCGTAGAACTTAAGCGGGATGGGAGGAGGCGGCGGCGGAGGCGCCGGTCCCTTCGGTGCATCCGGCTGCTTGACCTCTGCTTTCAGCGGCTGCGGGTTGATCGGATTCACTTTGGGCGGAGGCGGCGGAGGCGGAGTATAAAACTCGAACAAACTCCGCGACCCGCCTTCGACAGAGACCTGACGCACTTTACCCAGCAGATCCAGCTTCAGGGTCGGGTCGATGCGGCTGATGTCCAGTCCCTCGGGCAGTTTCAGCGTAGGCCGGAAATCGTCGCCGGAGCTCGGAACGCGCCCGCCTCGCCCGGTTGTCCGCGGCCCGTAGGAGGACGCTGTGGGCCGGGGTGCGGTTGTCGGCACCGCGGGCGCCTTCACGGCCGTTGCCGGAGCTGTGTTCGCGCCGGCTGGTACTTCGGGCCGGCTCATCCAGTAATAGACCACGCCTGCGGTCACCAGCAATCCAATGAGAAAGACGACCTTTTTCGGCTCTGCGCCGATGCCTGCGGGAGCCAGCTTCATCGCGACTCCTCGACCCGTGCCGTCTGGGCTGTCTCGCGAGCCGACACGCCCGAATCGTCCCGGATGAAGGCATCGATCTTCATACTTACCGTCAGGGTATTCGAGCCTTGCTGCGGCGCGGCGCTCATCGATTCAATGATCAACAACTGTCCGGAACGGTCCAGCTCGCCGATAAAGTTGAGCAGATTGCGGTAGGTTCCCTCGTAGTTGGCGGTGATGGTCATCATGCTGAGCGTGTCTGAACCTTCGATGAACTCAGTGGTCTGAGCGCGATCGCGCTCCTTGATCTGGGCCTTGATGGCGGCCTCGGTCAGCTCGGAAAGCAAGGCGGAATCGGCGGTCCGCCGGGTGAGGAAGTAATTGTCCAGAAACTGGTCGCCTTCCCCGCGCGCCTTTTCGATGGCCGTGACGTTAAGCCGCGTGCGCTCCAGCAGCGCGCGCTTCTGCGCCACTTGCGTCTGCAGGGTGGCGAGCTGGCGCTCCAGATCGTCGGCTGACCCGCCGGGCGGGAACAGCAAGAGTCCCGCGGCAATCACATTGAGCGCGAGAAGCGCGCCCAGCGCGACGCGGATCGTACGCTTCACATCGCGAACCTGGCTCCGGGCCACTGGCGCCTGGCTCCTAGAGTTTCTGGGCATAGCTCACCATCACTCGATAACGCCACAAGGGCTCGTTCTGCGTAGGCGGCGAAGAACGCGAAAGATTCGTCGGTCCGAACAGGGGAGAATTCTGCAGGCGCTTCAGGAACTCGATCACTTGCCCGGGGTTCTGCGCGCCCACTTCCATATCGAGCGTTACTTCGTTGCGCGAATTGATCTGCGGGAGACGGACCTGAATCAGTCGCACGTTGTCCGGCTTCACACCTTCGATATCGGCGAACAGCTTGGTCCAGCTAATGGATTTGCGCTGGATTAGCGAGTTGAGCAACAGGCTCCGCTCCAGCACCTCGGCATTCATGGGCTGGCGTAAGGTGCCGTCCAGCCTGGTCTGCTCATCGGAGATCGCCCGCAGGTCGGCATTAAGCTTCGCCACCGCCGCGCGGGTCTCGGTCTGCCTGCCGCGCTCGCTCACGACAAGAAAAACCAGAACGCCGAGCAGCACCACCAGGACGACGGCGCACGCGAAGGAGGCGACCAGCAGGGGCCGGTCGCGGCGGAAGGGTTCGTTCGCGAGATTGATGGGGACTCGCATGCTCAGCCGGCCGCCTCCAGGTAGCCGAGCAGGCCGGCATTGTGTGCATTGGGCGTGCCCAGACGGCTCCTCAACGGTTCCATTTCCAGCGTCAATCCCTCCGGCTGCTTGGCGAATCCGCACAGCAGCAGTTTTTCGGGCTTCTGCCCCAATTCGTCTTCGATGTAAGCGAAGGTGGGATAGAGCACCGCCAGAATCTCCTCGTCACTTCCGTCTTCCACGGTCAGGCACCGGAACAGTTTCAAGCGCCCGTCGGCGACGGCCATCACCGTGAGGACATGGCCGGTCATCTTGGCAATCACGGCCACACCGCCCACATTATGCAGATTCAGCGCAGCCAGCCCGGACGTGGTGATCTCGCCGGGGTGCAGGCCGACGCTGCGAAAAACGGCTTGGTAGCGGGCCAGAATCTCGAGCGCCACGGTGACCGCGACCACGTCGACTTTCTTTGCGCCTAACTTGGTTGACGGGGGCTGAGCCCAGTAGCTCACGGCCGCTGATTCGATATCGAACGGAATCGTCTTTTTGACCCGGAACCGTACCAGCGCGAGCTGCTCCTCGGGTGAAGCCGGGAAGGAATCGAAATCGAGTAAACTGACGCGCGCGGCGTAATCCGGCAGAATCACGGCCGCCGGTCGGCGCTTGGCTCCATTGGGCGGTGCAATACGGGTGAGGGCTGAAGTCACCGCGTCAGCCCGCAGGATATTGTCGGCGACTGGCGAGACCGCCAGCACCCCGGGCTCGAATGTCTGGAAACCGGTTTCGCCGTGCCGCGCGTAGGCGATGCCCGCCTCGGACAGCTCGAAGATATGCTCTGGCGGAGGATCCTTCACCAGGTGCGTGATTTGTTTCCACAAGGCCATAGGATGGGATCTAGCTTTCGATGAAAGTGACCTTGTTAATTTCCTTGAGCGTAGTGATTCCCTCGCGAGCCTTCTCCACAGCCGATTCGCGCAGGAAGGTCATCCCTTCCTCGCGCGCCTTGCGGCGGATTTCCGTGCTGGGCCGCCGGTTCAGGATCAGATCGCGAATGTTGTCGCTCAGATCGAGAAGTTCGGAAATCGCACTGCGCCCCCGGAATCCCGTTCCTCCGCACTCGAAACATCCCGCGCCTTCGTAGAACGGCACCTCGCGCCATTGCTCAGGATCGAGGCCGCTCTCGAGCAAATACGAATCCGGGTAGGCGACCCGCTTCTTGCAGTGCGGGCAAATCATGCGGACCAGCCGCTGCGCCAGGATGCAGTTCAGGGCGGACACGAAGTTGTAGAGCTCCACGCCCATGTTCAGGAACCGGCCGAGCACGTCCAGGACGTTGTTGGCGTGCACCGTAGTGAATACCAGGTGTCCTGTGAGCGCGGCGTTGATGGCGATCTGCGCGGTCTCATTGTCGCGGATTTCACCCACCAGGATCTTGTCGGGATCGTGACGCAGAATCGATCGCAGACCGCGCGCGAAGGTCAGGCCCTTCTTCTCGTTTACGGGGATCTGCGTGATGCCGCGGATCTGGTATTCCACCGGATCTTCGATGGTAATGATCTTGTCTTCGTCGTTCTTGATCTCACTCAGCGCCGCGTAAAGCGTGGTCGTTTTACCCGAGCCGGTCGGTCCTGTGACAAGAACCATGCCGTAAGGCTCTTTGATATAACGCCGGAACTTGGCCAGCTCGGCGGCGGAAAATCCGACTACATCCAGGGAGAGCGTCGCGAACTTCTCGCTCATCGATTCCTTGTCGAGTACGCGCAGCACTGCGTCCTCGCCGTAGATGGTGGGCATGATGGAGACGCGAAAATCGATTAGTCGCGTTTTATAGCGCACGCGAAAACGTCCATCTTGAGGAATGCGCCGTTCGGCGATGTCCAGTTCCGACATCACCTTGATGCGCGAAATGATAGTCGAGTGCCAGTCCTTGGCAATGGGCGGCATCGCATAGTGCAGAACACCGTCAATGCGGTACTTGATGGCCACTTCCTGATCGCGGGTTTCGATGTGAATATCGCTGGCCCGCCGTTCCAGCGCGTTGAAGATGGTGGTGTCCACCAGCTTGATCACCGGCGCGATATCCGAATCGCCCGCCGCCAGCCGGTCGATGGACAGCGTCTCGTCGGGGTTCTCTTCGTCCCCGACCACATCGAGCGTAAAGCCCTCGGTGACTTCGTCCAGCACGCGCTGCGATTGCTCGGTCTTTTTGAGCAGGTCGGAGATCTGCGAGAGCGTCGCGACCTTGACGCGCAGCTTCTTGCCCAGCAGAACGCTCAGCTCGTCGATCAGGCTGAGGTTGCGCGGGTCGGCCAAAGCTATTTCGAGCGTTCCATTGTGACCTTCGATGGGCACGAAGTTGTAGCGGAACATCAAGTCGACCGGGATGGAGGTGAACAGCTCATGATCGATGCGGACCTCGCGCAGATCCACGAACTCATGGTAGTAACGCGCGGCCACGGCGCGGGCGCGCGCGGCTTCCAGGGCGGGATCTTGAGGCGTCATGCGGTCACTGCCAGCCATTTAGGATCATCCACTTAGCCGGGGCACACCGCGCCCAGCCAGTTCTACTACCAGATTATGACGCGCCGGAGGCTTAAGGCGTGGACAAGCAATTACCCCGGACCTATGGGCGCGGGAACCCTAGGGATGGAACGAATCCGCCAGGGAGAAGATCGGCAGATACAGGGAAACCAGCACGAAAGCCACGAAAATCCCCATGCAGATCATGATGGCAGGCTCCACCAGGCTCAGCATTGCGGTCACCCGCGTCGACACATCATCCTCGTAGAATTCCGCTACGCTCGACAGCATCGACGGCAGCGCACCGGTCGATTCGCCAACCTCAATCATGTCGACGGCGAGCGACGGAAAGATCTTGGTCAACCGCAGCGCCTGCGAAAGAGACTGCCCTTCCCGCACCATCTTCACGGCCTTTTCGAGCACCTTCTTGAGCACCTGGGTGCCCAGCGAATCCGCCGACGTTTCCAAAGCTTGTAACAGCGGAATGCCGCCGATCAGCAGCGTTCCCAGCACGCGCGAAAACTGGGCGACCTGATATTTGAGCCACACTTCGCCGACCATCGGGACCTTCATCAGCATTCGGTCCACGCGCTCCGATCCGCTAGGCGTCTTGGACCAGATCCGAAACGCCACGATCGCCGCTATGAATGCCCCAAATCCGGCCAGCACGTAGTTTCGGGCGGTGGTGCCGATCGCGATCAGGATCTGCGTCGGTGCGGGAAGCTGCGCCTGCATGCTGCTGTACAGCGTGGCGAAGTTCGGGACTACGTAGGTCACCAGGAACACGATCAGGCAACCGGCCAGGACCACCAGCACCGCCGGATAGAGCAGCGATACCAGCAGCTTCCGCCGAACCGCCAGCGCCAGCTTCTGATAGGTGATGAACCGGTCGAGCACCTCCGCCAGAGATCCGCTGCGCTCGCCGGCCAGGACGCTGGTGACGTAAATCGGAGGGAACACGCCCTGCCGCGCGAAAGCGTCGGACAGCAAGGAGCCGTTTTTCACTTCCTGACGGACACCCTGGATGTAGCGGGAAAGCTTCGGATCGGTCAGCCGGTCGGCCAGCAGCTCCAGACTCTTCAGAATCGGCAGTCCCGCCCGAACGAGAGTGACAAACTGCTGGTTGAAAATCAGGAATTTTTCGACGTTGAGCTTCTTGCCGCTGGGACGCAGGCTCTGGGCGACCCCCTCACTGCGGGGCCGGATCGAATAAATCAGGAAGCCCTGTTCGGTGTAGCGCTCGCGCAATTCGCGCTCGGATTCGGCTTCGGCCACCTGCTGGTGGATTTCCCCCCGTGCGTCCGCGTATTTGAGCGTGAATTCGGCCATGCGCACTCCGGCTACTTAGAGATTGACGCCTGGAAAGCCCGCCGCGTGCAGGATTTCCTACTTCAATGCTGCTTCCACGGCCGCTTCGATTTCCTTCGACTGCGGCTCCACCGCCGGCTCGAAGCGCTGGATCACCTTGCCGTCGCGGTCCACCAGGAATTTGGTGAAGTTCCACTGGATTTCGCCGCCGGTCTTGGGATTCGCCTTCGTGTCGGTCAGGAACTGGTACAGGGGAGCTTTATCGGCGCCCTTCACCGAAATCTTGGAAAACATCGGGAAGGTCACGCCGAATTTCGATTTGCAGAACGCTCCGATTTCCGCATCGCTCCCTGGTTCCTGCCCGCCGAAATTATTGGCCGGGAAACCGGTGAGAACCAGGCCGCGGTCCTTGTACTTGGCATACAAGGCTTGCAGGCCTTCGTACTGATAGGTGTAGCCGCACTGGCTGGCGACATTCACCACCAGCATCACCTTGCCCTTGAAGTCCGCCAGCGGCACTTGTTTGCCGTCCAGCGTTTTCATAGTGAATTCGTGGACCGAGGAGGCGCCGAGCGCCAATCCCGCCATTACACAGAACGCCACGAGGAGTGGTTTCATAATTTACAATTGTACTGACACATGAACCTCACGAAAATGATCGCGGAACTCCGCGAGCAAAAGCAGGCCCTGGAAGAAACCATGATTATGCTGGAAAGGCTGGCCCGAGGTCAGGGCAAACGCCGTGGCCGGCCTCCTTTGTTCCTGAGCCAAGCGAGTCAAGCCGGACCCGCCCGCAAACGCCGGCCGTTCAGCGCGGAAACGCGCAAGAAAATGGCGGCCGCGCAGCGCAAGCGCTGGGCTGCAGTTCGCAAGAAAAAAGCCTCCTAATTCGAACGCTTTTTATGACCCGCCGCTCATTTACCTTTGCGGGTTCGATTGCTCTCGCGGGTTTTGCTGCGGGCGCAGGGGCTATTGCGTCCGGGCGGCGCTTTTACGCGCTCCAGCGTCTTGTGCCGCGCCAAGCTTCACCAGTCGCCGTTCTCAGAGCCGTGGCCGGAGTCCGTCTGCCCGAGACCCTCGCAATCACACGCGTCCTTTCCGCTGAACAAGCGGGCGTCATGGTGCTTGAAGCGCAGGCGCATTCGCTTTCCGCTGAGAGCATGCGCGAAGGATTGTGGGAATTGCGGACTTACCGTACGAACACACCCGGGCTAGCGAGCCATTTCAGCGCCGCGTTTTCGCGCGCCGGGATCTGCCCGGTTCTGCGGGGAATTACACGCGCGGATCTTACGTACCTCATTCCGTTCGAAAACCTCGCCGCGCGCGACCGTGCCTGGACCGAGCTCAACGCCGACCCTGAGTGGGTCCGCGCTCGTCCCCAGTTCGAGTCGTATCATTTCGGTTTGTATCGCGTGGTGTAGCCTGTTGTCGCAGCAGCGGCGGCCTGGGAGATAACTTTCTTCCGTCGACCTCGTACCGTTCGCACCGTCGCGATCACGATCATGGCGGTGATGGCGCCCAACCCGGCCATGAACATGTCCTTCTGCGAATCCCAAACGTCGCCCTGCATGCCGACGAACTCCTCGCCGCGCTCGGGCGTGAGGATCGAGGCCATGAACGCCTCGAGCATTTCGTAGCACGCGCTGAACGCCAGCGTCGATTCCACCGGCATGAGGTAACGCCAGCGACTGGTCACGCCCGCCACGCGCATGAACCATTCCTGCATCGGATAGGACAGTAGCAGCCCGTAGCTGAAATGCATGACGCGGTCGTAATGATTGCGCGTGGTGCCCAGCCACGGCTTCATCCATTCACCCAGGGGCACGTCAGAGTACTTGTACTCGGCGCCCCACTCGTGCAGGCTCAGGTAAACAAAAATCAACAGGTACGAGAGATCCGACAGCGGCAATCGCCGGTAGGTGATTCCCAGCACGGCGAGAAATGTCAGCGCGGCCATGTTTTCCAGCCACCAATCGAAAACCTTTTCGGGCCGGTATCCGGTGGCCAAGATGACCACCGCCATTGCGATGCATAGCAGGTGCAGAAGATGGTTTTCCCGGAACGGGCGAAAGGAAGCCTTGGAAGCTGTGGTCAATGTTGCATTACACAACGATAACTGCCCCCCTGGCAAGCGGCCCCCTTCACGACTGAAGTAAGATAGGACTCCGCGCGCTATGTGGACGCATAACTACACCCCGTTTTCCGGAAGCTTGGCTCTTTCCGCTTTGGTCGCCGCGGTTCCCATTTTTACGCTGGTGGTGATGCTGGGCATCCTGCGTAAACCGGCTTGGATCGCCGCATTATTCGGACTCGGAACGGCCATTCTGATGGCGATGGGACTGTACGGAATGCCCATAGGGACTGTGTTCGGGGCCGTAACCTACGGCGCTGCGCAAGGCCTGTTCCCGATCGGATGGGTGGTGTTCACCGCGGTATTGCTCTATCGCATCACCCAAGAGCAGGGGAAATTCGAAATCATCAAAGATTCCATCGGGTCGCTTTCTTCCGATCCTCGCCTGCAGGCTCTGCTGATCGCGTTTGCGTTCGGAGCGTTCATCGAAGGCGCTTCAGGATTCGGAACGCCCATCGCCGTGGCCGCAGCCATGCTCACCGGCCTCGGCTTCTCGCCGTTCTACGCCGCTGCCATCTGTCTCCTGGCGAACACCTGCCCGGTTGCGTTCGGATCCATCGGAATCCCGATTACCACGCTGGCCCAGATCACAGGGCTTCCGGAGATGCGCCTCAGCGCCGGCGTCGGCCGCATCTGCGCGCCGGTCTCGCTGTTTGTGCCCGCGTATTTGATCGCCGTGATGGGCGGCATGAAGGCTCTCAAGGGCGTCCTGCTGGCGACGATCGTCTGCGGCGTCAGCTTCGCGGGAGTCCAATTCGTGGTTTCCAATTACGTGGGCGTGCAGTTGACCGACATCCTCGCGTCGCTTGCCGCCATGGGCAGCCTCGCCTTGCTGTTCAAAGTATGGAAACCGTCGGACCGATTCGCTATGGCCGAGGGGAAGAGCATTGCCGAGCAGGTCGCTCCCCCGCGCCACCCGGCTGGCGAAGTGGTGATGGCGTGGATGCCCTACATCATGCTGGTAATCATCGTTCTGGTGTGGGGCTACAACCAGACATTTTTGCGAGGAGTCAGCAAGGTATTTGCCTGGCCTGGACTGCATAATCTGGTTCAAATCGTGCCGCCAGTGGCGCAGAAACCCGGACCCTACGCCGCAATCTATCGTTTCGATTGGCTCTCGGCGTCCGGCACGGCGTGCTTGATCGTGTCCGTCATCTCGGCGTTCCTGCTTGGTATGAGCCCTAGGAAGCTGGTGAGCGTTTTCTTGCGGACTGCCAGGCAGCTGGCGTTGGCGGAGCTGACGATTGCGTCTGTCATGGGTCTGGCGTATCTGATGAATTACTCCGGTGCCACCGGGACGCTGGGCCTCGGTTTCGCCGCCACAGGCGTGCTGTTCCCGTTCTTTAGTGCGTGGTTGGGATGGCTGGGAGTGTTCCTCACCGGCAGCGACACGTCGGCCAATGCTCTGTTCGGCAATCTGCAAGTGGTTACCGCCAACACCCTTCAGATGAACCCGGTGCTCATGGCCTCGTCCAATTCCGCAGGCGGCGTGATGGGCAAAATGATCAGCCTCACCAGCGTTGCCGTTGCTTCGGCGGCCACCGGCATGGCGCGCGCCGATGAAGCCCGTTTGTTCCGCTTCACTATCCGCCACAGCGTCACGCTCGCGACGGTGATCGGCTTCATTGTGGTCTTCTACGCCTACGTCGCTCCGAGCCTCGCGCCGTGAAGCTCGCGCGATTTCCCACCGTGTAAACTAGAGCGTGTTCCGCCGTCTCATGAAATCGAAATCCTTGACATTGCCAGAGCAGCTCGATCGTATGCAGCGCGATTGGGACCAGCGCGCCCGCGAGAACGCACGCTATTTTGTCGATACCAGCCGCACCGACTGGACCGATCAGACTTTCTTCGCTTCCGGCGAACACGCCGTCGCCGAAGAGGTTCTGACCGATACCATCAACATCTATCAGGGCATGGATCCTGCCCGCATGCGTGTTCTCGAGATCGGGTGCGGCGCGGGCCGGCTCACACGCGCGCTTTCCAAAATCTTTGGAGAGATTCACGCGGTCGATGTGAGTGGTGAGATGATCGCCAGAGCGCGGGCTGCGCTTCAGGATCGTCCGAACGTCACGTTTTACCAAAACAACGGATGCGATCTGGCCGTGGTGCCTCCGCTGGTTTTCGATTTCGCCTACTCCTCGCACGTTTTCCAGCACATTCCCAGCCGCGAGGTGATCGATACCTACGTCCGCGAGGTCCATAGGCTGCTGCGTCCGGGAGCGCTCTTCAAGTTCCAGGTACAAGGAGTTCCGTCTGAGGACAGCTCGCCCGACGACACCTGGCACGGCGTTTCGTTCACTCAGGAGCAGGCGACCGAGATGGCTCAGGGCTGCGGGTTTGAGCACCGCTACAGTTTTGGCGCGGGCCACCAATATTTTACGTTGTGGTTCTTTAAGCCGCCTGCTTAGGCGTCCCGAGCATCACCCTTCCAGCCGCAAATGTGACACACTAGATAATTCCCGGAGGTTCCTGTGGTCGGGAGAACTATCCACCACTATCAGTTTTTGGAAAAGCTCGGCGCGGGAGGCATGGGCGAGATCTGGAAAGCCCAGGACACCCGGCTGAACCGGTTTGTCGCCGTCAAAGTCCTCACCAGCGCCAGCGCGGGCGATCCCGAGCGCCGCCGCCGATTCATCCAGGAAGCACAGGCCGCTTCCGCGCTGAACCATCCCAACATCATCACGATTCACGACATCATTTCGGACGGTGACGCCGAATTCATGGTGATGGAGTACGTGCAGGGCAAAACACTCATCGATCTGATCCCCAAGGGCGGGCTGCGCGTTCCGCAGGTGCTCAAGTATGCGGTCCAGATGACGGACGCTTTGCAGGTCGCCCACTCCGCGGGGATCATCCACCGCGATCTTAAGCCTGGCAACGTGATGGTCACCGAGACCGGACTGGTAAAAGTTCTGGATTTCGGACTGGCGAAGCTAACCGACCGCAGTCCCTTGAGCCAGACCGGCAGCCCGGGCGATAGCGATGCCACGCGTACCATCGCCGAAGCGCCGCTTACGGTCGAAGGCTCCATCATCGGCACGGTCAGCTACATGTCGCCGGAGCAGGCCCAGGGTAAGCGCGTCGACGTGCGGTCCGATATCTTCTCTTTCGCGGTGGTGCTGTACGAAATGGTCACCGGAACGCGCGCGTTTTCTGGCGATTCGGCTCTCTCCACGCTCTCGGCGATCCTGCGCGATGAAGCCCGGCCCATTCCGGAGGTCGCGCCGGATACACCGCCGCAATTGGAACAGGTGATCCACCGCTGCCTCCGCAAGCATCCCGATCAGCGCTTCCAGTCGATGAAGGAAGTGCAGGTCGCTCTGGGCGCGCTGAAGCACGAATCCGACTCCGGCATGCTGTACCGGACTCGCGCCGGCATGGAGCCGTGGCCTGCGCCCAAAAAATCCTCCCTTCCGCTGATGACCGGGATCGGCGCGGCGGCCGCTGTGGTCGTGATTGTGGGCGGCGGCGCTTGGTGGTGGACGCATCGAACGCCCAAGCCGGCGCCTCCGCCCACCGCACTGGAGACGGCCATACAAAACAACGTGCAGAACGCAGTACAGAGCTTCACCCAGGCTGTAGTTCAGTCGGTGCAACCCGCTGCCACGCCGCCTCCGGGCACGCCTGCCGATCAACCGCTCAACAACGACAACATCATCCAGATGGTCGACGCGAAAGTCGCGCCCGCGATCATCCTGAGCCAGATCCGCAACTCGAAAACCGCTTTCAATATGTCGGCGCCGGAAGTGATACGGCTCTCCAAGGGCGGCGTTCCGGAAGCCGTGATCGAGGCGATGCGCAATCCGAAAGCGGCGCCTCCCAGGCCAGCAGCGTCGCCTTCGGCATCTCCAGCCGCGGCTACGGCAGTTTCCCTGCCCTCAACCTCTACACCGGCGCCCGCACCGGCCGAGACCGCGCCTGCTCCGGCCGCCGTCCCCGCTCCTCGCTCCGAAGTAGCACTCACGCTGAGCGACGGCCTGGCCTTCTCTCTTTCCTTAGCGGAAGATATTCCGCAGAACGCGGAGGAAGGCCGCCCGCTTCGTTTTACCGTGGCGAAAGATGTTCGCGTCGGCGATGTTGTGGTAATCGCCAAGGGAGCCGCGGTCAGCGGAACAATCGCGCAGACGGGCCGAAAACTTTTCGGGGGCTCCAAGATGACGCTGCGCCTGTTGACCGTGGACGCGGTCGACGGCCAGAAATGCCGGATTCGCGCGCAATCAGGCCGCACTTCCGATGGCAAGAATGAGCGTTCCGTTGAGACCAACGTGAAGCCCAAGAACAAGGATCTTGTCGCCGCCGCCGGGACCGAATACATCGCCTATATCGATGGCGACGTCACTCTCAGCGTGAAAAAGTAAGTAGGGCGGGTCTCCAGACCTGCCGCCTTTTTTTAGTAGGGCAACTCCACGGGCTTCTGGGTGGTGAATGTCAGGACCGTCTCTGACGGAATCCGCACTTGCTGACCCTTCATGACCGTCTGCGCTCCGGCGCCCGCCGCCGCGCCCGCGCCTGCGCCGATAGCTGCACCCTTGCCGCCGCCCGCAATCGCTCCGATAATGGCCCCGACTGCGCCCACTGCCGCGGCCGATTTGGCCGTACGTGCCCCGCGCGACCCGCTGTACTCGGATACGTCGGAAGAGTTCACCGGCACGGTCTTACCGTTGACACTTATCGAAATTAGTTGCACGGTCAGCCCTGCCTTGCCCGAGAACTTGCCGGATTCCTGTTCGTTAACCAGCCGTACCTTCGCGTCCGCGCCTTTCGGTACGACCACGTCATTGCCCACCGTGATGGGATCTTCCAGGCTGGCTCGGAACTCATCGCCTTCTTTGTTCCTATCCGAATCCACCGGATCGATCAGCCGGATGCTGATCTGGCTGCCGCTGGGCAGTTCCCGCACGCCGCCCTGCTGGACCATCATCGACAGAATCCTCTCGCTAACGCCTGCTTCTTTCAAATCCACGATCCGCCTCGCGTCCACCGTGAACTTAACCGGCTGCGCGTTCAGCAGATTGATGATAAACCCGTCGCTAAATCCGGCCTGCACTAACCTCAACACCGAATCCGAATTCAACGGCTCGCGTGAGGGTGATTTCCTGACGACGGCCGAAATAATCCGCTCGTTGACGCCTTCGTTCTTCAGCGCGACCAGGGCCGATGGATCGCTCGACAGACGCGAGCCCTGCGTATCGATCAGGTTCAGCATGAAATCGTCGCTCATCCCCGCCCTACTGAGCTTTACGAGATCCGAGTTGGTTAGCGTGGTCTGCGCGCCGAGCGTACCCAGCACCAGACACAGGGACAAAAACGAAAGCAACAGTGATTTCTTCATAGCCCTTAAGCGCCTCTCCTCTTTTGATGGTACTGCGGCCAGATGGGTTTCGAGAATCGCCATCCTCTCCCCATCACCTAAATAATAGTGCCATCATGACTTGGGAGGAATCCCGTGCCAAGCCTCGTGATTGCTTTGCTTGCCCTGTACGTTGCCGCTACGCCGCTCGCGGCGCAATGGCTGGACCGTCCCACCTCCGGGATCCCGCGCACCGCCGATGGCAAGCCGAACCTGTCCGCACCGGTTCCTAAAGGGTCCGATGGCAAGCCCGATCTATCCGGTCTGTGGCGGCTGGGAGTGGAAATCGGCGTCGGCGCGAACATCACCGGCGATCTCCCCCCCCGCCGACGTCCAGCCCTGGGTGGCTGCACTCTCGCGCCGGCGTCTCGAGGAATTCGGGAAAGACGACCCCGAGATCACCGGTTGCTTGCCCGGCGGCCCCCGCCACATCACCCGCGCCGGTCTGGCGAAGATCGTCCAAACTCCGCGACTCATGGTGATTTTGTATGAAGATCTCGCGTATCGCCAGATTTTCCTCGACGGGCGCCAGCTTCCGCAGGATCCAAATCCCAACTGGATGGGATATTCTGTCGGCCATTGGGAAGGCGAGACGCTGGTGGTGGACAGCGCCGGGTTCAACGACCGCACGTGGCTCGATTTCGCCGGTCACGGCCACACCGAAGCTCTGCGCATGACCGAACGTTACCGGCGCCGCGATTTCGGACACTTGGATTTGCAGGTCACGCTCGACGATCCTAAGGCGTACGCGAAGCCGTGGACGGTATCCGCGGGAGGCGCGCTGGCGCCCGACACCGAGCTGCTCGAATACGTGTGCGCCGAAAACGAGAAGGATCGCCCGCACCTGGTCGGGAGGACCACCGAAGAGAAGCAGGTCACGGTGGCCCCGGCGATACTGGCGCAGTACGTGGGGGTGTATGAAGTCGGCTCCGCCACGGCCGCCGACACCCGCGCTGCAAGGACCGTTTTCACCATCACGATGGGGAACGGCGAGCTCCTGATCGACCTTCAGGGTAAGGGTAAGGTCCCCATGATCCC
>JAOAPR010000186.1 GCA_025463005.1 Bryobacterales bacterium | reverse complement strand
CTCGCGGTCCCAGCCCTAACTGGCGGCCCAGTTTCAACCATCGGGATTGGCGGACCATCGCGAGTTGCGCCGCCGTCTGCTGAAGCTGCGCATCCAGGCGCCGCGCCCAGTCGGTACGCTCGACTACCGTGGCTTCCGCACTGTCTAGCAGGCGGACGGCCTCCGCGAGCTGGCGGGCGCGTTGTTCGACCTCCGCCGTCAGACGTTGCTCAGTGTCGAGCGCCCACTGCGTCTTGCGCCGGTTCTCTTCGTTCAGATCGACGATGATCCGAGAGGCGTGCGCTTGCTCGGATTCGAATTGTTTTTGCAGATTGGAATGGGCAGTCAGAAGCTCATTGCGATCTGCGGTGGTCTGGTCGAGCCAAGTGCGGAGCTGCGCGAGCTCACGTTCCAGCAGCCGGATGTGTTCCTCGCGTTCCCGCAGGAGATTGGCTGCGCGAGGAGCGTAGAGAAAGCCGGGAAGCTGCGGAAGGGGAGCACAGGAACAAAAACCAACGAAAAAATTCGCGGTTTCCGGATCGCCCGACGGCCGAGCGAGGTCAGCGTCGGCACAGGGCGCCTGGTTTTCTTCGTAAATAGTTCCGTCGTAAAATGCAAACGCTTCGACGCGGTCTTGAAACAGGATTTGTACATGCGGAAAGAATTCGCCCAGAGCGGTCCTAAACTCGCGGAATTCGAATTCGTGCTCGTGAAACGGATTGGGGCCCGACTGGGCTCGTGATTCCGCGTAGTAACGCTTATTTGGCGTGGATACGATCAGCAGGCCGTTCGGGTCCAGCACACGGTGAGCTTCAGCCAGCAGGTCCCGCCAGTCGCGAAGATGTTCGATCACTTCGAAGGCAGTCACGAGATCGAATGAGGCTGGAGGGAAAGGTACGGCACTCGCTGAGCATTGCAAGAATTGCGCCGACGCGAAATTGCGAACGGCATAGGCGATGGCTTCGGGCGCAAGATCGACGCCCACGGCCGAGGATGCCACCCGGGCTAGGTCGGCGGTTCCGTAGCCCGCGCCGCAACCGAGGTCGAGTACGCGCCGCCCCTGCGCAAAGCGCGCTGCGAATGCGTAGCGAGCCACGTGTTCCGACCACAGATCATCGTTGACCTGGCCGGGAATGACGCGTTCTCCCGTAAACTCACTCACGGCGTTACGACTCCGCTGCCCACCTTAGTGTTCACTTTGACGCGGCAGTCCAGATGAAACTGCCCATACATGGGCTGGTCCGATTTCTCCATCTGCAACACGACTGCGTTATCAATCCAGTCGCACATGGAGTAGTGTTCGAGCGATCCATTCGCAATCGCGGGCGAGAAAGAAAACGAAGACGCGTACAACGCCGGCAGATCCAGGTAGAAGTCGACGGTGCAAATGTCGCCCGCCAGCATGGGGGGGAGATCCTGACGTTCCCGAGCGGTGTTAGTGCCGGCGAAATCGACTCCGAGATGATTGCGGAACATGAAACCGACAATGGGGCGGTCGAGATTTTCTTTCGCCCGCACGCTGATTCTTACTACAATTGTAGAATGTGGCTGGAGCGAGGTGACTCGCGAGCCGTCTGCGTCTAGAACAGCAATGCCAATGACTTCCGCCTTGCCGTCGCCAAAGCGGTGATCGATGTTCGGAATTTCCTCGACAATTTCCTCCGGAGCCGGTAATTTCCGTGCTTCTTCCAAAGGAAACTCATGCGTCTGATAGACCCTGTCCTTCTCGGCCATCGCTCCGAGGTATTGGGCGACAACCAGGTCGGTCTTTCCGAGTGCTTTGACAACACCCTTCTCCAGCCACATGGCTCGATCGCCGAGCGCCTTCACATCGCCCGTGGAGTGCGAAACAAACAGGATCGTGATTCCGCGCTGCCGTAGCTCGTGCACCTTTCGCATGCATCGCTGTCGGAAATACACGTCACCCACGGCGAGCGCCTCATCCACCAAAAGGATTTCCGGATCGACGTGGATCGAAACTGCGAACGCCAGGCGGATTACCATGCCGCTCGAATACGTCTTGACCGGTTGATTGATAAAGTCTCCGATCTCGGCGAAGGCTTCAATCTCTGGGAAACGGCGATCCATCTCTTTGGTCGAGAGGCCCAGGATCGCTCCATTCAAGTACACGTTATCGCGGCCTGAGAATTCCGGATTGAATCCCGAACCCAGCTCGAGTAGCGCGGCGACTCGCCCATGCGACACGGCAGTGCCGGTAGTGGGTGCGAGAATTCCGGCACAGATCTGGAGGAGCGTGCTTTTGCCCGAGCCGTTTTCGCCGACAACGCAAAAGGTTTCTCCGCGACGAACGTCGAAACTCACATCTCGCAAGGCCCAGAATTCGGTGTGGAACCGGCGCGTTTGAAAGGTCGCCAGCTCCTTTAATCGATCGCGGGGCGCCGCGTAGATCGAGTAGCTCTTGGAAACGTTGGAGAATTGGACAGCCAGAACAGGCACTAGAGAAATTGTAGTCTAAACTTGACAGCTTCCAGCGGCGATCCTACGCTGGTAAGCAGCGCCGGCGTAGCTCAGTTGGTTAGAGCGACGGTCTCATAATCCGTAGGTAGCTGGTTCGAATCCAGCCGCCGGCACCACCTACTTCTCGCCAACGATGTGCTGATAGAGCCGATCTAAATCTGCCTGCGAGTAGTATTCGATTTCGATCCTGCCTCGTTGTTCGCTCAGCTCGATAATTCGGACTCGGGTTCCCAATGCGCGCTCGAGTTCGTCCGCTGCCGCTCGCACGTTCGGATCCTGCACGGAGTCTTTACGGGAGCCGGGCGCGGGCTTTCCCCGATCGGACGTCATTTCCTGGACTTGAGCTTCCACCTGACGCACCGAAAGTCCAAGCGCGACAGTCTTTTCCGCAATTTGAATCTGCTCATCGGCTGTCGGCAAGCCGAGAATGGCCCGAGCATGCCCCATCGAAAGGCGCCGTTCCGCCACGAGAAGCTGAACTTCCTTCGGTAGTTTCAGCAGGCGGACGACATTGGCGATGGACGTCCGGTCCTTGCCGGTGCGGCGGCCGATTTCTTCCTGAGAAAGCCCCAAATCCCGGCCCAGCCGCTCGAAAGCGTGCGCAGTTTCGATCGGATTCAAGTCCTCGCGCTGGATGTTTTCGATTAGGGCGAGCTCCAGCATGGAGCGATCGGCAACATCTTGAATTACGACGGGGACTTCTTCCAGCTCAGCGATCCTCGCGGCGCGCCAGCGCCGTTCGCCGGCCACAATCTGGTAGCTATCGCCAACACGCCGAACGATCAGCGGTTGAATGATCCCGTTTGCCCGTATGGAAGCGGCCAACTCTTCCAGCCCATCCGAATTGAAGAATGTGCGCGGCTGCATGGGATTCGGCTGGATCAGCCCGAGCGGCAGAGTGCCCGGCTTTGCTGCCGCGGGCGCGATCTCAGCAGGTTCTGCGGCGACTGCGGGCGTTGTAGGTTGCCCACGTCCCGGTAGGAGAGCGGAAAGGCCCTTACCCAGCGCTTTGCGTGGTTTGTCGTTGGCGCTGTTCATTCGCCAGAATCTCCTTGGCAAGTTTGATATAACTCTCAGCTCCCCGTGAACGGGGGTCGTACATTAGAATCGGTTTGCCGTAGCTGGGGGCTTCCGCAAGCCGGATACTGCGCGGGATTACAGTCGTAAGTACTTGATCGCTAAAGAATTCTCTCAGATCTTCCGCCACTTGGCGTGCTAGATTTGTCCGCTCGTCGTACATGGTCAGCAGGATGCCTTCGATCTTGAGGGGACGGGAAAAAGAATCTCTCACACGATCCACCGTATCCATCAGCTGCGAGATCCCTTCCAGCGCGAAGAACTCGCATTGGATCGGAATCAGGACAGAATCGGCAGCCACCAAAGCGTTCAACGTCAATAAATCCAAGGCGGGTGGGCAATCAAGAAGGATATAGTCATAGCGGTCCCGGATCGGCTGGACGGTCCGGTGAAGCCGATACTCGCGGTCGGGAAGATCCACCAGGTCCAGATTAGCGGCTACGAGATTCTTGTCGGCCGGGACCAGGTCCAGACCATCGCAATCGGTCGGCCGAATTGCCTGTGAGATATCCACTCCGCTCAATAATGCATCGTAGAGCGTCTTGATCTCCGGGGTTTTTTCGATCCCCAATCCGCTGGTGGAGTTGCCTTGGGGATCGCAATCGATCAAGAGGATATGTAAGTCGTTGGCAGCTAACGAAGCTGCGAGGTTTACGGCGGTGGTAGTTTTGCCAACCCCGCCCTTTTGATTGGTAATGGCGATTATCTTGGCCACGTGTTGAGCATCTTACCATGCATGTTTCACGTGGAACACTAGATATCGGTTGGTTCCCCAGGGGACCAACTCCCGTCTATCGAAGCCCGGGATTTCTTCTCCACCAACCAAAAGAGCTAAGCTATTTGCTAGGTTAAGTTTGACGACTTCATCCGGAGACACAGCCCTGGAAACTAGCCAGTCAAACTCTGTCTTCAAATTTTCTGCCCGGTCTGTGACTACCGAAACACTCTTCACATTTCGAGTCGCTTCGCGCAGAAATACTGCCTTTCGCTGATGGGATTCCACCAGCGTAACCGTGCATTCCGGACGTAGAATGGCGATGGGAATTCCCGGGAATCCGGCGCCTGAGCCAACGTCGACGATGCGGAGCCGTCCAGCGGGGAGCTTGGTCCCTACAAACAAGGATTCGCAGTAGTGCAGCCGGACAGACTCCTCGACCGATTCGATTCGCGTGAGGTTGAGCCGAGCATTCCATTGGACAAGCAGATCGTAGTGCGCTTCCAACAGATCGAGTTGTGTAGATGTAAGCGAGCCGTATGGTGCAAATTCGCGCGCCAATAGCTCGCGGAACATTGTGTGTATCGCCTACTGCTGAAGGCTTAGATAAACGTCGAGAACAGCGATGGCGGCCGGCGTAATTCCGGGAATTCGGCCTGCTTGGCCTAAAGTTTCCGGGCGAACTCGTCCCAACTTCTCTGATGCCTCGTTCGAAAGGCCGGGCACGCCGAGATAGGAGAACTGAGGGGGAATCCGCCGCGACTCCGCGTCTCGAAGCCGCGCGACCAGCTTCTGTTGTTGGGCAATATATCCCGCGTACTTGAACTCGGTCTCCAGTGTCTGAAGCACACCGTGGACCCACTCGTCATCCGGAAGGCCGGCAACATCAGTTATTCGGTTGTCGGGCCGCCGCAGCCATTCCGTTAGCGCGGGATGGGATTCGAAGAAATCCCGCAACTGTCGCTTTTGACTTTGCTTCCTCGCATACAGCTCCCAGCGCTCGTCAGTAACTAACCCAGCGCGGCGCCCGATCGGCGTAAGCCGCTCATCGGCGTTGTCGATCCGCAGATGCAACCGAAACTCTGCGCGCGAGGTGAACATGCGATATGGTTCATCGGCGCCTTTGGTAATCAGGTCGCTGACCAGTATGCCGATGTACCCTTCGGTTCGCTCAACGATCACCGGATCAGCCCCGCCGACCCGGCTGGCCGCATTCAAACCCGCAATTAGGCCCTGGCAGGCGGCCTCTTCGTAACCCGACGTCCCATTGATCTGTCCAGCGAGAAAAAGGCCTTCAATGTTCTTGAGCTCAAGAGTGTGCTTCAATTCCCGCGGATCGATTGCATCGTACTCGATGGCGTACCCGGGCCGAATCATTTCGGCATCATCGAGCCCCGGCACTGAAGCCAGCATCCTGGTTTGAACGTCAATGGGCATGCTCGTGGACATGCCGTTAACATAAATCTCGTATGTATCCAAGCCCTCGGGTTCCAGGAACAGCTGGTGCCGGGTCTTATCCGGGAACTTTACGATCTTGTCCTCGATCGAGGGACAATATCGCGGACCAATGCCCTCGATCTGACCGCTGTAAAGCGGCGATCTTTGGATACTATCTCTAAGAATCGAATGGGTTTCGTCTGTTGTGTACGCGATATGGCACGGAACCTGCTCGCGTACTATCTTTGTAGTAATAAACGAAAAGGGCGTGGGCTCGGGATCGCCATGCTGGGGTTCAAAGCGGGACCAATCTATGGTCCGCCCGTCCAGGCGCGGCGGAGTTCCGGTCTTCAAGCGTTTCCACTCCAGCCCGAGTGAACGAAGCTGATCACCGAGCAGATTCGAGGGCGCCTCACCGCTGCGTCCGCAACTATATGTCTGTTCGCCGACATGCGCCAGCCCGTTGAGAAATGTTCCTGTGGTAATCACCACGGCTTCCGCTTGCAGCACCCTACCATCGCGCAACTCGACCCCAGTGATGCGCGCCGGCCTGCCCTCCGTCATCACCAGGCTAGCCACCTCGGCCTGGATGATCCGGAGATTCGGCTCCGCCTCGAGCACCTCGCGCATTTTGAGTCGATATTGTTTCTTGTCGCACTGAGCGCGTGGCGACCACACGGCCGGTCCGCGGCTCGTATTCAAAAGGCGGAACTGAATGCCGACCGCATCGGTGATCTCGCCCATGACGCCGCCCAGAGCGTCGATCTCGCGCACCAGATGCCCCTTGGCAATGCCGCCGACCGCCGGATTGCACGACATCTGTGCAATGAGGTCGAGATTCATCGTAATCATCGCGGTGCGCAAGCCCAGCCGTGCGCAGGCGCGCGCCGCTTCACAGCCGGCGTGTCCGGCTCCCACTACGATCACCTGATAAGGCTTGGCCATGTTCGCGACAACGTTAGCTACATTCTAACTTGCCGCGGTAAACTGGCAGTTCTCCCCGTGAAGATTCTCATCATCGGCAGCGGCGGCCGCGAACACGCGATCGCCTGGCGCCTGGCACAAGAAGGTCATCAGATCTACGGCGCACCTGGCAATCCTGGGATCGCGGCTCTCGGTCAGATTCTGGCGACAACGAATTACCTGGGTGCGGCGAAGTCTGTCGATCCCGATCTCACTGTCGTCGGACCCGAAGTTCCCTTAGTGGCCGGCGTGGTTGACGAATTCCGCGCCGCGAAGCGGAAAATCGTGGGGCCAGCGCGCGACGCAGCGCAACTGGAAGGAAGCAAGATCTACTCCAAAGAGTTCATGCAGCGGCTGCGGATTCCCACCGCACGCTTCGTCCGCGTGGAATCCGTCGAAGCAGGCATTTCGGCGCTGGCCGAATTCAGCACTCCGATAGTGGTCAAAGCCGACGGCCTCGCCGCAGGCAAAGGCGTGATCATTGCGAAAGACCGCGCTGAAGCGGAAGCCGCGGTTCGCTCGCTCGGCCCGCGCCTGGTGATCGAAGAATTTCTGCAAGGCGAAGAAGTCAGTTTTATCGCGCTCAGCGATGGAAAGAACATTGTTCCGCTCGAAGCTACGCAAGATCACAAAGCGGTGGGAGACCACGATAAGGGTCCCAACACCGGCGGTATGGGCGCGTATTGCGACGGACGCATTCTATCGGAAGCCGACGCGCGGCATGTCATGGACACCGTAATCCGACCTGTGGTCGACGCGACCCGCTTCACCGGGTTCCTCTATGCCGGATTGATGATGACCGAGGACGGGCCGAAGGTGCTCGAATTCAATGTTCGCTTGGGCGATCCTGAAACACAGCCGTTAATGCATCGTCTCGACTCACCGTTTGGCGAAGTACTGATGGCCTCGGCGACTGGAAATCTTGCGGGCGTCTCGCTGCGTTGGAGACGCCAGCCTTCGGTATGCGTGGTGCTGGCCGCGGCGGGTTATCCAGGGCAGCTCCGAACGGGAGACGTTATCACTGGCATCGAGAGATGCGGCACACATGGACAAGTTCAGGTGTTCCAGGCGGGCACCAAGACCGGGGCGAAGGGGCTCGAGACCGCGGGAGGCCGTGTGCTGGGCGTGACCGCGTCGGGCCCTGATCTCGCTGCGGCAGCTGCCAACGTCTACGCCGCTATAGAGAAGATTCATTTTGACGGGATGCACTACCGGCGCGACATCGCCCGGAAGGGCATAAAGCGCTGGGATTGAAGCCTCGTAGCCCTGCTACAATCAAGGCAGACTCGGCGCGTTACGGGAGTAGAAGGAGATGGGGACGTAGCTCAGATGGATAGAGCGGTCGCCTCCTAAGCGACAGGTCGGCAGTTCGAATCTGCCCGTCCCTACCAGAAAATTGCACTGGTGCGGCGGGCTATGGTATTTATGGAGTTCCCTCGGAAATTGTTAGGTAATCGACCCTCTCTATGGCTTATGTAATTGCAGAACCGTGCATCGGCACCAAAGATGCGGCGTGCGTGGACGCCTGTCCGGTGGATTGCATCCACCCGAAAAAAGACGACCCGAAGTTTGCCACCGAAGAGCTGATCTATATCGATCCGGTGGAGTGTATCGACTGCGGCGCTTGTGTTCCAGTGTGTCCGGTCTCAGCGATTTTCGCGCTGGACGATCTGCCGGAAAAATGGTCCGACTTCGCGCAGAAGAACGCCGCCTACTTCGGGCGATAATGAACGTCGGAATTATGCACGTGACATACCCGCTCGGTTTTCAGTTTGAACTCTCCGGGTGTTGTCGTTGATGTACCAGTCCAGAAGTCGCGTTTAGCTAGCTCCGCCGCTTTCTAATTGGTAGAAAACGAGCGCGACGTGTCAAGCGACGATTACAAATCCCCTCAAGACTTCTTGCGAAAAATGGACGACGGGGACTTCGACGAGAACCTTCAAGGCGAGATCAAGAAGCTGTCCAAAGAACAACTGTAGGAGCTGCCAAAGATCCTCATAGAGATGGACAGGGGAATCCCCCCCAACTAGGGGTAACCCTGGACTTACGAGGGCTTTCGGGTTATCCTGTTTTCCTCGAACCAAAGCTGCCGGTGTTCAAGGCGAAGCCGAAACGTAAGCCGAAGCGGTAGCGACTAGGGGAATATGGACGATCCGTCTGATTGGCTGGGAACCCGCTTCCGGCGACTGGTCTTGATCGCGCTATTCGCGGCGTTCCTGGTAATACCGACTTATGCCCTCGCGCTCGCCGTTGCTTGCATGCTTAGCACCGGCTGCGTTTGAACCACCCCTGCTAGATTCTCCGGCCTGTCGTCTTCAACCTAAGCGCCGACACGTCGGGGATGTCAAGTGCATAATTCCGATTTTCGAAGTCAAAGTTTGCTTTGCGCCGGGGACTGAGTATAATAGCCCCATGCGCAAAATCCTCCTGATGGTCGCTGTTGCCGCTCTCGCTGGTTTCGTTATGTTTGCCCAAGACAAGGGTGGCAAGGGTGGTGGCGGTAAAGCTCCTAAGGCTCCGCCGAAGAACCTCAAAATATTCACCCAGGACAACTGGACCACGGTAGGCCGTCCCATGATGGACGTGTTCGTGACCTCGCTCGGGCTTGCCGACAAAGGTGGCTGCACATACTGCCACGTCGGTCCCGGCCAGTTCGACGACGACTCCAAGCCGCCGAAGAACGTCGCCCGCATGATGCTCTCCATGGTTAACGATATCAACGCGAAGTTCCCGGACGGCAAGACGCACGTCACCTGTTTCACTTGCCACCGCGGCAGCACTGCTCCGTTGACGGCGCCGGCCAATTAGCGCGAAGGAAGAGCCCGGAATGCAGTTTGACGGGCTACGTGTCTTATCCCTCGAAAGCCGGCGTTCCGCCGAGATCGAGAAACTGATCCGCGCACGGGGCGGCGAACCTTTTGTCGCTCCGTCCATGCGCGAAATTCCCCTGCAAGACAATCCCGAAGCATTCGCGTTCGCCACCCGCTTGTTTGCCGGCGAGTTCGACATGATGATCCTGCTCACCGGCGTGGGGTCGCGCCTGCTGAATCAAATCCTCGAAACGCGTTACCCGGCTGGATCTTTCGCAGACGCGCTGCGCAAGCTCGCGGTCGTCGTCCGGGGATCGAAGCCCATGGCCGTGATGCGCGAATGGGATGTACCGGTAGCGGTCAGCGTGCCTGAGCCGAACACTTGGCGCGAGATCCTGGCCGCCACGGAAGCTCGTCCCGAGCGGAAGATCGCTGTCCAGGAGTATGGACGTTCGAGCCCGGAGCTGCTGGAGGGCCTGCGAGCCCGTGGAGCGCAGGTCACCACTGTCCCGGTATATCAGTGGGACCTTCCGGAGGACATCGGTCCTCTGCGGGAAGCCGTGCGGCGGCTGGCGGCGGGACAATTCGATGTCGCCATGTTCACCACGTCCATCCAGATTCCGCACCTGTTGCGGATCGCCGCCGAGGAGAGCGTCGAAGACCAGGTTCGCACGGCCCTTCGCCGCATGGTCGTCGCGTCTGTCGGGCCCACCACCAGCGAAACTCTGCGCGAGAACGGTCTGCCTGTCGATTTCGAGCCATCCCATCCTAAGATGGGCTTCCTGGTAAACGAAACAGCTCAACGCGCCCGCGAGATTCTACAATCTAAGCAGTGAGCAAGAAGCCGGAGAATTCCAGCAACAATTCCACCAACACGTCAGGCAACAACGATTTTTTTCGCCTGATGGCCCGCTATTCTCCTGTCATCATGCTGATGCCGGCCAGCGCGTTGGCGGGCTACCTGATCGGTTACGGCCTGGACTACCTGTTCTCTACCATGTCCTTGCGGTTTGTTTTCCTGATTCTCGGGGTGGTCTCAGGAATCGTCCAGTTGATCCGAATTTTGGGCCGTGATGCGCAATGAGCGCTGACTTCTACGATCGCGCGCTTACCCGAGTCAAATGGTTGACAGTGGCGGTTGGTCTGGTCGGAACGGCGGCCATGTTCTTCGTACGCGGGCGAGACGCCGCTGCCGGATTCCTGGCAGGGGCTGGTATCTCGTACGTCAATCTCGAGCTCCTGTGCGGCTTGGCTCATGTGATGGGCGACTCCGCTCCAAAAGCGCGCGGTTGGGGAGCGCTCATCGCACTCCGCTATGCGATCGTAGGCGTGGCTGTCTATGTTATAGTGAGGATTCTTGGAATCACGCCAGTGGCCGTGTTGGTGGGACTTTTAGCGGCATTCGCGGCGGTGATCCTCGAAATTCTCTACGAGTTAATTCTGTATGCCAGAACATGAACTGTGGCTGACGGCCCTGTTTAACGACTACCTGGCCGGTGTGGCCAACGCGATCCTGGGTCTGTTCAATATTCAGGCCGCAAACCCGGCGCGGCCGTGGGAAAACTGGATTGTGATGGAGCTGCTGGTGGTGGCGATCCTGATGGTTCTCGCCGCCGTGGTGCGGTCGAGTCTTTCGGCCGACAAGCCCGGAAAGCTTCAACACATTTTCGAGCTGCTCTATGGCTTCCTCAAAACCCAGGCTTCCGAAGTTGGGATTGAGCACCCCGAAAAGTACTCCGCATTCTTCGGGACCCTGTTTGTATTTATCGCGGCCATGAACCTGATCGGGATTATCCCAATCTTCGAATCGCCCACCATGGCGGTGTTTGTGCCCGCCGGGCTCGCAATCTCCACGTGGGTTTACTACCACGTGATGGGAGTGCGTGAGCTGGGACCGGTGCAGTACATGAAGCACTTTCTCGGTCCAGTGATATGGTTGGCGCCGCTCATGATTTTTATCGAAATTATCGGACACTTCGCGCGCATGCTTTCGCTCACCGTTCGTCTGTACGGCAACATGTTCGCAGGCGAGCAGATCACGACGGTCTTTATCAGTCTCACCAAGCTGGTGGTCCCGGTGATATTTATGGGCTTGCACGTCTTTGTGGCGTTCCTGCAAGCGTACGTTTTTTCTTTGCTCACGATGATCTACGTGAGCATGGCTACGTCGCACGAGCACTAAACATTTTTAAATCGATCATTGAACCTAATGGCATCATCGCGCCGAGTGTGAGCCACTGATCCCCCAGGACAGCCCGGAACCACCTCCTCGGCGCAATTTAATACGAAAGAGAAGGTACACACGAATGGTTAGCAAGAAGACGCTGCTCCTCGCAGCTCTATTTCTGTTGGTTGCCTGCCCGATGTTTGCGCAGGCTCCCGGCACGTCGGGCATTGCGCCCGGAGAAATCAAGTTCCTCGGCGGCATGATCGGTTTGGGCATTGCCGGCGGCCTGTGTGGAATCGGACAGGGCAAGGCGGTCGCCGGAGCCGCGGAAGCAATTGCGCGGAACCCAGGAGCGGCCGGCGGAATCCGGTTTGCACTCATCCTTGGTCTGGTGTTCATCGAGACGCTGACCATCTATGCACTGGCTATTGTTTTGAAGGGCTAGTATTCTGAGTCAGGGGTAGGCGGGCTCAAGCCTGCCTACTCTGCTTTTGTATGAAGCTCCAAGGCATTTTCCCCGCCATTACGACCCCCTTCGATCACAACAGTGACCTCTATAAGGTCAAAGTCCAGCACAACATCGAGAAGTGGAATCGCACCGGTCTGGCGGGATATCTAGTGACCGGGTCGACGGGCGAAACTCCCTACCTCAGCACGGAAGAGAAACTCCAGGTGTGGGAGTGGACAGCGAAGCATGCGGCATCCGATAAAATCCTGATCGCCGGCGCGGGCGCGGAGAGCGTGCGCGAGTCCGTACGGTTGACGAATCGCGCCGCGGAGCTGGGCTACAAAGCCGCGCTGGTGCTGGCGCCGCATTATTATCGAGCCATGATGAGCCGCATGGAAACTCAGATTTTATTCTTCCGCGCGGTGGCCGATCAGGCTAAGATTCCGATCCTGCTGTATCACTTTCCGCAGGTTACAGGGATCGAGCTCACGCCCGACGCGGTCGCCACGCTATCCGAGCATCCGAACATCGTAGGAATGAAGGACAGCTCGGGAAATCTCGAAGGCACGAAAAAATTCATCGCGGCGGCGAAAGCCGGGTTCAATGTTTTGACGGGATCGTCGACCGTACTGGCGGAATCGCTGGCGGCCGGATGCCCGGGAGCGATATTGGCGCTCGCCAATGCGGTGCCGTACGCCTGCATCAGTATCTACGAAGCTCACCGCACGCGCGAACCCGAGGCAGCCATGGACTGGCAGAATCGTATCGTCTGCGCCTCACGGCTGTGCGCGACAACCTACGGAATCCCCGGATTGAAATACGCGATGGATCTGAAGGGCTACTATGGCGGTCCGACGCGCCTGCCGTTGACCGTGATTACTCCGGATGCGAAACACGAGATCGAGCAAGCTTTCGAGGGGATTAAGAGCTAGGGCGGTTCGTCGTTAGTGAATCCGCATCCAAGACCCACTTGGGGCGGCCTCCGGCGTGCAGCTTTCCGCGGCGACAATCCTTGGAAGAAGCGCTGATCACGTCTGAGACATAGTCCACTGCGAAACTGGCTAAGTCCAACACCACCAGAATCGGTCGCCGGCCGTAGAAGATCGGGGGGAGGCCCAGCCTTTTCCTCAAGTCAATCACGGGAACAGCGTGGCGATCTTCAGTCCCCTTGAAAGGCATCATCGCACGCACGCGCGACGCATCGACTACGAAATCGCGGCCTGCGATGCGAAACGGCAGATACTCCACGCATTTCTCATCGGCCCGCCTTCTGCAAGTCTGAGCGCGAAACGTCTACAGCGATATACCCACAGGCGATCACGGCCAAAAACATCTCCAGCACCTGGCTGTGGCCCACGTTGACCTCGCCCCATCCCGACACCAGTATCGCGATGATCGCCGCGATCGCGCCATGCAGGATCCAGCGAGCCTCTGAACCGGATTGTAGGCGCCGCAGAGCGCGCGAAAAATCCAGCAGTGATTGTCCGAAGACCCAGAGCAGTGCAGCCAGGGCGGGGAGTCCACGCTCTGCTGCGAAGTGGAAATAGATGTTGTGCAGATGCTGGTAATACCATTCCGAGGGAATGGGCCGCGGGATATCAGCCGGCAAATAGTCCATAAACTGAGGACCGACCTGCTCCGGCCCGACACCCACCAACGGATGAGCCTTGATCATCTCCCAACCGGCTCGGCGCAGGGTGGAGCGATGGGCGCTGGCGTCGAGCACACCAGGCTGCGGGCGCAGCGCGGCGAGCGTCCGTTCGCGCACTTCGAACGGATTCACCAGCAGGACGATCGCGGCCAGCACGGGCACTGCGATTACCAGCCAACGTTTCTTGAACCATAACAGCCAGACAGCGCCAGCCGCCGCGCCCAGCCACATACTCCGTGTATGCGCGAGCAGCAGGGCCACGCTGATGACTGTCGCGGCGGCGGTCAGCCACCAGAACCATTTGCGCTCGCGCGAGAAGAGCAACAGAGCGCCCAGCATCATCAGCGCCAGCATGATGAGGGAGCTGAAGGTCATCCAGTGGTCGACAAAGCCGGTGATGCGCTCATTCTCATACGCGTAGTAAAAGTATCGCGGCGTGGTCAGGTATTTGTGGATGAACTGCCCGAATCCCCATAGCGAGGATAGGCCGGCGCCGGCCGCCCAGGAAATCACGAGAATGCGGACGTCTTTCAGGCTGCGAAGCGTGCTGTAGACTACGAACAGCATCAGGTAGACGTAGAACTTTCTCACCTGCGGCAGGCCACCGCGAGCGTGACCCGAGGCTGCCAGCGAGACGAGCGTCCATCCCATCCAAAGTGCTACCGGCCAGACGACGGGCGGCCACCGCCATTTGTCGCGCGCCGCCAAAACGGCCACGAAGGCCAGGGCCAGCAGGATTTCGCTACCCGCAATAGAAACAACCGAAGTCGCCGCCGCCGCGCCAGCCAGGTAGAGGGGTGCTTGTTCCCGCCAGGTGGAGCGGGTGGCGACGGGCATCACCAGGTCAGCCATTTTAGTTAGTAGCGAGGCACGGAAGGATCGACGCGCAGGCTCCAGGCGTCGATGCCGCCCGCCATGCTCTGGCAAGCATCAATCCCTTGCTCGCGGAGCCAGTTGACTACGTTGAGGCTGCGGACGCCATGGTGGCAATAGACGATCAGCGTCCCTTCATCGGCGCGGGCGTCCAGATCCTGAAGCTCACCGGGAACGGACCGCATGGGGACCAGCGTCGCGCCTTCGATTTTCGCCTGCGCGAATTCGTGCGGCTCGCGGACGTCAATCAAGTGAATTTTTTCGCCGGAGGCGAGACGCTTTTTGACTTCCTGGGGATCCACTTCAAGCGGTGCAGCCATCACACCCCATCATAAACGCATCAAAAAGGGCGTCGCGCTAAAACTTCTTCAGCTCGGCAATCAGCGCTTGCAAGCCCTTTTTGTTGTAGATCTGGGAAAGGCGCTGCTCTTCGGGCGAGGGGGCGACCACCTGGCGCAGCCGTAGCTGATCCAGCGCGCTGCGGGTAGGAATCCACTGCGAGCCGTCGGCGAATTCGACGCTCGAAACAAAGCCCGACATGCTCTGGATGGAAATCGGCCGATCGAAGCGCAAGGCCGCATCCTGAGCCACCTGGCCGCTTTGATTCGGCGCCAGCTTCATATCCGCGGGCACGGAAGCCGCCAGAAACTCGCGACCCTGCTGGTCTTTGACGATCCAGCCGATCTCGAGATGCTGCACCGGCCGATTGGAGCGATTCCGCACTTCGAAGCGCGGGGCGCCGGCCAGGCTGGAGCCGATCCGCGCCATTCCGCCCGACGCTTCCACAGGAGATTCCGGGATTGCGAGGAAAGCGAACTGAGCTTCGGGTTCCGCGTCTATGTTGGTCGCTCGGCTGCGCACCATCTGGACACCGGGTTGGGAACGGTCCCCCTGACGAGCCAGGCTCGAAAGCATTTCCTTGCGGAGCCCTTCTCCACCGGCCGTTTCAAGCAGAGTCTTGAAGTATTTGCGGTCGCGTTGCGCCTCCAGCTCCCAGATGGTCATGGTGCGCTGCGAGTGGAGCGTGTCCGGACCGTAGAAGCTGAGATCGTCGAAGAGGATTCCGTCCAGCTTCACCTCGACCACGGGATTTCCGGCCGCCAGAGGCCGTAACAGGCGCGTATCGATGCGAATCGAAAATGTTTCGCCGGGCGCCACGTCCAGAGTGGGGACGGCTACGGAGCCTTTTCCTCCCGATGCCGAGTCCGGCGCGTAGACCATCAGGGTCATGCTGCGGATCCGCTTCTGGCCCGAGTTGCGCAAGGACAGCGCCGCGTTCACTTCGATGACGTTCGCGCCGCGGGCGGTGGCATTGGAGTTGCCGAAATCGGCCGACTGCAGGCTTACGGGGGCGTCCTTCGGGAAATCGATCCTGTGGCTCAGCCCCTGGCCGTTGGCGCAGAATCCGCTCCAGACCAGAGCCGCGGCGACAATCGGAAGTGCCTTATTGGACATATACGGCCGTAACGGTCACTTGCCCTGTGTCCTGGTCGATGTAACGCGCGCTGGCCGAGCCCTGCGCGCTTACCGAGAACATCACGGGATGCAACCCGCCCTGCTCGATTTCGAGCTGCCCGCCATTTTCAAACAGCTTCACGCCGGAGGAAGATGCTCCCACCACCGGACCACGCTCTTCCTGAGGCGAATTGAAGCGTCCCCTGGCCGCCATGTTGCGGATCGCGCGGCCGATAACTTCCGTGTCGGTGGACGGGATATTCAGCCACCAGGCCCCGGTCAGCAACACGACCAATCCTGCCGCGATAGCCGCGGGACGCCAGGAGATCGTCGCTATCTTGCGTTCGCGAGGTGTGACGCATTCACCGGCAGCCAAACCCACGCGAATATTCGCGTTCATCTCTGCGGCGAGCTGGTCCCAATCCACACTCGATGGCATGTCATCGGCTGACCGGCGGAGTTCTTGCCGATCGTCGCGCAAAGCTTCCGTCAGCCTGCGGCAATGGTCACATCGACGCACATGGAGGAGCACAAGCGCGCTCCGCCAGACAGGCAGATCACCCGTCGCGTACAAAGCAAGATCGGTTTCCGCCACATGCCGGCTCATATCTTTTTCCGTTCCATGTAACGCCGCAGCTTTACCCGCGCGTTGGCGATGTGCGAGCGCACGGTGGCCTTCGAGCAGTTCAGCCGCAGGGCGACTTCATCGGCGGGCAGATCCTCGACGTCCCGCAGCAAAAGAGCCATTCGTTCGCGGGCGGTCAATACTTCCAGGCCCGCTTCCAGCCGATCGCGATGCTCCGCGCGCAACACCCGCTGCTCAGGGTTTTCCAGGCGTGAACGCAACACCGGCTCGGGCAGATCCTCCAGATCGGCGAAATTAACGCGCCCCGAACGGCGCAGAAAATCGATGGCGGTGTTAGTCGCGATGCGCGAAAGCCAGTGCGCCGCCTTATCCAAATCCTTGAGCTGGTCCTGCCGTTGCAGGGCTTTGATAAATGCTTCCTGGGTGAGGTCCTGGGCATCGGCGACGTTGCCTACCACGCGATAGATCAGCAGGAACACGCGGCGCATGTTGTCGGCCACAAATCGGCCCTGCTGCTCCGAGGACAGTGGAGCTGCGTCGTACCGGGTGGATCCGGGCGTTTCGCTCATCGCGCGTTCAGTGACCGCCAGACTGGTCAGCGCCGTCATTGCCATCTTGGGACAATTCACCCCGCATACGGTTGACGCGGAAGGACGCCCGAACGTGCAGTCTGGCCCGCCAGTCTATAGTCTATCGGCGGT
>JAOAPR010000168.1 GCA_025463005.1 Bryobacterales bacterium | reverse complement strand
ATTGGGCGGGCAAGCGAAACACGTTCGATGCTGACCAGGCCGCGGGGTTGAGCAGGCTGGCGCTCGGCTTCGCACTGCCGGCGTCGCTGTTCGTGAGCATGACGGATATTCGAAAAGACCTGCTCCTTCAACAGGGCCCTTTAGTGCTGGCGCTATTGCTCGCCCACGTGGGCTTATTTCTGGTCTCGTGGCTCGTCCTGCGCCGGATTGAATCACTCCGCGGAGCGCCTTCGATCATTTGCGCTCTGGTAATGTCGACGTCAGCCACTCCGGTTTTCGGAATCGCAGTTCTCCAGCCGCTTCTCGGCGAAACGAGCACCGGAACGGTAGGACTGGTCGCTTTGGCCATCAACCTCGTTATGCCGATGGCGATCATCTTTCTCGAGATCGAGAGTGCGAGTTCTTCGGGTTCCAAAGCTTCCCGCAGAACACAGGTGCTGACTGGGCTCAAGAGCGGACTCCAGTCGCCACTCCTGTGGGCCCCCGTGCTCGGAATCGCGCTCGTGCTGGCAGGGCTTCACCTTCCGAAGTCGGTTGCGAGCGCCTTCGAGATGATCGGATCCGCAACGTCGGGCGTAGCAGTTTTCACCGTTGGCCTGACTCTCGCAGCACACGCTTTTCATCTGTCTAAGGCAGTGATTCTGGGGACGATCGCTCGAATCACGGTCCAAACCTCAGTCTTGTTCGCGCTGCTGCAACTGCTTCATGTCCAGGGACCCTTCGCTCGCGAGGCCTTGGTCTGCTGCAGTTTTCCTCTCGCGACGGCAGTCGTTCTGTTTGCAGCGAAATACAAGGCGATGGAGGCCGAGTCGGCATCGATGCTGCTGCTCTCAACGCTGTCTCTGGTGGTGACGGTCCCAGTCACTCTAGCCCTCAGCGCATGAAAGTGTGGGCCGAAAACCCGCAAGGGTTGTGCCAGGAACGACTCGCGGAAAGGCAGTAGTGGCATAATTACCGATGATCAGCCCCGCTTCAGGAATCCGTTATGGAAGATTATCGAAAGCGACTTGTGACACAGACAGCCCTCGCGAGGCTATTGGTTGCGCAAAGTTGGGAACCTGGCAATTACTCACTTCTGATCGAATATGTCCGCCCGGTTGACGCGCTCGCCCTTAAAGAACACGGTGGAGATGCGTTCCGTCGCCGAAATATCCTGCAACGGATTGCCGTCCACCAGCAGCAGGCTGGCTTCGTAGCCCTTGCGGATGAGGCCGATGCGCTGGTCGGCGCGCAGCAGGCGTGCCGCGTTGTAGGTGGCCCCCTGTAACGCGGCCGCAGGCGGAATTCCGGCTTCCACCCAAAGCTGCAATTCGCGATGGATACCCGGGCCATGCACGACCATCTCACTTCCGGCGCCAGAGTTCGCCACCAATGTCACGCCTGCGCGATACGCAGCGGCGAGGTTCTGGCGGGCAAAGTCGGACCGGAACGAGAACGCCCGGAGAATCTCGCGTTTGTCTTGGTCATGTTTCAGGCCTTCTTTGATTTGCGCGAACCATTTCCGCGGAATGACCTGTTGGACCAGCGACCGATCCAGCAGCTCCGTCCGGCCATCGACATACGCCCGCCCGGCCTCGAGCACCGTAAGCGTGGGGACATAAGTCACACCCATCGCTTTCATCTTGGCGAACGTTGCATCGGGGATACGGTCGCGCGTCGAGCCGTCGATTCCATTGACCCCCGCGTCCAGGGCGTCAGCCACATCCTGCGCATTGCCAGTATGGCTGACAATGGGCAGGTTTGCGGACCGTGCGGCGTCGGCAATAGCCCGTAGAATGTCAAGATCCAGGCGATAGAAGACCTTGCCGTCGCCGCCCGCTTCGAGCATGGCCTGGATGCCGTCCACGCCGCGGGTTTTCAGATCGTTTACTTGGGCACGTGCTTCCGCGGCGGATTTGGGCAAACGCACGGACGCCGTCTCGTTGCCCCGAAACGGAATGGTGAACACCGGACCCACGGCGAACAACTCGGCACCTAAGCGCTCGCCCGAAGCGATGGTCGCCCGATGTTTAAGAACCATGTCCAACTGATCGCCCGCACTCCTCACTGCTGTCACACCGCTGAACAGGTGGGCGGCTAGCTCGCGATCGGAGTTCTCATCCTGATTCTGAAAGTACTGAGGATCGGAAATCGGAATTCCCGGCGAGTTCAGATGCACATTCGCGTCGATCAGGCCCGGCAGCAACGTTTTGCCGGCAGCTTCGATCAAATCCGCTCGAAGCGACTTGGCGTCGGGCGCCGCGCCCGTGTAGATCTCCGCGATCTTGCCGTCTTTGATCAGAACCGACCCTTGATCGATCACCGTGCCATCGCCCAGGAACAAGCGGGCGTCGCGGATCAGAGCAATGCGACTGCGTTGGACATCGCGGCCAAGAACTTTTGCTTTGGCGATATTGGTCTTGGCGTGCATCTGCCAGGCACCCAGGATGAAAAATGGACCCAGCACGGCGAGCAGCCACAGTTTCGCTGCTGGCCGCAGCTTCTCTTCTTTTTCCCACCGGAACAACTTTGCAGCAAGGAACGTGCCCACCGCGGCGGTAAGTGCGAGCGCGCCTACAGAGGGCAGATTGTCGAAGAGTGTTTCCTTCCCGCGGAGAATCGGCTGCAGCCCCGTGGTGAAATACGTCATGGGGATGAATTGCGCCACGGTCTGGAGCCAAGCGGGCATGACCGTGATCGGGATCGTGGTGCCGCTGAGGAACAGCATAGGGAAATAGAAAAGCTGCGTCAGCAGGATGCCCTCCTGCATGGAGTTAACCAGCGCCGCGATGATGCCACCGATCGACCCGAACGCCAGCAGGCCCAGGCCAACGAAGATGAGCAACGAGATCGGCTGAGGCGGCCACGCCGCGCCGAATAGGCCGTGGGCCAAGGCGATCAGGAAGACCATGTTCGGCAGTTGCAGAGCCAGGATGGTCACCAGACCGGAGACCAGAATCTCTCCGGGTCCAATAGGTGCAACTTTAAAACGGCGCAGGATATTTTGTTCGCGATCCTGCACGGCGCGCATCCCCACTCCGAACAAGCCGCTGCCGAGCACGCCGATTCCCAGCACGATGTTTACGACTTGCTGGCCATTGCCGCCTCCGCCGCCCAAGCTGAAGATCATCAAGAAAATCAGTGGAAAAACAAAGCTGAAAAACAGGGCCATGCGGTTGCGAACGGTTAACAGCAGATTCATACGGATCTGGGTCAAGTAAGAGTGCAGCACTGGCTTAGTCCCTTAGTCTCTTTCCTGTTAGTTCGATGAAAACGTCTTCCAGTGTCGGCCGCTTCAGGTGTATGTCTTCCAGCTCCAGCCCTCTTTGGTCGATCCACTTGATCAGATCGGGCAGTGTCCGCGCGGGCCGCGTAGAATGGACGATCAGAGTTTTGAAGTCCTCACTGAGCGAGTGCTTTGCGACCGCCTCGAACGCAGGCAGATTCCCGAGCATCGGCTGCACGGTGACCACTTCAATGCGGGACTGGCCGAATACGCGCTCCTGCAGCTCGCGCGGGGAGCCCAAGGCCACGATCTTGCCCTCGTCAATAATGGCTACACGGTCGCACAGCCGTTCCGCTTCCTCTATATAGTGGGTGGTCAGCAGGATGGTGCGCTTGGCTGCCCGCAGCTCTTCGATCAACGTATGGATTTCGAGACGCACCTGGGGATCGAGACCCGTGGTCGGTTCATCCAAAAACACCAGATTGGGCTCGTTGACTAGCGCCAGCGCCAAGGCTACGCGTTGCTTCTGCCCGCCGGATAATTTCGAGTAGAACTCATCGCGTTTTTCCCATAATTGCAGGCGCTGGAGCAGTTTGTTGCAATCGGCCCGGCGCGAATAAAAGGCCGCGAACCACTCCAGGGCCTCGCGTACGCGAAGCTTGTCGGGAAGATTAGTGGCCTGGAGGCACACGCCGATGCGGTCCTTGAGCGACCGCTTGGACACCGCGGGATCGAAACCGAGCACTTTGACCTGACCCTTGGAACGCGGGCGCAGACCTTCCAGGATTTCGACAGTGGTCGTCTTGCCGGCTCCATTGGGACCCAGCAGGCCAAAAACCTCGCCTTCGCCGACCTCAAAATCGATACCGCGCACGGCCTCGAAAGTGCCGTAGGATTTGTGCAGCCCTGCTACTTGAATAACTGGTTCCATTGTTTGGATTGAACCTATTCTAATTGCCCTCGGTGCTGCTGATTCTGCCTAATCGGTGAGCGACGGAAAAGGCAGGACGAACGGCAGCTCTTTACGCCTTCGAAAGGGCGCTAAGCGGAACTACTGTTAAGGGGACATTATCCGTATGCGAGCCGGAGACCGTAATGATGTAGCCGGTTGATCGTCCTGTATGATCGATTCTTGATGAACGATCTAAATCACCAGTTCGGCGAGATCGATATCTACTTGTTTGATCAACTCCTCCGGCGGCGCATCACAGCGGGGATGCGGATCCTCGACGCCGGGTGCGGTTTCGGTCGTAACCTCGTGTATTTCCTACGTGAGGGCTTTGAGGTTTTTGGCGCGGATTCCGATCCACGGGCGGTCGAGGCCACACGTCACTTGGCTACAACCATCGCGCCAACTCTGCCCGGCGACAACTTTCGCGTGGAAAGTGTCGAGGCTATGTCCTTTCCGGACGCCTTCGCCGACCTTGTGTTGAGTAGTGCCGTGCTCCACTTTGCCGGTAGCGACGATCACTTCCGAGCCATGCTTCACGGTACGTGGCGGGTTTTGAAACCAGGTGGCCTCCTGTTCTGTCGCCTGGCATCCTCGATTGGAATGGAGAATCAAGTCCTCCCGATCGCGGGGCGCCGCTTCCGGTTACCTGACGGATCCGACCGTTACCTGGTCGATGAGACACTTCTGCTCGAACTCACCAAACAACTGGGCGGCCAGTTGGGCGACCCTTTAAAAACAACGGTGGTACAGAATCAACGTTGCATGACCACGTGGATTGTACGAAAACCAGCAGCTACTGCCTTTACTTGATGTGGCCGTCCGCAAAGTCCTTGTTATTCTCCTCGCAGGAGTACTCCATCACTTCCCAGTCGGGCCTCAGCGTAAATACCCGGGTGTTCTTCCAAGGTTTGGTAAAGGCCTTGGGATCGTCGACAGTCACTTCATAGGACATGTGCTTGTCATCAGTGCGGGCATACCGTTCGATCAAATGCAAAGCGTCGCTGTGCGGATGCCCGACGGTGTCGAGGTTGGTCTTCTCGTTAAAGCCGATGGTGTCCACCACCAGCGTGTCTCCGTCCCATTTGCCAACCGGGTAACCGAACCAAAGAGGATCGGGATCCTTGGGATGACCGCGCCCGTCCGTGTGGATGATCACGAAGACATTCCATGCCTCGTACAGAATCGCCATGATGTCCGGAGTCTGAACGATCCGTATTGGAAAGGGTGAGTTCATGGAGCGTGTCGAGCCTTGCGGGAGACAGTGCCCGGTGTAATCGAATTTTGCCGGATCGTAATCTTTAAACTTCTGCGCATATTCAGGCGTGAAAGGAAGCGCCCCTGCACCCTTCTGGGCCGCTCCGCCATCCTTCGTCATATCGGGGACGTAGGGCCTTTCCCAGACTCCATTGAAATCCGGCTTGCCATTCGTGAGGCGGGGTATCACCGGAGTCTTAGCAGGTGCGGTTTGACCGGCCGCGGGCAGAATCGCCAACGGCGAGATCGCTAAAATGGCCGTCGCAGCCACGAACAAACACGTAAGATGATGTTTCACGTTTTGGATCTCACAAGAAGTTACGCAGAATCAACCCGATGCTACACACACGGTCGTTAAAGTGTCAAGGGAGGATTGCTATTCTTGACACACACGGGGTGCGGGGGTAGGCTGTCTTAGGCCAAAGCTGGTCGACATGGCGAGAAGAAGGAGGAACGATGGCGAAGCTCAGGCTGACTATGGCCTGCTGGAATTATGACCGGACGCGCGCATTGCTGGAGGAACGCGTTCCCATTGATGGCGTGGAACTCACCTATTTAAATCTGCCGGTGGAGGAAACGTTCTTCCGCATGCTACGGCACCATGAGTTTGAGGTTGCGGAGCTGTCCTTGTCGTCCTATACGGTTTCTTTATTTCGGGAGAATCCCCCTTTTATCGCAATTCCTATTTTTCCTTCGCGTTTTTTTCGGCACTCTTGCATTTACGTCAATTCTGAAAGCGGGATTCGCGAGCCAAAGGACCTCATCGGTAAGCGGATCGGCAATCCCGAATATCAAATGACGGCTCCGGTATGGATTCGCGGAATCATGAGCGACGAATACGGGGTTCCCGTTACGAGCGCAACGTACCTCAGCGGAGGCGAAGAGCAGCCCGGCCGCCCCGAAAAGATCGCCCTGTCGCTGCCTCCGGAATTCCGCCTGGAGGCCATTCCTTCCGACAGAACTCTTTCGCAAATGATCGAAACGGGAGAAATCGATGCGCTTTACACCGCTCGCGCTCCTTCCACGTTCGGAAATGGTTCCGGACGGGTCCGCCGCCTTTTTGACGACTACCAGACTGTAGAGCGTGATTATTATCGAAAAACCAAAATCTTTCCGACCATGCACATCGTGGCGATCCGCCGCGACGTCTATGACAAGAATCCGTGGGTGGCGCAGTCTTTGTGCAAAGCGTTCGTCACGGCACAAAAGGAAGCGTACGAGGACTTGCACACGATGGCGGCGCTTAAGTTCATGCTTCCCTGGCTGAACCGTCACGTCGAAGAAACGGAAGAGCTCATGGGCCGCGACTTTTGGCCTTACGGTTACGAACCGAACATACTAGCGCTGAGCACGTTCCTCCGCTATCACCACGAGCAAGGACTCTCCAAGCGCCTGCTAACGCCGAAAGAGATCTTCGCGCCGGAATCTCTGGAGTCCTTTAAGATCTGAGGCCGATGGCACATCGCTGGTGGATTCTCAGCCGAGGGGATATCGACGTCACGTTAGCGCAGGTCGGCTTCAACCTGGCGCAGATGGTGATCCCCGTATTTCTTTTGCTCCCGGTGGGCATTCCTGTCGCGTTCAGCGTGACGCACTTGTTGCCCGGATACGCTATGGGCTTTCTGGTTGGTTCGCTAGGCTTGGTGCGGCTGGCGGTGGGCGTGGCACGGCGGGATCAACGGCAAAACGTCACGGCACACGTGTATGGAAATAACGTTCCGGCCATCATCGCGTACACTCTTTCAATCATGCTGCCGGTCTACCTTGAAAGCCATGATGCCAATCTTGCATGGGAAATTGGTGCGGCCGCGGTAGTCTGGACAGGGATCATCAAGCTGGCGGCGGCGCCTTTCGCGGGTGTGATCCGGCGATTCATTCCGGGCCCCGCCTCCATGACCGTCTTCGGCGCGGCGATGTACAGCTATTTGGCGCTGGTACTGCTGCAACGTGTTTTCGACCAGCCCTTAGTAGGCTTGGCGGCCCTGGCGATTGTCGCCACCAGCGTGCTGGCAAATGTGCCGATCACCCGGCTGCGGATTCCGCCCTTTATCGTGGCCTGGATCGTCCCTCTGATGCTCGGCCTGGCCGTGGGTTATGTGCATCCGGTGTGGCAAGGCATCTCGCCCGGTTTTCCTTTCGCGATCACGCCCCAGCCCCTCCACGCCATGGTCCTGGCGCTTCCCTACTTGTCCGTGATCGCACCGATGGCCATTTATCAGGTCTTGCAAGACATCGCTTCCGTTGCGGGGGGGACCGCGGCCGGAGACGATTATGACGTCCGCGGCGTTCTCGCTTGCGACGGCCTCGGCACGCTGGTGTGCGGTCTTGCGGGTAGCGTAATCACGCCAGTGGTGTACGCGATGCTCCCGCCCTACAAGGCTATGGGCGCACGCATCAGCTTCGCGCTGTGGACTCCCATCGTCTTCCTCCTGGTGGTCATAAGCGGGCTCACGATCTTCATCGCGCAACTATTCCCATGGCCCATTCTCGCGGCGATGATCGCTTACGTTTCAGTGGGCGTAGGTATTGCGACCCTGCGCCGCGTCGACCCGAAATATATGAGCGTCGTCCTACTAGGCTTTGTTCTACCTGCTGGCGCGGTGGTCGCAGCAGCCGTAAATTCTGCGTTGCCGGCACTTCAAGTGTCGGCAGCCAATCCGGCTGTTCAGGCGGCGCTGAATCGTTCCATCTATTGGTCGTCGATCCAAGGCCTCGGGAACGGCTTCCTGTTTCTCGTTCTGGTTGTAGCGTCACTGCTCACCGAAGCAATCGACCGGAGATTTGGGCGCGCCGCGGTCTGGTGTCTCATCGCAGCAGTGTTTTCCTGGTTCGGACTCATGCACTCCGCCTTGATTCGCTGGGCTGCGCAACCCGAATACACTGCAGGCTGGCTGGCAGCGGCGATCATCGTCTATTCGGCGCGGTGGTGGAGAGGGGATGCAGCCGTGGCGCCGCATTAAAGGCGGTGTTACGCATCGCTCGACTTCTGTGTTAGCCAGTAACTACTGTCGAGATGGCGTCGCCTCCCAATGCCTCCACCAGCAGAACGCTCGCCGTCAGGCGGCGCGAGAGCAACCGGACCGCGCTGCTCTGAGAACTCAATAATGTCGCCTGGGAAGTGATCACAGTCAGGTAACTGGTGGTCCCAGCCTTGTATTGCGCCGTGGAAATGTTCAACGCTCGGTCCGCCGATTGGATTGTATCCTGCACCTTGTCGGCCTCAGTTGCGAGAACGGTCAAAGCGGCCAAGTTGTCTTCCACCTGTTGCAGGGCAGTCAGGACGCTTTGGCGATAACCGGCCACAGGCGTCGAAGGCCGTTTGTAGTTCAGTCCGACCACGTGGTCATCAGGATGGGACGGAAGCGCAGCATTACAGGCTTCGTAAATGGAATCGCGCGAGCTCTTGCCCTCATTACGTTCGGCTGCCAGCGCAAAGTCGATCATGAGGATAGCGTTCTTTTTCACGATCCCGATCAGCAAAATGATTCCGATCATGGCAATGATGCTCAGGTCCGTATGCGTCAGCATCAACGCGAGCAAGGCTCCCACACCAGCCGATGGCAATGTGGAGAGAATCGTCACCGGGTGAACGTAGCTTTCATACAGAATCCCGAGCACCAGGTACACGGTCGCCAGCGCCGCGCCGATGAGAAGCGGTTCACTATTCAAGGAGCTGAAACGGCCGCGGGTCGATTTGGATTAACACGTCGCTCTGATGTACCGTGTCGCCTTCCCGATAAGAGACCTCGTCGACGCGGCTTCTTACGGTGACGGTATAGATAGGCGTGACCGTGCCTAGCCCTGTGAAATAGACCCCGATATTCCCTCGTCTAGCGCGGCGGCGACTACCGGCGTGACGTCGGGTCCCTTTCCTCGACCGCTCTCGCTTGTAACAGTCGCGGCGTGACTGAGGGTGCTCGCCTTCGACCAATGAATATATCCCCAGACCGCCCCTGCCAAAAGGGCAGGGACCCACACCCACCGGAGCTTCCACCGACGCCGAGGCGGCGAAGGTGTGGGCGAAACGTGCAGCCCGGTCTCAAGCAGAGAGGTCTTGTCCTCGTTCATCGACTCCCGAGTGTTCGGAGCGCGTTGCCGGTTTTAAGTAGCAGGTATCCCATCGATTGAATAGGCGCATAGATTTGCGATGTAGTTGCTACGGGCGGGACCCCATATCGAAGCGAATACGCAGAGGAGAGAGTAGGAGTCCGGCGAAGTACCCTCGGGATTCGCCTCAGAATGCCCTATGAGGGGGAGGTCGCTGGTGCAATCGTTTGCGTCAATCTTATTGAGCGCCGCCCACAATGCTTTCCGGAGAAAATGGAGCGTTTTTAATGAGCCTGACAACCGAAAGAAAGGGCGAAGTGGTGATCGTCCAGGTGGGATCCGGATTGACGCTGGGATGCGGTTTGCGCGGAAGAATGAAAGAACTGGCGCAAACCGGCGCAAAATGTGTACTCCTCGATCTCGCGGATGTGGCCGATATCGAGAGCGCCGGGCTGGGTGAATTGGTCGCCGCGCACACCTCGTTGGCGAAAGCCGGCGGTATTGTCATGCTCCTCAACGTCAGCCATAGGGTGAAAGAGGTGCTGCGGTTTACGCGACTCTGCTCCGCCTTTGCAACCTACGGAGACGTGGCCTCCGCCGTACGGAGCTTCCTGGCGAATCGTCCGCCGGTCCCGCGGGAAGCAGAGCAGTGCATGCGAAGCGAGGTCTACATTGGCTGAAGGTACCCAGCAGCAAGAGTCCACAAAGGGCATTTCCCCGAAAGCGAAATGCCGCGCTACAGTAATCGACCGCTTCCAGGCGATGGTTTCGGGACTGCGAGCCTCTGCGCACGCGCGTCCTATGCGCAGTCGTACCGATGCGGATGAGCGTCCCCGAGCGCTCGCGATTATGCGTCCCGGACCTCACCTCGAGAGGCTCCAGGGGATATTCCATGAAGAGGATTGGGAACTGGTGATCGCGGAGACCATGTTGTCCGCTCTCACCCGCCAGAAAAAAAATCCTCTTCCCATTGTTCTGTGGGAGCGCGAGTTGACGGATTGCGATTGGCGCAAGGCCGTCTCCGTGCTTTCCGGCCTGCCGCCCCGTCCCTGGGTGATTCTCTTATCCGGACGTTATGACAGGAATCTGTGGGAGGACCTCACCGGGTTCGGCGGGTCGGATATTGTGCGAACGCCCTTGGACCGCGAAACAGTCATCCATTCCGTCAGATCCGGGTGGTCTCTATGGCGCCATTTGCAGCAACTCCGGCGCGCTACAGGGCACCGCCCCTAGCTCGTCACGAGATAACTCCCTTGCGGACGGCGTACAGGATCAGTTCCGGAACGCTGTGCAGATTGAGTTTCTCGAGGATGTTGCCGCGATGGGTTTCCACCGTATAAACGCTGAGGTTGAGCATGTTCGCGATATCTTTGTTGCTCTTACCTTCGGCAATCAGCTGAAGGATTTCGCACTCTCGAGCAGTGAGCAACTGATAACTATCCTCGATATCTTTATCCTGCAACTGACGAACGTAGTCTTCTACGAGCAACCTGCTGACAGCTGGGCTAAAGAAAGCCTTGCCCTCGCTTACCGATCGAATGGCCGAAATGAAGTCCGCTTCCGGTGACTCTTTCAGCAGGTAGCCGCGCGCGCCGGCTTTAAGCGCGCGGAGCACGTAACCCTCGTCTGCATGCATGCTGAGCACGACAATCGCGACGCGGGGCTCTTTCTGACTGATCTGACGCGCGGCTTCGATGCCATTCAAGTTGGGCATAGTGATGTCGAGAACAGCGACATCGGGATGAAGCGCCTCCGCAAGATTCACTGCTTCCCTGCCGTCGCGAGCCTCGCCTAAAACCTCGAAACCTTCGTGCTGCTCCAGAATGAGCCGCAGTCCATGCCGCATTACGCTGTGATCGTCGGCGAGAATCACGCGAATCATACGCTCTCCAGCTGGGGAGACGGCTGGCGGCTCGCCGCGGAAAACCGCATCGAAATGAGGGTGCCGTGCCCCGGTTGCGATTCCACACAAAACTGCCCGCCCAGACGCTCGACGCGTTCCTGCATTCCTAGCAGCCCCATGCCTTTTTCCTGGCGAGGATCGAAGCCAATGCCGTTGTCCTGCACGGATACTGATAGCCCCTCGGGGTCTTGCCGGACGACGACCCGCACCTGGGTTGCCCGCGAATGTCTGGCGGAATTGTTGAGCGCCTCCTGCACAAAGCGGTAAAGGCAGGTCCGATGCGAGTCGAGCAGATCATCGGCGATGTCGTCGGCCACCATCTTGACCGGAAGGCCGGTGCGGCGAGTTACCTCGCGAGCCTGCCACCTCAGAGCTGGAATCAGCCCGAGATCGTCCAACATAGAGGGCCGCAGCAGCAATGCCATGTTCCGGACCATCCCCACGCAAGTTTCCGCCATTCTGCGCGTCGAGCTTAGCCGTTCGCGTAGTATCGCGCCATCGGGCGGCGCAGCTTCGAGCCTTCCCAGATCCACCAGCATGGCCGACATGGCCTGGCCTATTTCGTCGTGCAACTCACGCGAGAGGTTGCGTCGTTCCTCTTCCTGTGCGGTCACCAGCCGGTCCGAAAGCCTTCGAAGCTCCCGGCGCGCCTCTTCTACCTCCCAGTAACGCGTCTCAGCCTGCCGTTCCAAATGCCGCATGCGATGAATGATGACGAACGCCAGGATCGCGCCTAGAACTACCGCAACAACAGAGATGATACTTATCTGCTGGCGAAAGTGGGATTGTAACCCCTGCAGGCGTTGCTCCCCCGTGTCGAGATCTCGTTCGTTTAACTGTGTGACCTGCCTCGCCAATTGAACGATTTCGGCTCGCCGGGGAAGGATGACGCCGAATAAATATCCCTCGCCCAAACTCCGTCGAGCCGCAGAACTCCACTGCAACACCGGAGCCAGCGATTGCCAATAAGAATCGACATGAGAATGCAGATCCCGGAATGTGCTACGGTCCCTTTCCGGAAATGTCTTCTCATAGCGCTGCAGCGTGTCGTCAATTCGAGCGCGTACCGACTCCAGCTCAGCCTTTTGGGTCGCCGCGTCCGCATCCTCGGCTTCCAGAAGATAATCCCGCACAATGGTGCCCGAATAGTGGATATCGCTCCGGAGCTGATCCAGCAGCGCATCACGATCGCGCGACTCTCGCCTCAACGTGGCACTCGTCGCCGCGAGGCTGAGGAGCATTCTTCCGGAGTCGACTGCAATGAAGACCATGAGGGACAAAAGGCCGGCGAACCCGATCCAAAGGGTACTCGTCCGGGCGCCCAGTATCCTCGGAACGCTGTTGGGGTTAGCGGCGTCGCTCACATCTGCGCTTGCCATGATCTTCTTCTGGCGCCCCAACCCGTCAATCGGCGATCGCAGTGCTAATCGGGCAATCTGGGCTCGCGGATTGGAAACACATACTTATCAGATGCTTGGACAAGCGAGATGGTTAGCCATCTTCTTGGACTGGAAGGGGGCGAAAACGTCTTACCCTTTTGGCATAGCACGGCCCCGTAGGCTCGCAGCAGGCTCATCACGACAGGTACGCCTACCCCGATGTCCGTTATCCAAATCCCACCGGGACGGTAGGAACAACTCCCGCTTCGGAAGCGCCCACACATATGGAAGCCAAAGCTGGACCAAGAAGTTCAGAAAGCGGGCGAAGAGTCTTCCTAACGAGTTCGTCCAGGAGAATCTAGAACATGCGGATCCAAAACCTTCACTGGCCGGTGTTGTTCGGTGCCGTTGGGTTACTCGCACAGGATCAGTCCCGGAAAAGCAAACCCATATCCGAATGGACTGAGACCGACATTAAGCAGATTCTCACTGACTCTCCATGGACACGACGGGTCACACCAGAGGTGGAGAAACAGCCCCCTAGCCAGCCCGCGTCACGCGGCGGCATGAACAGAAGCGGTGTGAGCGTAGGCGGCATCCGAATCGGAGGACTCGGAGGTCCCAGGACAGGCGGGCGCGGCGGGGCAAGTCCCGCTCCGTCCGAAGGCGACGGCGGAACAGGCGGAGGTGCGCCAACATTGACCGTGCGGTGGGAAAGCGCGGTGCCGGTTCAAGCAGCACATCTCAAAGCCGGCGACTCGAGCGCGCTCACAATCGACGAAGGCTCCTACACGATCGCGGTGATAGGCCTTCCTGCAAGAATCGCGAGCGGCGATCCACAGACGCTCGAGAGCCGGCTGAAGAATCAGGGAGAACTCAAGCGGGAGGGCCAAAGAACGGTCCATTCCTCGCAGGCACGGGTATTATCGCGTGACGAGGGCATCATGGTGCTCTTCACGTTTCCGAAGAGCATGGAAATTACGCGCCGCGACGAGCAGGTCGAGTTTGACGCGCAAATTGGATCGCTCAAGCTCACCCAGAAATTCACGTTAGCCGACATGGTCTATGCGGACAAACTGGAACTGTGATCCCGTCACGAGACTAAAACATATGAAAACTAAAGCAATTCTTGGCGCGGCTCTGATCTGCTTTTTGGGAACCGGCCTCTGGGCTCAGAGGCTTCCAACCGCTACGCCGTTGCTGGCAGTGGACCAGCCTCAGTCGCGGAATGCTCTGGATGACTTTAGTCAGGCTGTGCAGCAATTGGTCAGCCGAGTGACCCCCGCGGTAATGCAGGTTGTGACGGAGGGTTTTGCTGGAACTGGTGAGGAGCCAGACGGAACTGCAACCAAGGTTTCCCGCCAGACAGGAGTGGCTTCGTGCGTCGCCGTGTCCGCCGATGGCGACCTGATTACGAATGCGCACGTCTTAAATGGAGCCAGACGCGTTCGGGTTCGCGTGGACGGATCGCACGCCGGCGACGTCGGTCATGAAATACCAGCGCATCTGGTGGACGTTGAGATCGTAGGCGTGGATCGCGAGACTGATTTGGCGCTGCTCAAGCTTGCTCGCAGTACTCCGCAACATCTGGAATTAGCGGATTCATCGCTCGTGCGGCAAGGGCAAGTGGTATTCGCAGTTGGTAGTCCGCGGACCTTGACCAATTCCGTAAGCATGGGCGTGGTCAGCGCCGTTTCGCGGGGATTCGGTCTCGACGCATCCCAATCCTTCATCCAGACCGACGCACCGATCAATCCCGGAAGCAGCGGCGGGCCGCTGGTCAACACTCGCGGTGAAATTGTCGGCATCGACACGTTTATCCTGACTGAGTCCGGCGGCAGCGAAGGTCTGGGATTTGCGATACCGAGCAATCTGGTCCGGGACGTTTATACGCGACTCAAACAATACGGGCTCGTTCGGCGTGGAGAAATTGGCGTGGTGGTCCGCTCAGTGAGCCCGACGATCGCGAAGGCTTTGGGTCTCTCACGCACCGACGGTGTTCTCATCCAGGACGTCGAACCCGGCAGAACAGCGGCCGAGGCGGGTCTTCAGGCCAACGATATCGTGATCGGCGCGGACGGCCAGCAGGTTACGAATGTTCGCCAGTTTTCGGACGTCCTCTTTCGTTCTGAAATTGATGAGAAGGTGACTTTAGAAATTATCCGAGGCGAAGAGAAGCTCGAACTGAAAGTTGCTTTGGAGGAGCACGGTGATACGGGGGAGTTGCTCGCG
>JAOAPR010000143.1 GCA_025463005.1 Bryobacterales bacterium | reverse complement strand
TTTCAAAAATGCGGCTCTGCTCCTGGACTGGTATCCCACTGCCGCGATCGGTGACTTCTACAGTGATCATGCCATCGGCTTAGAACAGTCTGATAGTGACCGTTGTGCCCTATGGCGAATAATTCAGAGCGTTGTAGAAAAGTTTTTTGAAAGCAAGCTTGAGCAACCGTCGATCGGCGCCGATCGCGGGCAGTTGACCGTCGCAGATGAGTTCCAGCTTCCGATCCTCGATTTCGGTTTTCATCGACGCAACCACTTCACGAACAATGTCTTCCAAGTTCGATAGTTCCAGGTGGACTTCGATGTTAGCCGTGTCCACGCGCGCCATTTCGACTGCATCGTCGATGAGATCTTTCAAACGGTCTTCCTCTTCGTCAGCGATGTTGAGCAGTTCCGTTCTGGTTTCTGAAGGCTGATTGGGGTCGGCCAGGAGCGACGTTGTTGCGCCCTTGATGGACGTCAGCGGCGTCTTGAACTCGTGCGCCATGGCATCGATCAGTGTGGTTCTCAATTGCTCGCTTTCCCGTGCAGCTTCGACCTGGTGTGCAAGCTCCTGTGCCTTTGCTCGCTCTAGACCAATGGCCACCAGGTTGGCGATGCCTTGCAGAACGGAATCCGGCATCTCCGCACCCTGTATCGCGAGACTTGCGATCGGCTCGGAGCCGAGCCGGATGGCCGTAATTACGCGACTACGTTTTGTGTCGGAGAACGACGTGCCATGCGCAGCAGCATCTCGAAGTTGGTCATCAAGCCCTTCAAAATCCGATGGGCCGGCGCGGTAGAATTCCCCTGTCCGGCGATCGTAAAGCACCAGTGCGGCTACGTCGAAAATCTCGGCTAATTTGTGCGCGAGTTGTTTCTGAAAAGGCTCGCCGCTGTCGATCAACAGAATCGCCCGGCTGAAGGTGTACAGACGCTCCAAGTCTTGCTGGCGCTCGAGAGCATCCAGAGCTCGCCGCTTGGCCTTGTCCGACAGCCGGCTCGCTATCAGCGATGTCGCAAGGAAGCTGAACAGCGCGACCCAATTCTGTGGATCGGCGATGGTGAACGTACCGGTTGGCGGCAGAAAGAAGAAGTTGAAAGCAAGCGTCGCTCCAATTGAGGCCAGCAATGCCTCAATGAATCCCCACGTACTCGCAATGATTAACACCAGCAGCAAGTATGCGAATCCAACCGTGGTCGGATTGTTTGGAATGAGGCTACGCGCGGCGAATGTGACGATTGCCACACCGGCGAGCGACGACACCAACCGTAGGGCAAGCCGACCCAATGTTGTGTATCACCCCCGGCTGACATTCTAGGCGATTGCTGCTCCAATTGCTCTGGGGTCAATTTCCGGATGTACCGCACGGCCCTTCTGAACCGCTTGCTAACGCGCGCGGCTCGGTAACCCTCTCTAATCAAGGATCATGCTACCGAGCCACGACCGTGAGGGCGTGCAATCGTCGGGATAAACCGGCGTGTAGTCGGGGATGAAAGAGCCCCACAAGAAAGGGGTAGCGAACCATCTTGACCTCGAGTCTTGCGCTGGGTGCCGCGAGGTGCCGGGTGAAGTGTAGACAGAGGCATCGACGGGCGAGGAATCGAGCTTCGAAAAACGCAATCTGTGGCGCAGACCGTGTGCTCCTAACGGGAATGCAACATTGCAGCGGACGATATCGCGAGTCCGAGGCAGGCCCAGCGTAGTCCATGAGCCGTACGCACGTCGAGAAACTACACGCGCGAGAACCGAGAGACCTCGCCGGCATCCGGGGCCAACCGGCCACCGGATCGGCACGGAAAGCCAAAAGCGCAACCCGGGCGTGAACGCCAGCGAGGAGTCGAACATCGGCATAGTACCAGCGAAGCCGCCGAACAAGGTCGGTAGAGATACCGACGGCGGAGGTGGTGGAGGGAAGGCCGGTGACCAAGGAGAACATCATGATGCTCAACACGTGCCTGACTCAGATCAGGGAAATAAGCGTGTCCCAAGGGGCAGTGTGGTGTACGCAGGCGACGCTCAACGTCGCCCGACGTCACGACGGACGCGTCGATCCAAGGTAAGAACCGTATGCAGTAGTTCCTGCAAGTACGGGTCTGTGCGGGGGGCAGCGGGTAACCGCTGTCCCTACCGCGACGGTTTCTTAGGCTGCACATTAGCGCGCCTCATTTGCCTGGCCCCAACACTCGCGACACCAATCTGCTAGAATGAGGTTGGCATTACCCACCATGAGCCGAGCGGCCTAGCGGTTTTCCGGCCATTCCTTACCGTCCGTCCCGGATGGCTTTTGCCAAGACGGCGGAAAACAGATGAATAATATTTTTATAGGAAACCTGGGTCTTGACGCCACCGAGCAGGACATTCGATGCGCCTTTGAAAAGTACGGAACTGTTGAGCGGTTCAGGATCATGACTGATCGGCAGACAGGCCAACCCAGAGGCTTTGCGTTCGTGGAGATGGCGGATGATGCCGACGCCGAAAAGGCAATCGTAGCCCTCAATGGAATCGAACTCAACGGAAGAGCGATTAACGTGAGCGCAGCCCGCCCGCAACTGTATCGTAATCCCAGCAGCGGTGGCTCTCAATTAAGGGCAGATTAGCAGATGCCCTTTCTTTGCCCAAATTGTCATTCTAATCGAATTCAACCGTCGCATTCTTTTTTCGACTGGTTACTGCGCATTCTCGGCCGAAATCCCTATTGGTGCCAACTTTGTCGCACTCGTTTTGACGCTCCTGCTGTTCGACATGTTGAGAGTTAGGGGGCAGACAGGCTTGCGAGGCACGAATAGATTGGGCGTTTCAGTGGGAGCGGAATACTAAATGACGGGAAGAATAGCCGGGTTGGCGGCAAGCACTCGAACGGGCACGATTCGCGGGGAAGACGGTTCTCACTTTGTCTTTTGCGGCGCCGCTGTTTTGGGAGATTTCGCTAGCCTTGCGGTCGGACATCGCGTCAGTTTTGTTATCGTGCGAGGATCATATACTGCCCTGAATGTCTTCGGCGAGCCGCTTCGGGCTAGTGCATCCGGGAAGAAGCGTGTTGAAGCGCCGGATCTGCGCTATACCGGATTCCATCAGTCCGACAATGTCCGCACCTACAGCTTTGCCGAGCTTACGTCTTTCCAATCCGCTCAGCATTGTGTCACGGTAGATGTCGCCCTACTGTTAAAGCACCACATCGCTGTGCAGGAAGGGCCGGAGTTGTGCCTCCATAAGCTAATGTCGGATCTGAAGGACTTCCCCGAATCTATACGGCACCACTTCGGAGATGAGGATCTGCTGGCTCTTGTTGCATCCCGAGCGGAAGCACTCGCACGCAGAAGGCTCAAACGTCCGGCAGCAGGCCGCCGCGGCTCGCCGCCACCAACACTCTTACCGTCCGATGGTAATCGTGCTTCTTCCGCCGTCGGCGCAAGTTCGTTCGGCTCTGAGCAGGCCAGTCAGGATTTCCCGCACGTGAAGGCGACAGTCCTAGCAAGGCTTAGAGAGTAGAGAATTCGAATGTGGTTCGGCAGTACGAAGAACTTACTAAACAGCCTCGTCAGGTCGCTCAAGAGCGAAGACGGGCAAGACGAAGCCGCCTGGCAAGCGCAAACTGAACTGGTCCAAGCATGTCTCACCGAGATGGTCGAGCTCTCGCAACCGATTCACGGGGCGGCAAACGGAGCGACTTCACGATATGTCCACCGGCCGGTCGCAGACAAGCTGAACCGAGCGATGCCGCATGTCGAAGCCATGCTGACTGCTATGCGAAATCGAGATCGGGCCGCGGCGCTGACACATGGAGAGACGGCTTTGCAGCGGCTGTAAACAGCCCGATCCAGATACTTGATCAAGATAAGGAATAGAGTAAATGAAAAGTCTTTATGTCGGTAATCTTAGTTTTGGTGTAACGGAACAGACTATCAGGTCCCTATTTGAAGTTTATGGAACTGTTGAACGTATCCACATTGTCACTGACCGGGAGACGGGACAACCCAAAGGTTTTGCTTTTGTCGAAATGCCCAGCGATGCTGAGGCCGAGAAAGCAATGTCGGCCGTGAACGGCCAAGACGCAGGTGGCAGAACCCTCGCCGTGAGCGAAGCCCGTCCGAAAAATACTTCCAGTGTTCGACGTCCACCGAGCAGGGGACGATTCACGAACGACGCTCCTACCCGTCCAGACAAACGCCAGATTCTTTCGTAAGGTCGACGCAGGCACAGCCTCAAGAAGCCGGACCCGGGAAGTTGTTTGCACGTTGGCAGTTCGGTGTAGGAAGCGGGCGGCCTTTATTTGAGAAAATAGACTACCAGGCCGGCGACTACCATCAATGAGGCGAGGATCAGAATTCTATTCTGAGGGTTCATCGGCTTAAACGTCAGCCCGCTTCTCTCGTTTGCCCTTTGCTTGTGCCGGTGGCGGCTGACTAGCGAGATAAGCGAGTACATCCTGGGCGGTAAGCCGCCGCTGCAGCGTCCCAGTTTGGGAAAGGTCCACGCCGTTTGTTTCCGACATCAACGTGTGCAAACACAGAGCTGGACCTTCCTGTATGCGAATGTGATGTTGGAGGAAGAGAGGGATCTCCGCACTCACTACGATCGGCCGGGCCTTCTCACCGAGCACAATGTATTGAAAAACATAAGAGCGAGTGTTGTCGCGTTGGTCGAAGCCGGAATAGCGGATTGACATCGCTCCTCCAGTCCGTAATTCTCCAACGACTTGCGGCTCTTTCGTGATCGTTGCGTCTATTGGCATGACTTAGAAGGATTCACTTACCGGAGTGCGGTCTGTTATTAACGCGATAGATACGCCAGTTCTAGTCTGCGATGGACCTCTCAGCATTCCATGCTGGGTCTTGCTTCCTGTGGGCTAAGAGAGTGGATTCAAATGACCTGACTTAGCTCAGGTGATCTGAAGAGGGAGTAAAATGCTCGGCTCATCTTAAATGGTCTGCTATTTGGCCATGTTTGTCAACCATACGTTGGCCGGCGTCAACGTTTCCAGCAAATTGTATAATCTTAAGCGCCAGCGGTGGAGTCAAAGTATGCGACTACCGATCTTCGCTTTCCTAGCTTTGGCCTCTGCAGTCGGGCAGCAGCTTGAAGTTCTGAATTCGAACTTGCCTGGTCTGGCAGCGCGAGATAGTCGAGGCAACTGGATCATCGCCGACGGATTCAATCCGAACATTGCGAAACTTCGTGTGCGCAAGTTCTCGGCGGATTTGACGCAAACGTTGTTCGATCGCCAGATTGGCGGCTCCGGTTCCGATGAGCTCATGCGTCTGCGAATCGACGCATCTGGCAGCATCTACGTTCTGGGATTTACCACCTCGAAGGACTTTCCAACCACTCCCGGTGCAATCTGGCCGCGTTACGACGTCGATACATCCTACTTCTTCGTAAAGCTGAATAGCGAAGGCGAGACCGTCTTCAGTACTTATATCCAAAGTGGCGGTCTAAATATCGATGGCGTCCCGACTGCCAACGGCGACTGGATCATCGCTACTGAATCCGGTTATCCGGTCGGCGCCCAAGGAGTTGTGATTGAAGGCTCGGGTTCATTGGTGCTGCTCAAGCTTAGCCCGGATGCCACCCGCCTGCTCGGAGGCCGGCGCATCGCCGGTGACAAACTCGCCGGGATGCAGATTGATAGTGCAGGCAATGCGTACGTGGCCGGGACCACCTCAGCCAAGGCTTTCCCGGTTACTGAAAACGCTTTTCTTCGTCAGCTTCCCAGCTACTATGCCGGTTTCATTGCCAAGTTCAGTTCCACCGACCTGCACGTGACCGCCGCTACCTACCTGGGCGGAACAGTCAACGCCGGAATCACCGCGCTCGCGATCGATCAGAAAGAGTTTGTTTATGTAACCGGCAACGTGGACCGAGCAGCCGGCGTCGACGTGTTCCCCACAACAAAAGGCGCGTTCCAGACAGAGATGGTACCCGGAAACTTCTATCTGCTGCCGCTAAACCCGTTCGAACCGGGCCCTCCGTCTACGGCGGTGTTCGTCACCAAGTTGACGCCGGACCTGAGTGCGCCGGTGTACTCGACGTTGCTTGCCGGCTCCGCGCACGAGTGGAGCAGCAACATTGTCGTTGACGGCGCAGGAAATACTATCGTGGCTGGCGGAACTAATTCCATCGACTTTCCGGCTACAGGCGCGTTTAGAACCCAATGCGGTCCGGTTTC
>JAOAPR010000112.1 GCA_025463005.1 Bryobacterales bacterium | reverse complement strand
GAAGCGGTTAAGGAAATGGCCCAAGAGGCGCCGGACCGCTGACGGAGGAGGCAGCAGAATGCGAATAGGCCGATGCTCAGCACTGATGATTTTCTGGGCCATGCTCGTCGGAGTCCTGCCGATTCCTACGGCAACAGGTTTTCCCCAGAAAGCGGGTCCGAGTCCTGAAAATCCAACTTTTGGCGATTTTTCACAGCGGGTGGAGCAATACCTCAAAGTCCGAAAGGCGTTACCGCCGGAGCGCACCACCAAACGCCAGGAAGAAATCCTTGACCGCCGGCATGCGCTCGCACAGGCGATCAGAACCTCGCGGATCGCCGCCAAGCAAGGCGACATCTTTACACCTGAAATCAGCGAGCAGTTCGTCAGAGTGATCCGAAGCACTCTTCAAGGATCCGACGCTTCTAACGCCCGCAAAACCATTCGCCAGGGAGAGCCCGTGGCAAGTCTGCATCTGAGCGTAAACGGAGCTTATCCCGAGCACATGCCGCTGACCACGGTTCCTCCCACTCTGCTCCTGCGTCTTCCTCAGTTACCAGAGCGATTAGCGTACCGAATCGTCGGTCGCGATTTCGTTTTGGAGGATACGGAAGCCAGGCTGGTCATCGATTTCGTTCCGGCTGCAATCCCTTAAGTTATGCGACGCCTAACCTTCCTTCTAGTTGTACTCTTGAGCCGGCAGACCGTTGCGCTATGGGCGCAGGACGTCACTCTGCCCGCCAAGGCCGGCTCGGTTCGCTTCGCCGCGATTGGGGATATGGGGACAGGAGAACCCGCCCAATACGAGATCGCGCAACGCATGCTGCAGTTTCACCAGACGTTTCCTTTCACTTTTGTGATCATGCTGGGCGACAACCTTTACGGCGGCAAGAGTCCGGACGACTTTCAGAAGAAGTTCGAGACCCCCTATAAACCACTGCTGGATGCTGGCGTTCAGTTTTACGCGGCGTTGGGGAACCATGACGATACGAACGAGCGTTTCTACAAATTCTTCAACATGAACGGGCAGAACTACTATTCCTTCAAGAAGGGTAATGTTCATTTGTTTGCGCTCGACAGCAATTACCTGGATCCTAAGCAACTCGCGTGGCTCGAGAAAGAACTTGCGAATGCGGGAACGGACTGGAAGATCTGCTTCTTTCATCACCCCTTGTACTCGTCGGGAGCGTTTCACGGCTCTTCGACCGAGCTGCGTGTGGTGTTGGAGCCGCTCTTTATCAAATACGGCGTTCAAGTAGTGTTTGCTGGACACGAACACGTGTATGAGCGGGTAAAGCCGCAAAAGGGGATTTACTACTTCACAGAAGGCGCCTCAGGTGAACTGCGTGCCGGCAACCTCAAGAAAACGGATTTAACGGCGGCGGGATACGACAAGGATCGCTCGTTTTTGTCGGTCGAAATCAGCGGTGACGATCTGTATTTTCAGGCCATCTCACGAACCGGGATGACAGTCGATTCGGGAACCATCCGCCGGCCTGTGGAGGTACAGGCCACCGCGTCACAAGCCACCGCTGTTAACCGCTGAAAACCCAATCTCCGAATCTGCAGTGCGATCCTGGAAGCCACGGCATCCACATGACCTGTAAGAAGTGCAGGCTTCCGATGAAGGAACTCAAAGGGCACATCTACCATAAGAAACGAAAATGGAAGTGTCCGAAGTGCGGGAAGGTCCGGATGCAAGAGCAAAAGTCGACTTAGAGACCTAGCTCGCTCGCCTCTGTGCGGCCGCTGTGAGATATACTCACTCGTCGAGAGGAGAGGTTGTATGCGTCTCATTTGCCTGGCTGCTGCGCTAATCGCATGCGTGGGCGCCCAATCGCTCGACCCGCTGGTTGCCGACCCGCAACACTACAAGCTGGAGGTGGAGAATCAGTGGGTCCGCGCCATTCGCGAGCGAATGGGACCGCATGAGACGATGCCGATGCACCAGCATCCTGCGCCAGGGTCCGTGATCGTCTTTCTGACAGATCGACACAACCGGCTCACGTCGCAAGATGGCGCGAGCCAGGAGTTGCGTAATCGCGCCGGAGATCTCATGTGGTCGCTGCCCAGCACTCACCGAAGCGAGAACCTCAACGCTGCGCCGTTTGAGGCGGTTCAAATCGAGCCGAGGCGGCCCAGCGGGGCGCCCCGACGGCGCGCGCCGCCCGAGACTCTCGATGCGACGGTTGTGGATCCGCAGCACTATCACGTCGAATTCGAGAACGAGTACGTCCGCGTGATCCGCGTCAGCATCGGCCCGCACGAAAAACTGGTCATGCACAAGCATCCGGATATAGCGGCCGTCCTGGTGCATTTAACAGATCAGAACATGCGGCTGACTCTAGCCGACGGTACGATCCGCGATAGCCGATACGCCGCGAAACAGGTCCGCTGGGTGGATCCGGGAGTCGCTCATCAGGATGAGAATCTCAGCGACACACCTTTGAAGTTCATTCGAATCGAGCTGAAACTCGCAACGGGGCATTGACTTCGGACTCATCTTCCAATACATTTACACAATCATTGTCTCGAACGGCACTGAAAATGAGGGGGTCTTTTATGCGCTCACCGTCGATCGCAGTGTGTTTCTTGCTCTCTGCTCTAGCCGCCCTGGCCCAAAGCGACCGCGGCACGATCACCGGCACCGTTTCCGACCCAGCCGGCGCCGTAGTCGCCAATGCTCCGATTCAAGCCAAGAACACGGAAACCGGCGCTGTTTATGACGTGGCGAGCTCAAGCACCGGCAACTACACGATCTCGCAATTGCCGGCCGGCACTTATGATGTGTCCGTAAGCGTGCCCGGATTCAAAAGATCTGTCCGGCAAGGTCTAGCCGTTCAGGTAGCGCAAGTGTTGCGTATCGACGTCTCTCTCGAAGTGGGTTCCGCGGCGGAATCCGTCACGGTCACCGAGGCGGCTGCGCTACTCAAGACGGAGACCGGCGACCTGAGCCACAATATCGCGTATAAATTCCTGGATGAGCTTCCTATGTGGTCCATCGGGGGACAAATCCGGAGCATGTACAACGTGGCGCAAATTGTCCCAGGGACATATCAAAGCGGTCAGGAGCTTCGCATCAGCGGCGCGCCCAACAACACGCAATCGGTGCGCATCGAGGGTCAGGAAGCAAATAATTCCGGCATCCCCGCCACTCCGATGCAGGGCGCCCAGGGGGTCGACGCCATCCAGGAAGTGACGATTCAAACCAGTAACTACGCCGCTGAATATGGTCAGGCCGGCGGCGGTGTCCTCAACATGACGGTGAAGTCCGGCACCAATCAATTCCACGGAAGCGGCTTTGACTATCTCGTCAACGAAGCGTTCAACGCGGGGCGGCCCTATAACACGGGAAATGCGGACGGCAATCCGCGAGCCCGCGTCAGAAGGAATGATTACGGCTTCACGGCGGGTGGTCCGGTGTGGGTTCCGAAAATTTACAACGGCCACGACAAAACATTCTTCTTCTTTAACTTCGAGCAGTTCCGCGAAACCCAGACGTTCAACACAGTGGTGAATACGGTTCCCACCGCGGCCTACCGGCAGGGCGATTTCGCGACCGCCATCCTTTCCAACGCCAAGCTGATCGGGGTCGATCCGCAGGGACGCAACATGCTCGAAGGCATGATTTACGACCCCAGGACCACACGGACGGATCCGGCCACCGGCAAAATATTCCGCGACCCATTTGTGGGTAACAGGATTTCGGACGCAACGCGCTTCGATCCGATCGCCTTGAAGATCCAGAGTCTGTTTCCGCAGCCCATAGGTCCTCAGGCGACTGCGATCGTCAACAACTATCAACCTGTATTCTCAGGTACCGCGGTCGATACCAGCTATGCCTACAAAATTGATCAGTCAGTTAAGTCCAAGGGGAAGTTGTCCTTCTACTACTCGCACAAGAAACTTAATCAGCCTATTTCGACCACTTTCGGCGCCGCCGACGGCCTGCCCGATCCACTGGGAACCTACATCGCTTCTTTCATCCCCACCTTCACAACGCGGCTGAATTATGACCACACATTGACGCCGACCACGTTGCTGCATGTGGGCGCGGGCTTCTTTGAGGTTCAGTTCTGGGTTCCATCGGTTACCACCACTGGAGACGTCGTCAACTATAACGCGGAAAAAGAGCTGGGATTGAAGGGGGCGATCGTCAACCGGTACTTCCCCGCCATCACCGGAATCTCCTCAACCATCGCGGGCGGTATGAAGAATGTCGGCTCGAACGCCGGGGCCCTCCAATATACGCAGCGCCCGACCTTTAACGCCAGCATCACGACGGTCAAGAACAATCACAGCTTCAAGTTTGGGGGCGAGGTGAAAATCGAAGGATACCCGGTCCACGGTGAGTCAGGCACCACCGGCAGCTACGGGTTCTCGCCATCGCAGACCGGACAACCCTTTCAGCAAACTGCCGTGAACGGCTCCAATGTCGGACTGGGGTACGCCAGCTTTCTGCTGGGCCTGGTCAACAACGTGAGCATCTCCTATCCCGTGTATCCGCGGCTTGGGAAATCTCAAACCGGGCTGTACGTGCAGGATTCCTGGAAAGTGACACGCAAGCTGACGCTCGATTACGGGCTTCGCTACGATTACTCGACGTATCTGAAGGAGCAGTACGGGCGCGCGCCGTTCTTCTCTCGCACGTTGCCGAATCCGACCGTCGGGAACCTGCCGGGAGCCGCGATTTTTGAAGGCTCCGGACCGGGCCACTGCGACTGCCAGCTCGCTCACAACTATCCGTGGGCTTTCGGACCGCGGCTGGGAATCGCGTATCAGATCAACTCAAAGACGGTGTTCCGCGGCGGGTTCGGCATCGTGTACAACGGGACGGAGCAGGGCAATGGCTATGCACCGACCCTCGCGGGCGCTACGCGCACTGCGAGTGCGAGCTTTGGCGACCCCATTTCGATCCTCGCGAATGGTTACCCGACTCAATACTATCCTCCGACTTGGCCGAACCTGAATCCAGGCCAGTATCCTGCGAACGCGACCGTCGCGCCTGCACCCTATGGAACCGCGGAGCTCGATCAGAACGCGGGGCGGCCCGCGCGGCAATATCAGTGGAGCGTCGGGTTCCAGCGCGAAATAAATCGCGACTTGGTAGTCGAAGCCGAGTACGTGGGAAATCGCGGGATCTGGTGGGAGTCGAACGGCCTGGTCAATCTCAACGCCATCAACCCGGCGGATCTGCTTGCTCGCGGGATCGATGTCACCAAGACAGCGGATCAGAACCTGCTGACGTCGTCGATCAGTTCGGCGGCGGCAGTGCAGCGTGGGATCAGGGCGCCGTATCCAGGTTTCCCCACTAGCGGTGTTACCGTGGCCCAGGCGTTACGGCCTTATCCCCAATTCACGAATATCAGCATCGATTTCGCGCCATTGGGCAACACCTGGTACGACTCGTTGCAGGCCAAGGTCACCAAGCGCCTCTCTCACGGCCTGTCTTTCTTCAGCACCTTCTCCTGGTCTAAGACGCTCACGATCGGTACCGAGCGGGATCCCAACCCGGGAACCACGGGAAATGCGAGTTTTAACGACGTCTTCAACCGCGCGAACCAGAAGTATCTTTCCATCTATGACTCGCCGCTGCAAACGACCATAGCGATCAGTTATATAACTCCCGCTCCGAAAATCAACAAGTGGCTGTCGTGGGCGGCCCGGGATTGGACCTTCGGAACCGCGCTCGCATACCGGAGCGGCTTGCCGATGCCGGTCCCGACGGCTACGCAGAGCACGGGTTTGAGTTCGCTCCTGTTCCAAACCACTTTCGCCAACCGCGTGCCGGGTGAGCCGCTGTTCCTGGCCGATCTGAACTGTCATTGCTTCGATCCGAACAAGACCTATGTGCTGAATCCCAAGGCGTGGGCCCAGCCGGATGTAGGCACGTTCGGCACATCGGCGGCTTATTATGGCGATTATCGGAAGCAGCGCCGTCCGTCGGAAAGCATGAGTTTGGGCCGGACGTTCCGGATCACGGAAAAAGCCAACTTCAATATAAGGATTGAGTTCAACAACATCTTCAATCGAGCTTTCTTCAATGACCCGCGGAACACGGATATTGCGGAGACCAAATCACTCCTGCCGAATGGGAACGTCAATCCGAACTCCGGATTCGGAGCGATCAACACGACGACACAGGTCGGCGGCGCCGGACTCGCAGCCGTGGTAAACATCGCCCCGCGAAACGGCGTGCTGGTCGGGCGATTTACGTTTTAGGAGCTTTAGGCGACGATTTGCGGAATTAACTCGCCGTAAACATCCGTCAGCCGCATATTGCGGCCGTTGAAGCGGTAGGTGAGCTTGGTGTGATCCACGCCTAAAAGGTGCAGTATGGACGCGTGCAAATCATGATAGGAGATGGTCTGCTGTTCGGCCTTGTAGCCGAACTCATCGCTGGCTCCGATGATTTGCCCGCCCTTGATTCCCGCGCCGGTCATCCAGCAGGTCAGCGTGCCGGGATTATGGTCGCGACCAATACCTCGTTGCGAGATCGGCATGCGCCCGAACTCGCTGTGCCAGATCACTAGCGTGGAATCGAGCAGCCCGCGGGCTTTTAAGTCGGTCAGTAATCCGGCAATAGGCAGATCCGACTCGGCGGCGTGCTGCGTATGGTTAGCCTTGACGCCTTCGTGAGCGTCCCACGTGTCGTAGGACTGGTTGCCCATGCCACCGTGGAACAGCTGCACGAACCTCACCCCGTTTTCGACCAGACGGCGCGCCAGCAGGCACTGTCGGCCGAACGGCTCGGTGACTTCCTGGTCCAGCCCGTACAACTTCTTGGTGGCATCCGATTCATTGTTGATGTCCACCACGGCAGGCGCGCAATCCTGCATCCGGAACGCCAGCTCGTAGGAAGAAATGCGGGCGGCCAGCTCCGAGCTTCCGGGATGTCCTTCGAGATGCATCTCGTTCAACTTGGCCAGCATGTCTAAACGAGAGCGTTGCTGTTCCTTGGTAACGCCCGCAGGCGGTTTCAGGTCCACGATGGGATCGCCCGAAGCGCGGAACGGCGTGCCCTGATAGGCTGCCGGAAGGAATCCCGAACTCCATACCTGGGGGCCGCCGATGGGACCGCCCCGGTAATCGTGCAGCACCACGAATCCCGGCAAACCCGAATTCTCGGAACCCAACCCGTAGGTGATCCAGGAACCCATGGCCGGATAGCCCGACCGGATCTGGCCCGACTGCATTTCGTAGTGCGCCTGGGTATGGTCGTTCGATCGCCCGTACACCGAGCGCATGAAAGCGATCTCATCCACTTTCTTCGCGATGTTCGGAAACAGCTCTGATACGTCCATGCCGCACTGCCCGTACTTCTTGAAGGTGAACGGACTGGGCATGAGCGGACCGGGGTAACCCTGCCGCACCACGACGTCGCCATGACCGGTCATCGGTTGCCCGGCGTACTTATCCAACGCCGGCTTGGGATCGAACGTATCCACCTGGCTGACGCCGCCGCTCATGAACAGCGAGATCACCGCCTTTGCCCGCGGCTTGAAGTGCGACGGTTTCACGGCGAAGGGGTTGCCACCCACAGTCGGAACCTCGCAGGCGTCGCTCGAAGCGCCAAGCAGGCCGTCCTGATTCATCAAGTACGCCAGCGCCACTCCGCTGATGCCGCCTCCGGAGCGAAACAGAAAATCTCGTCTGGACCAGAAGTTCTTCATATTGAGCTACTCCGTGTACAGGAATTCGTTCAAGTTCAGCACTACGTTGGCGAAGTCGACCAGGGACTGACTCTTTACCATCTCGACGCCAAGCGATAATTCTTTCGCCGTCGGAGGCCGCGTCAATGCCAGGCGGTACGCGGTATCCACTTGTTTGGCGGGATCCGGGCCCGCGGTTTCCTTGACCCGGTCCGCAAACAGCTTGGCTTGCCGCGCTACGAATTCGTTGTTCATCAGCGTTAGGGCTTGTGTAGGAACTGTGGACACTAAACGAGCCCCGAAGGATATATTGAGGTCGGGCTGATCGAACACCTGCATCATGGGGAAGGGCAGATTGCGCTTGTTATAGATATAGAGACTGCGACGCCAGACTGCCGGCCCGTCGTCCTGATTTCTATAGATGCCGTGTATGGAGCCGAAGCTGACAGCCTTGAGAAGCTCGGGCTGGATATGCGGGAAGACTGGCGGACCGCCCATGGACAAGTCGATGGTGCCGGCGGCGCTCATGATGCTGTCGCGGACCACTTCCGCGTCGAGCCTTTGAATGCGATACCGCCAGAGGTAGTCGTCGTTGGGATCTTTCGACAGTGCAGCCTCGTCGTTGTAGCGGGATGCCATCTGGTACGCGTCCGATGTCATCATCAGCCGGTGCATCTGCTTGATGCTCCATCCCTGCTTTCGGAATTCGACCGCCAGCCAATCCAGCAGCTCCTGATGAGTAGGCTGATCGCCCATCTTGCCGAAGTTATCGAGGGTTCCGACGATTCCTTTGCCGAAATGGTGCGCCCAAATACGGTTCACCGCTACGCGGGCGGTAAGCGGGTTATCGGCCGAGGTCAGCCATTGTGCAAACGCTAGCCTGCGCCCCGAGGTGTGGCCGTCGGGCCTTTCAATCTCAGTCGGCGGAGTCCCGAAAGTGGCGACCGTTAGAAATCCCGGCTGCATCTGCGCGCCTCTGCTGTTCATGTCGCCGCGGACCAATAAATAGGAAGGCGGAACTTTGTATTTGCCAGGACCGGTATGCAGGAAGCTTCCCTCGATCTCGTCTTCCTTGGTACCAGCTTTGCCCGGAAGCGCTTCGTCGCCCGCCGCGCGCGGAGAGAAGCGGTAATCGCCGTCGGTCGTGATATCCGCCATCGGCAATGGCTTGGGACGCTGCTTTTCAAGCTCCGCGATCTGCTTATTGAGTTCCTTCTTGCGCGCCAGTTCTTCCGGCGTCATGGTTTCGTCGATCGGAAGCTTGAACTGAGCGCTCTTCAGCACCTGATCCGCGAGCAGGCGCTCACCTTCCGTACGTTCCGCTTCCGGCTTCGCGACCGCTTTTTGCACCAACTCGGGGAAGTCTTTCTTAATCGCTTCCGCCATCAACTTCTGCCGATAGGGCGCTTCGATTTTGCGGATCTCACTCCGCATGGGAGCCTGCTTGGCCGTGATTTCCGCTACTTTCTTGTTGTACGCGTCGACCTCGTCCTTGGAGGCCAGCGGATAAGTGGTCTCGACATAACCCCAGAAGCTCGCCTGCATGGCGTAGTAGTCCTTCTGCAGGATGGGATCGAACTTATGATTGTGGCAGCGCGCGCACTGCATCGTCAGGCCCATCATGCCCTTGCCGACAGTTGCAATCACGTCATCCAGGTAGTCGTAACGGTACTGCGGGTTGTCCTTCTCGCGAGCTTCGACGCGCGGACCGGCGCGCAGGAAATTCGTGGCGATGTAGGTGTCGTTGGTGCGGTTATCGATTTCATCGCCTGCGAGCTGCTCGGTGATGAAATCGCTGTACGGTTTGTCGTCATTGAACGACTTGACCACGTAGTCGCGGTAACGCCACACGTTGGGACGATCGTGATCGTCCTCGTAGCCGGCGGAATCGGCGTATCGTGCGACGTCCAGCCAGTGGCGTCCCCACCGTTCACCGTAATGCGGCGATGCCAGCAGCTTATCGATCAACTTGGGCCAGGCATCCGGGGAGTTGTCCGCCATAAACTCAGCGGTCTGAGCCGGTGTGGGCGGCATCCCGATCAGGTCGAGATACGCCCGGCGAAGCAACGTAAGACGATCGGCTTTCGGAGCCGGCTTCAGACCTTTTTCCTGACGCGCGGCTTCCAGAAATCGATCAATCGGGTTTTTGAGATTCGCGCCAACATTGGGCAGAGGCGCTTGAGCCGGCAGCTTGAACGCCCAGTAGTCGCGAGCGCCGGGCGGCAGTTGCGGAGCCTCGGATCCAGGTAATGGAGCGCTCGAAGGCGACGCGCTGGTCGAAACCGCAGGCGCCGCCGCGAGGTCCCAATGAGCGCCGTCGTTAATCCAAGTTTTGAAGGCAGCGATTTGTGCGGCTGTGAGCTTGCTGCCATCCATAGGCATGGCCGGCTTTTCGAGGCCTGCGACCAAGCGATACAACCGGCTCTCGTCAGCTTTGCCCGGAACGATTGCAGGACCGTGTTCGCCGCCCTTGAGAGCGCTCTCGCGAGTTCGCAGATCGAGCTTCGAAAGCTGCATGGACGGGCCGTGACAATTCCAACAGCTCGCTTCCATAATGGGCTTAATATCGCTGGTAAATGAGACCGGTTGTTCCGCGCGGGAGGAAGTCAAGATCACTACAGTGACCGCGAGTCCCCAAACCATTGACGCTACGGCTGTTCGCTTGGTCAAGCTTGCCTCCTTAGTAAAGACGTGCTTCTCGCCCAGGATCCTCAACCGCGCGCAGGTTATCACATCGTATGATGGGCGTCAACCCTTTAGAAACATTGCCCTTGACACCCACCCGATCCTGCCATACACTCCACTGGAGCGTTCACGGGTTCGAGGAGGCGTCTCATGCGACTACATGTGTCGGCGGCGTGTGTAATCATCTTTGCTTCGGTGGTCTTCGCCCAAGGCGACCGCGGCACCATCACCGGAACAATTGCAGATCCCGCAGGCGCGGTGATTGCAAACGCTCCGGTCCAAGGCAGGAACGTGGAAACCGGAGCCACGTACCAGGCCGCGAGCACCACCACAGGCAACTACACGCTCTCGCAATTGCCGGCCGGCGCCTACGAGATCACGGTCACTGTGCCCGGGTTCAAAAAGTATGTCCGGCAAGGCTTGACGGTCGAAGTCGCTCAGACCTTACGCATCGACGTGAGTCTCGAGGTGGGCTCGGCCGCGGAATCCATCACGGTGACAGAGGCCGCTCCGCTGTTAAAAACCGAGAGTGGCGAGTTGAGTCACAACGTCAGCACCGATCGCCTGGACAGCCTGCCAGTATTAGGAATCGGAGCCGCAGCCGGAAGCGCGGGCATTCGGAATCCCTACGCTGTGACGCAGTTAATCCCTGGCACGTATTGGGTGCCCAATTCCATCGTGCGCATCAACGGTTCTCCCAACAACACGCAGTCCTTCCGCGTGGAAGGACAGGACGCGAGCAACGGTTTTACGCCTGGCGTGCCCGCCCAACTCCAACCGAGCGTGGATTCGATCCAGGAGTTCGCGATTCAAACCAGTAACTTCGCCGCCGAATATGGGCAGGTGGGCGGCGGATTCTTCAACGTCACCATGAAGTCGGGCACCAACCAGCTCCACGGGAGCGCCTACGATTACCTGGTGAATGAAGTATTGAACGCAGGTACGCCCTTCACCGATGACAAGAACGGAAATCTGATCCGGCCCGTGGCGCGGCGCAACGACTATGGCTTTACTCTCGGCGGTCCCGCGTATATTCCCAAGGTGTACAACGGCCACGACAAGACGTTTTTCTTTTTCAACTTTGAGCAGTTCCGCGAATTCCAGAACATCAACAACACTCCCCAGACGATTCCCACGCTGGCCTATCGTGCCGGCGATTTCAGCGCGGCGCGAACCGGCCGGACTCTAGCCACCGATCCGATCGGCCGTCCGATTATCGAGGGGACGATCTACGATCCGAACACGGAGCGCGCAGCCCCCAATGGCCAGATCATCCGGGACCCCTTCACCAACAACGCGATTCTGCCGGCCCAGATGGACCCCGTCGCGGTGAACGTTCAGAAACTCATTCCGCAGCCGACCGGTTCCGGTCTGATCAACAATTTTCTGCCGGCGTATCGCAGTGACCGGGTCACTGGTATTCCCGCATTCAAGATCGACCAGGCGGTGGGCCCCAAAGGGAGGCTTTCCTTCTACTTCTCACGCACCTCAACGCGGAGCCAATACTCTCCTACGCTGGGCGCATCGGACGGTCTGCCTTCCCCGATTACCACCGCCATCGGAAGTTTCATCACGTCGCGCCTCTATCGCCTGAATTACGAACACACCCTGACGCCGACCATGCTGCTGCATTTCGGCGCGGGTTTTCAGGATGTGGTCTTCGACGATCACGCGCCGATCTCGAGCTACGACGCCGAAACCAGTTTGGGACTGCGCGGAGCAACCACCAAGCGCATGTTCCCGGCGTTCCAGGGAATGACCAACGCCCAGGGCGGCATGAAGGACATGGGCCCGGGCTCCAACCGCAATCTTTTCTATGCCAAGCCCACGGCGAACGCGAGCCTCACATGGGTCAGGAATAACCACACGTATAAAGCCGGCGCGGAGTTGCGCATCGAGGCATATCCCGGCACGCTCTATACCGCCACCAACGGCATTTACTCATTTACTTGCCAATCGCCGTGCGTGGGATCGCCGGAAACCGGACTTCCTTCCGCCAACGGGCAAAATCTTTCAGGCGGCACTGTGGGATTCCCTTATGCGAGCTTCCTCTTGGGCTTGGTCGATAACGGGCAAATCTCAACGCCCATCTCATCACGTCCGGTAAAAACGCAATGGGGCTTCTTCGCTCAGGACACCTGGAAGATTACTCGCAAGCTGACGATGGATTACGGCTTGCGATATGACTACTCCGGCTACATCAAAGACGACCGGGGCCGATGGGCGAATTTCTCTCCCACCGCACCGAACCCCTCCGCCGGCGGACATCCGGGAGCTGTGATCTTCGAGGGCGATGGACCCGGACGCTGCGACTGCGAGTTCGCCCACAATTACGCTTTGGCCTTTGCTCCGCGTCTGGGAGTCGCGTATCAGATCACCTCCAAGACCGTGCTGCGTGTTGGCTGGGGCATCGTTTACGCCGGCACTGCAGATAGCAACGGTTCCGTCTCGCGAATTTCTACCCCGAACCCCTTCAGTTCGCCCTCTTACGGCCGCGCGGCCATGAATCTGAAAACCGGCGTACCCTTTACGCCAAGTCCGTGGCCGAACTTCGATCCGGGACAGGTGCCTTTGCCGAACTCACTTACGCCGCCACGGATCGCCATCGACCAGAACGCCGGCCGGCCGCCCAGACAGTATCAGTGGAGCATCGGGCTCCAGCGTGAGATATTCCGGAACCTGGCGGTGGAGGCGTCCTATGTAGGGAATCGCGGAGTGTGGTGGAACGCGCCTGGGCTCATCGACGTCAATGCGCTCACCCCGGATACGCTGAAGCTCTACGGGCTCGACATCAACAACCCCGCCGACCGCACCATCCTCACGGCCCCAGTCAGTTCAGCAAATGCCGGCCGGTTTCAGAACAAACTGCCGTACTCGGGTTTCCCGGTGGGATCGACCGTCGCGCAGTCGTTGCGGCCGTTCCCGCAATTCACATCCATTACTTATATGTGGTCGCCCTTAGGCAAGACCTGGTACGACTCGCTGCAATTGAAGGCAACCCAGCGGTTCTCCCGCGGACTATCCTACACCGCCGCGTTTAGCTGGCAGAAGGAGCTCAACATCGGCGCGGAGAGTAACGTGATTCCGGGGAGCATCGGTGGCGCGTCCATCAACGACGTATTCAACCGGCAGCAGAACAAGTACATTTCCCAGTACAACCGGCCGCTGGTATTCAACATTTCGGCCAACTACGAGGTACCCGCATTTCACACCAACAACGTGCTGTCCTGGGTGGTCCGCGATTGGAGCCTCGGCGCATTTCTCCAGTATGGGAGCGGACTGCCGATCCAGGCTCCCTTCGCTCAGAACGCGATCAATACGTTGCTGCTTCGGAACGTCACCAGTCCCGCGACGGGCAGCTATGCGAATCGTGTGCCGGATGTACCTCTGTTCACCCAAGATCTGAACTGCCACTGTTTCGATCCGAACAAACAGTTCGTGCTGAATCCCGCGGCATGGACCCAGCCCGCGGCCGGTCAATTCGGTAGCGCGGCGGCATACTATAACGACTACCGGTTCGAGCGTCGTCCCGTGGAGAACTTAAGTCTGGGCCGGATTTTCCGGATCCGGGAGCGAGCCACCGTGAATATTCGCATGGAGTTCACCAACGTGTTCAATCGAACGCAAGTGCCCAACCCGACGGCGACGAATTCACAGGCGACGCAGACTAAGAACGCGGCCGGCCTGACCACCGCCGGCTTCGGCTACATCAACACCACGCCAGCGAGCAACCCTCCGGTGCCGCGGCAAGGCAGCATCGTCGCTCGATTGCAGTTCTAAACACGCCGGCGCGTCATCGGACCAACGGGATTCCATTCCCGTTAGCGGGCTTCTTCGGCCACCTTGATCTTCCCGCTCCTGATGGCCCTTACGAACGCTCCGTAGTCGGCTTCGGTCTGGTCCGCATAGGCGCACGCGAAATCGCGCAACGCCTTCGCCATCTTCACGCCTGAGCCACAGTATCCGCGAATTTCGCACGCATCACCGGACCGGGCGTGCCCGCGCGCCAGTAGCTCGCCTGCGACCAGTGCCAGGCTTTTCAATCCTCCGTCTCGCAGGTGCTGTAGATTGATGCTGCCCTTGCGATCGTTGAGCTGGCGTACCAGGTAGTGATGGCGCCCAATGGTGGTCCAGCCGAGCAGCAGGTCTGACACGGATTGCACGGCCCGCTGTCCCTCGGCAGCACGTCGACCCTGATGTTGCTGAACGGGTTTCTGAAGGTATGGCGCATACGCCGACGCAACCTCCTGTTTGATTTGCAGAAACATTGGATCCTGCGCACCGTTCCCCTCAAACAGCACCACGTAATCCCTCAGGCCAACGCTGCCCGTGCCGACCACTTTGAACCCCACATCAATCGGCCGAAAGAGGTTAAAGAGATGCCGCCGCTCAGGAGCAAGATTATTGCGATATTCGCCGAGAGAGCCGAGAATCTCCCGGGCATTTTCTCCTCGGATCCGCCAGGAGAGCGGCCGCAGGTCACGAAAACGCGGCTGTCCGCGGCCGTTCGATTCCGTTAACTTCTGCAGCAAATCCAGCGGGCGCGCGCGTTCCGAGCGCCGCAGCGCCAATTGGATCGGCTGAACACGCCACTCGCGCTTGATCTGATGGCGAGCCACTTGCAGGATCGGCTGTTGCGAGAACTCAAAAATCGACCGGCAATAACTCCCCACGAAGGCCTCCGCCGCATCACTGCAGGCGGCGCGATTGTGACCGGAATCCTGGCCCGCCAGTATAATGCTTGTGGCCATTCGCTTGACATCCCATTCCCACGGTCCGCGAACGGTCTCATCGAAATCGTTTAGATCAAAAACCAGGTTGCCGTCCGGAGCCGCGAAGGAGCCGAGGTTCTGGACATGAGCGTCCCCGCAGAGTTGAACGCGCAGACCTGTATTCGGTAACCGTCCCAGGTCCGCTGCCATGATCGACACCGCACCACGAAAGAACGCGAACGGAGACGCCTTCATGCGTGCGTACTTGAGCGGCAATAGCTGCGGTATTCGGCCTTCATCCGCTACCTGCAGTACCGTGATCGGATCGAATTGCCGATTCTTCGGGCGCAAATTCGCCTGAGCCGCCCGGCCGACGGTATCGCGCCGCTTCTTACCGTACTGCACCCGCTCCTTCGCACTCGTGTCTACAGTCAAAGTCATTGCCCTGAGAATACCGAATAAACGTGGCGTTACACTCTGAAAGGGGTGAATCCAGATTATGTCGAAGAAGCACAACATCGGCTGGAGACTCTGGAGTGCAACAGGCATCGCGTTCTTACTCTCCACGCAGGCCCCGGCGCAGTGGCTCGACTATCCGACCCCTGGAATTCCGCGAACGGCGGACGGCAGGCCGAATCTTTCCGCGCCCTCACCGCGCACTCCGGATGGTAAGCCGGATCTGTCCGGCGTCTGGCGAGGACCCGGGGCGGGTAGTTACGATCGGAATGTTGCAAGAGACCTGAAGCCCAGCGATATTCAGCCATGGGCGGAGGCACTCTACCAGCAGCGCGTCCGTGATATGGGGAAGGACGCGCCGCGGGCGAATTGCCTGCCTGACCCCTTCGCGTACTACCACATGGTTGACTTGGCGCGGTTCATTCAAAGCCCTGGAGTGATCGTGATTCTGTATCAGGGCACCACCAATAGCGTTCATCGAACGATCTTCACTGATGGCCGTGAGCTTCCCAAAGACCCCAACCCCGCCTGGATGGGATACTCGGTGGGGCATTGGGATCGAGACACGCTGGTGGTCGATACCGCGGGCTTCAATGACAGAAGCTGGCTTGACATCGAAGGCCATCCTCACACGGAAGCTCTTCATATTACCGAACGTTTTCGGCGCCGCGATTTCGGACACATGGATCTGGAGATGACCATCGACGATCCAAAGGCGTTTACAAGACCGTTTTCGTTCAGGATGGACAAAACGTTGACGCCCGACACCGACCTTCTGGAGAGCGTGTGCGAGAATGACCGCTCCGTCCCGCATATGCTCGGAGGAACGGAAATAACCAGCCTTGCGCCCAACGTCCTCTCGCGGTATGTGGGGACTTACGAGTACGCACCGGGGCGCCCCGCCGCGATCACATTCGACGGCGATCTGCTGTTCCTGCAGGAAGGCGCGAACCCCCTCAAGCTACCGCTGGCGGCTAAATCGGAGACCGTCTTCGTATCGCGCACGAACGGAGACTGGATCGAATTCGCGCGGGATCCCCAGGACAGGATCACGGGGTTCATCTACCATGGCGGAGATAATGATCGAAAGGCCGTGCGGAAGCAGTAAACGTCCTGATATGCTACAGAAGACTTTTTGGGGGTGAACGACGATGCGGGCACATTTCATCGCTCTTTCGGCCGTGCTTGGGGCGGCGCTCTTCGATCCGTCGCCAGGCTTGGCACACCACAGCAACGTGGCATTCGAGGTGACTAAGGTCATCACGATCACAGGAGTCGTCAAGGATTTTCAGTGGAGGAATCCGCATACGTGGGTGCTCCTGACGGTCGACGATGGCAAGGGAGCGAAAGTAGATTGGGCTGTGGAGGGTCGTGCGCCAGGAGTGCTGCTCCGCGCCGGCTGGACGAAGAGCTCGCTCAAGCCGGGCGAGACGATAACTGTCGACATGAGCCCCGCGAGGGACGGCTCGAAAACGGGTCTGGTTGCCCGCGTGACGAAGGCGGATGGCACGATTCTTCCGAACGCGCCGCCTCCTACACAATAGGCGCTGAGGACCTTATGACGATCCGGAAATCAATCCTGTCTTTGTTAAGCCTGGCGATTCCCGCGCTCTACGCTCAGGCCACGCCGGATTTTTCCGGCGTCTACTATCCGCTTAATCCGTTCGGTGCGGCCGCCGTTCCGCAAGCGCCTGCCGCGGGAAAGGGGCCTGCGGCTACAGGAAAAGAGAAAGGCCCGCCGCCACGACCCGCCCAGTCGGCGCCGCTCGCGGATGGCTCACAGGGGCGTTCACCGGATGCTCCGTCGCTTACACCCGAGTACATGGCGAAGTGGGAAGTGATCCGGAAATCGCGCATGGCTGGTTCCTCGGAGTACGACAACACCGCCAAGTGCCTGCCGCCCGGGATGCCGGCGATGATGAGCATGGCGTACGGGATGGAAGTCATGCAGACCAAGGACAAGATCACCTTCTTTAGCGAGCTGAACGACGCGTTGCGGCGTGTTTACCTGGACGGGCGCAAGCCTACCCAGAAGGTTCTGGATGATCCCACTTATGCTGGTTACTCGACGGGTCACTGGGAAGGCGACACGCTGGTTGTAGACACGGTCGCGCTGCACGAGAACTCGTTCATCGAAGGTTTCTCGCCGCATAGCGACGCGATGACGATCAAGGAGCGCATCCGGTTTACCAGTCCCGGCCTTTTGGAGGATCGGATCACCGTCACTGATCCCAAAGCACTCACCAAGCCTTGGCAAACCGTTAAAACCTATCGAAAGGCGACATCGGGAAACGACGAGCTTCGGGAGTTCGCGTGCCCGGAAGGACTCGGCGACGCCAAGTAGCACGCAGTTATCACCCTTGCCGGGGTAGGACGTTGTCGACTTCAAACAGGCGGTACGCGCTTTCATGCATACCGCAGCGGCGATACGTCGCCTGGGCCCGCTCGTTGTGGACGTCAACATACAGGCGCAGCCCGCATACGGTGCCTTGCTGGCGCGCGAGCTCTTCTACTCGACCATAGAGGGCGCGAAAGACGCCGCGGCGTCGCAGCTCAGGTAAGACGTACACGCTTTGGATCCACCAGAACACGCCACTGCGCCAGTCGGACCACTCGTAGGTGATCATCATCTGGCCAACGCGCGTGCCGTTAACTTCCGCGATCAGATAGAATCCGCGCGCAGGATCTTCGAACACGGCATGGACTCCGCTGCGCAGGCGATCCATGTCGAGAGAAAGATTTTCGGTTTCAAGAGCCAGCTGCGCATTGCCGCGAACCAGGAATTCGGCGTCATCGAGCGTCGCAGGGCGGACACTGACTTCAGTGAGGCGTTCCATGATTTCAGATACGAGTTGTAGCACGGCCAACTCCATTGTGAAGCGAGTATAATCATTCAGCCGATTGGAGGTGCGATGTCCTACACATTGAAAACCTGGGTGGGAATTGCCTTGGCCGTAGTAGCGTCGGTCCCGGCGACCCCGCAAGGTTTAATTACCCAGCGCAATCTGTCACTGCCCATGGCAAAGATGATCGCCGAAGCAGCGCTCGCGGCGTGCAAGTCAAAAGGCTTCAATACCGCGGTGGCCGTCGTCGACCGGGCAGGCCAGGTGATGGTGATCCTGCGCGATGAACAGGCCACTGCCCAGCAGGCGGACATGGCCCGTCGCAAGGCCTACACGGCGCGCATGTTCCGCACCACTACGCTCGAGTTTCAGAAACGCACGAGCGATCCGGCGTACGCGGCGCAGCGTGACATCGCGGACATCCTGGCATTGGGCGGGGGTGTGCCCATCCAGGTGGGCAACGACACAATCGGAGGCGTCGGCAGCTCGGGGTCCAGCCAGGAGACCGATGATGCGTGTGCGAAAGCAGGCATCGCGAAGGTGGCGGAGCTTTTGAAATAGTGAGGTCTTAATGCAACTACGAATGGCCGTATTCCTGATGATGATGTCCATGCCGCTTTGGGCGCAGTGGACCAAAGTCCCGCCGGCGCCCATTCCACGCACGCCGGACGGCAAGGCGAATCTTTCCGCGCCCGCGCCGCGCTTGCCCGACCGAACGCCGGACTTGTCGGGTGTGTGGGAACCGAACGCCAACAAGTACCTTCGCGATATTGCCGTCGACCTCAAACCGGATCAAGTTCCCTATCAGCCGTGGGCCAAGGCGGTGTTCGAGCAGCGCATCGACGGATCGCATTCCAAGGAAGACCCGGACGCCAACTGCCTGCCCCAAGGCGTGCCCAAGATCGACGCTGCTCCCGCGCCGTGGAAGATCGTTCAGACGCCACGCTTCATCGTGATCGCGTATGAAGCCTTCAATCTCTGGCGGCAGATTTTTCTGGATGGCCGCGAGGTGGCGCCCGACACCAATCCGTCCTGGATGGGTTACTCGGTAGGGAAGTGGGAGGGCGATACGCTTGTTGTGGACACGAAGGGGTTCAATGGCAAGGCTTGGCTGGACCAGTTAGGCCGGCCTTCCACCGACGCCTTGCATGTGATCGAACGCTTCCGGCGACGCGACTTCGGGCACATGGACCTTCAAATCACCATCGACGACTCCAAAGCTTACACCAGGCCCTGGACCGTGACTCAAGACGTGCACCTGCTGCCGGATACGGAACTGCTGGAATTCATCTGCAACGAAAACAACAAGGACGTGGAGCACCTGCCGGGTAAGTGACGGGATCCGGAGTCACCGCGCCGCTTTGGTGAAATCGGCTACTTGTCGAGCCGCGCCGGTCAGCTCCAGGATGTGCATGCCGGTATTAGCGCGATCGACTGCATAGATGTAGCCCCGATCATCCACTTCGACGTTGTTCGTCTGAATCGCGGTTTTGCAATGCTGATCATCACCTTGTCCGCGGCCTTGCCCGGTGCATCGCTGGTCGGTCTTGTCAGTAACCGCGGGAATGTAATACCCGATCTCCTTCAGGCGGTATGGATCGCGGATGTCGAGTGCGCGTACCCCCGCGTTGAAATGCGCGATAAACACCACGCGATTGTAGTACACCGGCGTGAAATTCTCGTTCGAGGAATGCATGCCGAACCGTCCCCCTGCGGTGCAGAAGTTCCCGCTGTCCTCCGGGACCGTCCAGGTCGACACACCGACCGGTTTCGATTCCGTGCTGATGTCGAAGATCCGCAACATTTGCCGATTTTCCTGACATTCGTTGGCAACTGTTTCGCCGATGAGCACGAGGAAATCCTTCACCTTGCCGTCCCTTTGTTTGGCGAATTCGGGGAGTGCCATGCGAAGCATCGGAAACACGTTGTGCGCGCCCATGTCGGCCGGCAAATCGACCCTGGCAATCACGGGAGCGCGCAGGTTTTCATCGGTGGGCTCGCCCGGCCCGGTCAATAGCTTTTGCCGATCGACGATCTCGATCACGCCGTCCCGTGAGTTGTCATAGGCGAAGTACACGCGATTGCCCTTCGGTCCGGTCGATACGGGTCCATGCAGGCCACCGGGGGCCGGCCCTTTGGCGCCAGGCTGCTGTCCGGGCAAGCCGAAATTCCGAATGAAGACCGGCTTGGCGGGATCGCTCAGATCGTAGATCTGCGCCATGCGCGAGGTGCGCCACCCGAGAACACCGGAGACCAGGTACGCGATGCCGGTGTCGCATTCCCACCAACTCTTATGCGTGTCTTGAAGGCCGCTCACGATGACGTTCAAAGCGGTTGGGTTTCGCAGGATCAGTGACATCCCACATTTCGTGGGCGCTGTTGCCATAACTGCGTAACATATAAAACCTGTCTTTTCCGGCATGGGGCAGATCGTTGCCGCTGCACACGCGAACCATCGAAGCTCCGCCGGCTTCTCCTGTGCGGTCCTTCGGTTCTCCTGGGATGTGCGCAAGGTACACCGGATGGCGGGGATCGGTGACGTCGACAACCGAAGTCCCGTTCGGCTCGGTCTTCCCTGTAAGCGGGTTAAGCTGCTCGCCGCCGTGGTGCCCGATGTAGGCGATCCAGCGTGCTCCCTGCTTTTGGATAACGGGCTGATACGCGCTTCGGGTTTGCAGGTCGCTGTAGCCCACCAGGTCCATGTTGCTCGCCCGCGCGCTTCCCTGCGCGAGCGCAGGCGCCGCCAGCAGGCCTGAGATCATACACCCGAAGAGAAGGAATCGCTTCATGGTGGGAAGAATACACTAAATGCCGTTTGGTGTATACTTCGCTGGGACCCCGTCAATGTTGACTCGCCGCCAGCTTCTCCGCGCCAGTGCCGCCGCTCCAATTTTGCTCAACCGAGCCCCGCAGTTATTCGCCGCGGAATATGACTTGGTCATAAAAGGTGGACGCGTTCTGGATGCCGCGCAGCGCATCGACCGCGTGGCCGACGTCGCCATTCGCGGCGGTAAGATCGTCGCGATCCGCCCGAATATCGCCTCGTCCTCTGCCGCGGAGGTAATCGAAGCCGGTGGCAAGCTGGTGACCCCTGGGCTCATCGACATCCACACTCATGTTGCCGAGAAGGAACTAACGCCAGCACAGTGTCTCTCGACTGGTGTCACGTCTCAGGTCGATGGCGGCTCACGCGGCGCCCTGAACGTGGATGAATTGATAAAAGTCGCGCAAAACGCACCCAACCGCGTGCGGATTCTCTTGAACATTTCAGGTCGCGGCCTGGCGGATGGTGGGACCGAGTTGCTGGATATCGATAAAGCCGACGTTCCCGCGGCTCGGCGCGCTGTTGAGCGCTCGCGCGATTGGATCGTCGGAATCAAGGCCCGGCTTTCGCGTTCTGTCGCGGGAGAGCACGATCTGGAAGCGGTTCGTCGCGCTCGACAAGTAGCGGATCCGTTGAAGATTCCCATCATGGTCCACGTCGGCGACACCGCGTCACCCCTTCCGGGCATCCTCGCGCTGCTCCGGCCGGGCGACATCGTCACCCATATGTATGCTCCCGCGCCACACGGCATGCTGGATGACAATGGCCGCGTCCTGCCGCAAGTCCTTGACGCGAGGCGCCGCGGGATTCTGTTCGATGTTGGCAACGGCCGGACTGCTCACTGGACCTGGGAGGTGGCGGAGCGCGCCATTCAACAAGGATTCCTGCCCGATACCATTTCGTCCGACTTGACGGCAGCGGGGCTGACGGATCAAGTCATTAATCTGCCGAATGTCCTGTCGAAGTTCCTCTTACTCGGAATGCCGGTCGACCAGGTGATCGCTCGTGCGACAACCAACGCGGCGCGCGCAATTCCGGAGCTAAGAAGCTATGGCACGCTCCGGACTGGTGCGATCGCAGACGTAGCCGTGTTCGACCTTCGGGAAGGCGACTTCGATTTCGTAGATAACTATAAGACCCGACGCACGGGCCACCGTAAACTGGTACCGTATGCGGTCGTGATGGGCGGCAAGAGAGTCAACAACGCTTGATAGTGGGCAGCCTTAGGGGAGCACCGCCGTTATGTTCCGCTTCGGAACCTCGCCAACGGGAATGCGTGTGACCTCTTTCATGGACTTGATATCGACCACCGATACCGAGTTGGATGCGGCGTTGGCCACATAAGCTGTCTTGCCGTCCGGTGTGAGCGTCACCCAGTCGGGGGACCGACCAACTTCTGTGCTGCCCACCAGCTTCAAGTCCGGGATCGAGTAAAAGTAGATCGAGCTGTTCAATCTGCTGTTGACCACCAGGATCTTTCCATCGGAGGTAACCGCCATCCCGTGAGACTCGTTTCCACCCACCGGATAGGGGGCCTTTCCCGCGGGTAGAGCAGGAAGCTTGATCCGATTGATCTCTTTACGGGTCGCGAAATCCACCACGGCAAATCCGTTCAGCGCCGAAAGTTGAACAAAAATCCATTTGGTGCTCCCATCTGGATTGGTCGCGAACGCCATGGGACGAATGCCCAGGTCCATCGTGAGAGACCATAAGGGCTCCTCGGTCTTGGAGTCAATCACAGTGATCGTTTTGGATTGGATGGAGCCGCTGACAACAAACTTCCCATCCGGTGTGACGTAGGTATTGTGCACAGCACCCTTCACCGGAATGCTCTTGACCCTCTCCTGGGAGGTTGTGTCGATGACATCGATAGCGCCCGGCGCCACGGCAATGGAGACATAGACTCGCCGTCCATCTTTACTGATCGCGATATTGTTCGGGTGACCGGTGAGGGGTATGCTCTTGGTGACCTTTAAGGTCTTTTGGTCAACAATATCCAGCGTGCTTTGTCCTTCATTACTGATGTAGTAGCGGCTTCCGTCGGGAGCCGCCGCCGCACCGTGGTTTACCTCAATACCGTGGATCTCTCCGACGACCTTGTTCGTCACAGGATCGATGATGGAGACATTGTCCCCGGCGCTATTCGTCTGGATGATACGAACTGTGCCCGCCGCCAAGGGCAATGCGAGTAGAAATCCGAGATATCTCAAACGGGGTCCGGTCTGCGTCATGTTCATGGTTGTCAAAGCGCTCCTAAGAGTGGCGGAAGTCCAATCGCAAGTGAAGCAAGATTAGTCGAGAGAGTCAAGCCTCATGACCAGCCTGGCTACCGTTCCCAAGCGGTGCTAGAATCAGCGCGCTATATTAGCACCGGCTTGAAGGGAGAATCAAATGAGGCATCGATTTGTCACGGTGGCCGCTGTATTTGTCGCCTTCTCTCTCTCGATGGTGGGGCAGACCTCGCCGGCCAACTCGAAAACCTATGCGCCGCCCAAGACTCCGTGGGGCGATCCGGATCTCCAGGGAAACTGGCCGGCACAGTTCAATATCCCGAGGGAGCGGCCTGCGAACGTCAAAGAGAACATCCTCTCGGATGACGAGGTCGCTCAAAGGCAGGCTCAGACGGCGAAGCAATTTGAAGCTCGCCAACAATCCCCAGCAAATACCGGACGCGTGGGAATCGGACCTCCGTCGAACTTCTCCGAGATCGGAAAGCCGCACAAGCAAACTTCGCTGGTAGTGGATCCGCCGGATGGGAAAATGCCTCCCTTGACGCCGCAGGCCCGTGCCATTCTTCAGGCGGAGCGAGGCGGCCTGGGTCCGGGTCAGCACTTCCCCGACAAAGTCGATTCCTGGGTGGATTTCGACTACTATAGCCGCTGCATTACGCGCGGCTTCCCTTCCACCATGCTGTACACGTTGTACGACTACGGAAACGAGATTATCCAGGCTCCCGGATATGTCGTGATCCGCTCTGAAATGGTTCACGAACAGCGGGTCATTCCGACCGACGGGCGTTCTCACATCGGCAAAGATATCAAGACCTACATGGGCAACTCGGTCGGTCACTGGGAGGGGAACACGCTGGTGGTTGAGACCACCAATTTGAGGCCGGAATCCGCCTCTGGCGGCCGCTATACTGATGCGGCCAAAGTGACGGAACGTTTCACGCGCACCGCTCCCGACGAGCTTATATGGGAAGCCACCATCAGCGATCCGAACGTGTGGACCAAGCCCTATACGCTCCGTTATCCCTTCAAACTGGATCCGGAGTATAAGATCTACGAGTACGCCTGTCACGAGGGCAATTACATGATGTTCGACGCGCTCCAGGGCGCGCGCGACTTGGAGGCCCAGGGCCTCGGTACGAAAGTCGAAAGATAAAGTCCGCGAAACTTACTGGTTTCCGATTGCGAAGGCCACCAGCGCGTTTTCGGCTCCTGTGCCCGTGGCTATGACGACGAACTGCCGGCCGGCACGCGTGCGATAGGTCATCGGAACCGCGGCATTCTCATACGGAACCTTTCCACGCCAGACTTCCTTGCCGGTCTTCTTATCGAATGCGTACAAGTAGCCGTCTCCGCCGCCGATGAATACCAGCCCGCTCCGGGTCACCATCGCGCCGCCGCGGCTGTTCGGCGATCCCAAGCGATCCGGTAGCGTAACGCCTTTCAACATCGGATGATTGCGCAGCGCGGGACTTCCTTCGCCCAACGGCGACTGCCACGCGATCTCGCCTCGATTCAAATCAATCGCGGTCAGGACTGCGTAGGGCGGCGAGTTCAGAGGAAGACCACCCGGCAGGCTGACGGATTCGCCGCCGCGCGCGAAAACATTCGAGTAGTCGACCGCCACCAGGGGATCGCTACCATCGTTTTTTGCAAGCCGGTTCAGGCCCACCGCATTGGCCGCGCGCACGAACAGATAGCCGGTCTCGGGATCGAATGCCGCGCCGCCCCAGTTAGCTCCTCCACCCTGCGATGGGCGCTGGAGCGTCCCTTCGAGCGAGGGCGGCGTAAACATCGGACCAATTCGAAATTTCCGCATTTGTTCCTGCGCTAAAGCCTTGATTTCGGGCGTCAGGTTGTTGGCATCCTCGAGCGAAACACCTTGTGCGACAAACGGCGGGGGCTTGGTGGGGAACGGCTGGGTCGGATAAGGCTTCTCGCCGGGCACGTCGCTATCCGTCGGCACGGCACGTTCGACAATGGGCCAGACCGGTTGCCCCGTGACCCGATCGAACACGTAAGTGAAGCCTTGCTTGGTGATCTGGGCCACCGCATCGATCCGCCGGCCATTCACAGTGATGGTTACCAGGTTGGGCGGCGCCGGATTGTCCCAGTCCCACAGGCCGTGGTGGACGGTTTGGAAGTACCACTTGATTTTGCCGGTGGCGGCTTCCAGGCAGACCAGCGACTCGGCGAATAGATTCGCTCCGGGGCGCTGGCCGCCGTAATAGTCGCTGGATGGGGTCGATGTGGGCACGTAGAGCAGCCCACGCGACTCGTCGAGCGTCATCGGCGCCCAAACGTTGCCATGGCCGCTGGTTCGCCAGGAGCCGTTCTCCCACGTTTCGGCGCCGGGATCCTTGGACGATTGCGGAATCACCGAGAAGCTCCACACTCGCTTGCCGGTGCGCGCGTGGAAGGCTTGCACATAGCCTGCTGGATCGGGCAGCTGAACCCGGTCGGGGATCTGGCTGCCAAGGATGACCAGATCTTTGTATACAACCGCGGCTGAGCTTTGCGTGGCGTGCTTTATGTCGGAAATGCGCGGCAGGCCGTCGACCAGTGACACTACTCCGTTGTCCCCAAAGGAGGAAACCGGCTTTCCAGACTGGGCATCCAGAGAGAACAGCCGATGCCGGCTGTTGAGGAAAAGGCGCAGCTTGTTGCCATCGCGCCAGAAAGCCGTTCCGCGCAGCTTCCATCCGCTTCCCGACAGAATCTGGCCGAGCTTGTAGGCCTCTCCGTCGAAGCGCCATAGTTCTTTCCCGGTCTCAGCATCCAGCGCAGCGATACTGTTGTAAGGCGTGGTGACGTAGAGCACACCATCGATCATCAGGGGCGTGTTCTCGAAGAAACCTGGCGTGGTTCCAAACTGTTCTAGGGGCGCCTCCCAATGCTTCCATTGCCAGGCGACTTGGAGCCGTGCTATGTTTTCGGCATTGATATCGGCGAGCGGCGAGTATCTGGCCCCGCCCGGATCGCCGCCGTAGTAGAGCCATTCAACCTGTCGCGACGATTCCTTTGTTTGCGGGGATAGCGCCAACGAGCTACCGAACAGGATGGAGAGAATCCAAGCCGGTCGTTTCATGGAAAAAGTATAACCCCAGCAGTCTCCGATCGATGTGCATCTAGCCCATAGGTCACTGGGTCAAAGCGCGTCGGCGAAGTTCTCGAAGAGCCTGCGCTGCTCGGGATCCTCCGCAGCCTGATTTTCCGGATGCCATTGAACCGCGAGAACGTAGCGCCGCCCGGGGAGTTCGATTGCTTCGATAACTCCGTCCTCAGGATCCTTGGCGGACACTCGCAATCCGCTTCCGAGTCGCGCAACGGCCTGGTGGTGCCGGGAGTTGACTTCCCAGGTCTCGCGTTGGGCGATGCCAGCCAGGAGGGTGCCAGGTTCGATAGTCACGTGATGAGCCGGCAGGCCTTTGTCCGGAGTGCGCCTGACATGGCGCGAGGCTCCCGGCAGGTGCTGGATCAGACTGCCTCCCAGACGTACGTTGAGCATCTGCATTCCCCGGCAAATCGCGAGCAGCGGAAGGTCGCGAGCCAGAGCTTCGTCGATAAGGGCCGCTTCGACTGAGTCGCGCTCCTCATCGGGCTGCTCTGTTACTGGACCCGCGGGTTCGCCGTAGAGTGCTGGATTAACGTCGGTGCCGCCAGTGAGCAAAAGCCCGGAACACCTGCCGATCTCGAGGCCGGGTCGCGCTTCCTCTAGCAGGGGTTGCACACCGGCGGCTTCAAGCGCGCGGGCATACGGCTGGGCCGCTGACAATTCACGATAGACCACCAGTATTGTTTCACTCAAGCGTTGAAACCTGTTTCGCCACAAATCCGTGCTACCCTCAGTTAACCGTAATAACTGCTAAGCGACCTTTCGCAGACTTCTTTTGGGGCTGCCTCCCCGTGCTGTGAGCCAGTAACTCAAGAACACTGGAACGACTTATGGCGATTCACGTTGCGCTGAATCACAAAACGCACTATCTATACGACCGCAGGGTTAATCTCGGTCCTCAAATCGTACGGCTCCGTCCGGCGCCGCATTCCCGCAACCCGATTCTCAGCTACTCGCTGAAAATAGATCCGAAGAACCACTTCATCAACTGGCAGCAAGACCCGCAAGCCAATTATCTCGCACGCCTGGTGTTTCCTGAGCCCACGACGCAGTTTCTGGTCGAGGTGGATCTGGTTATCGAGATGGCGGTGTTCAATCCGTTCGACTTTTTTCTTGAGCCGAGCGCGGAGCGATATCCGTTTTCATACAACGCTGAAGTTGCCCGGGAATTGCGTCCCTTCCTCGAGACCGAATCAGTCGGACCGGCTCTCTGCTCTTTCTTAAGTAAAGTGCCGCGCGAAAGCGTGCGTACGATCGACTTTCTTGTGGCCCTTAATCAGCGTCTGCGAAGCGAAATCGGCTACGTCATTCGTATGGAGCCGGGCGTCCAGACGTGCGAGCAGACGCTCAATCTCGGCACAGGTTCATGCAGGGATTCGGCGTGGCTGCTGGTCCAGATTCTTCGCAATCTGGGACTTGCGGCGCGCTTCGTCTCCGGTTACCTTATTCAACTTGCGGCCGACGTCAAACCCTTAGAGGGACCCGCCGGACCGGCCGCCGATTTTACAGATCTGCATGCGTGGGCGGAAGTCTACCTGCCCGGTGCCGGTTGGGTTGGACTCGACCCAACGTCGGGAATGCTCGCCGGCGAGGGTCACATCCCCCTGGCGTGCACACCCGACGCAAGCAGCGCTGCTCCCGTCTCCGGGCTACTCGATCCCTGTAACACGGAGTTCCGTCATGAGATGACGGTTCAGCGGATCTTTGAATCGTCCCGGGTTACCAAGCCTTATAGCGAGGAACAGTGGCGGGACATCTCGGCTCTCGGGCAAAAAGTCGAGGCTGATTTGCGCAAGGGAGACGTACGGCTCACGATGGGTGGCGAACCTACCTTCGTCTCCGTTGACGACGCCGACGGTCCCGAGTGGACCAGCAGCGCCCTTGGTCCGCAAAAACGAAAGCTGGCTGTCGAACTGCTTCTCAAGCTGCGCGACGGCTTTACATCCGGCGCCTTATTGCATTTCGGTCAAGGCAAGTGGTATCCGGGCGAGCTGCTGCCGCGCTGGGCTCTCGGCTGTTACTGGCGCAAGGACGGCGTGGCGATTTGGGAAGATCCCGGTCTGATCGCCGACGAAAAAAAGGACTATAAACATACGGCCGCGAGTGCGAAGTTATTTCTCGAAACTCTAACGCGGCGCCTCCAGGTAAGCTCGTCCTTCATCACGCCCGCATATGAAGACGTCTTCTACTATCTGTGGAAAGAACGTAGGCTGCCAGGCAATGTCGACCCTCTCGATTCGAAGCTGAAAGATCCAACGGATCGCGAACAGTTGGCGCGTGTGTTCGAACAAGGTCTGGGCGCGACCGTGGGATACTTCCTTCCTCTTCGCCGGATACCCTCCAAAACTGGGAATCCGCGCTGGACCAGCCAGCCGTGGTTTGTTCGGCCGGAGCATCTGTTTCTCATCCCCGGCGATTCTGCGATGGGATACCGTTTGCCGCTGGACTCTCTACCGTGGACCAAGCCGGAAGACGTCCAATGGAGCTACGATCCGGATCCGTTTCAGAAGCGCGACAAGCTTCCGGAAAAACCTCAACGAAGGCCCGACCTATTTAGCGCGCCGCCTTTTCCGGACGAACCGGAACCGCCGTCCCGCGACCCTGAGGCGCTGAAGAAAGGCGAGTCTTCGAAGTGGGTGTCACGTCCCGCAATATGTATCCAGCCCCGCGACGGAAAGCTCTTCGTGTTCATGCCGCCGGTCGAGTACCTGGCGGACTACCTGGACCTGGTTGCGGCCATTGAGGACACTGCGGCGCATCTTCGGATGCCGGTGATGATCGAGGGTTACACGCCGCCATACGATCCGCGTATTTCGGTTCTCAAGGTCACGCCCGACCCGGGTGTCATCGAGGTGAACGTCCAACCCGTCGGGGGCTGGGATGAACTGGTCGAAAACACCACGGAGCTATATGAACTGGCGCGCCAGTGTCGTCTAGGCACCGAGAAATTCATGATCGACGGCCGGCATTCTGGAACCGGCGGTGGAAATCACGTGGTGCTCGGCGGAGCCACCCCGGACGACAGCCCGTTCCTGCGACGCCCCGATCTTTTGAGAAGCCTGGTCGGGTACTGGCAAAACCACCCGTCCTTGTCGTATCTTTTCTCCGGGCTGTTCATCGGTCCAACCAGCCAGCATCCGCGGGTGGACGAGGCGCGCACCGATTCGCTCTACGAGCTGGAAATCGCTTTCAGCCAGATTCCAGATGCGGGCACGCCCAACATCACGCCCTGGACGGTGGATCGCGTGTTTCGCAATTTGCTTATCGACGTTACCGGCAACACGCATCGCGCGGAGCTGTGTATCGACAAGCTGTACCCGCCGGAGGCGGCGGGATCGCGGCTTGGACTGGTCGAGCTGCGCGCATTTGAGATGCCCCCGCACGCGCGGATGAGTCTCACGCAACAGTTGCTTGTGCGGGCCCTGATCGCCCGCTTCTGGCGGAGTCCGCACAAGGAAAAACTTGTGCGCTGGGGCACCGCTCTTCACGAACGTTTCCTGTTGCCGCATTTCGTGCTTCTTGACTGGGAAGACGTTCTGGAAGACTTGAAGAGGGCCGGCTACGCTTTTCAAACGGAGTGGTTCGCGCCCCACTTCGAGTTTCGATTTCCGGCCGTCGGCTCCATCACCCGGCGAGGCATTCATCTGGAATTGCGGCATGCTCTGGAGCCCTGGAACGTATTGGGCGAAGAAGCCTCGGGTAGCGCAACGGTGCGAAACGTAGATTCGTCGGTAGAGCGGCTACAGGTCAAAGTATCGGGGTTAGTCGACCCGCGCTTTGTAGTCGTCTGCAACGGCCGGCGCGTGCCACTGCATCCGGGACGCGAAACAGGGGAGTTTGTGGCGGGCGTCAGATATCGTGCGTGGCAGCCCCCCTCGTGCCTGCATCCCAACATTCCGGTGCATGCGCCTCTGGTCTTCGACCTGGTGGATACATGGTCCGGCCACGCCATTGGGGGCTGCACGTATCACGTTTCTCACCCCGGCGGAAGGGCTAACGAACAATTTCCCGTAAACGCGAACGAGGCCGAAAGCCGCCGCCTGGCTCGCTTCACCCCCACCGGTCACACTCCAGGTCCGATCGCGATTCCACTGGAAGAAAACAATCCGGAATTTCCGTTGACGCTGGATTTACGCCGCTCGGCCTGAAAATCGCGTATACGCGCCGTCACACTGTCGGGCTGTTATGATCGGAAGCAAGCCGCTTTTCAGGAATCAATGGACTTTACGATCTCTACAACGGCATAAGAGCCGGCAGCTATGATCGCTGATCTGCTTCAAATTCCGTTACTCGACCAGTCGGTTTATAATGAGCTCGCTCCAGATGGAGTAACTCCCAGGCCGCACTGGGCGCACTTCATCGAGTCGCTTCAGGCCATCGGAACCGACGAACTGGCGCGCCGCTGGGAGCGTGCTGAACGTCGAATTCGGGAAAACGGGGTCACCTACAACATCTACACGGATCCTCAGGGCGCAAGCCGGCCGCTGGCGATCGATCCGATCCCGCTTCTTATCTCGCCGGAAGAGTGGCGTGTCATCGAGGCGGGCATCATTCAACGGGCTCATCTGCTCAGCCTGCTCCTCGAGGATATCTACGGCGCTCGCAACCTGGTTTCAAACGGGGACCTTCCGTCGGCTTTACTCTTTGCGAATCCGGCCTTTTTGCGGCCGCTGACGGGAGTCGCGGTTCCGAAGCAATCGTATCTGCATCTGCTCGCGGTGGACCTGGCGCGCTCGCCGGACGGCACCTGGTGGGTGCTCGCGGACCGCACGCAATCGCCTTCGGGAACGGGATATGCGCTCGAAAATCGCACGATCGTCTCAGACGTTCTGCCGGACGCGTTCCACACGGCGAACGTCAGACGTCTGGCTTCGTTTTTCCGGGCCCAGCGTGACGCGCTGCTCGGTTTAGCGAGGTCCGATCACCCACGCGCGGTGCTGCTGACGCCGGGACCATTCAACGAGACTTACTTCGAGCATTCCTACCTGGCTAGGTATCTTGGATTCACGCTGGTCGAGGGAGCCGATCTAACAGTTCGCGATCGGCGCGTCTACCTGAAAACCGTGGAAGGCCTGCAACCCGTGGACGTGATCCTCCGCCGGATTGACGACAGTTTCTGCGATCCGCTCGAGCTGCGCGGCGATTCGCTCCTGGGAGTTGCGGGATTAGTAGATGCGATCAGCGCCGGAAATGTAGTGGTGGCAAATGCGCTGGGAAGCGGCGTGATCGAGACTGCGGCCATTATGCCGTTTCTCCCGGGTCTTGCGAGGAAACTGCTGGGCGAGCCGCTCAAATTGCCTTCTGTCGCGACCTGGTGGTGCGGTCAGGATTACGCGCTGGATTGGGTGCTGCACCATTTGGATCAGGTAGTGGTTAAACCGGCGTTCCCGTTGCGTGGAATGGAGCCCATCTTCGGCGCCGGCCTCGCAAAGGCGGAAAGGCAGAAAATCGGCGATCAGGTGCGTGCACGCCCTTACGAATTCGTGGCGCAGGAACAGGTGCCTCTCTCCACGGCCCCGGTGTGGGACCACGGCCATGTTTATTCGCGAAGCCTTGTGCTGCGGACGTATGTTCTGAATACCAATTCCGGTTGGGTCGCGATGCCGGGCGGCCTGGTGCGCGTCGCCGGAGCCGATGGCCCGGTGGTCTCCATGCAGCGCGGCGGCCGCAGCAAAGACGCGTGGGTTTTGTGGGACGGAGCGGTGGACACGTTCAGCATGCTGCGCCCGCGGAACCAGCCAGTTCAACTGCAACACGTGCTCGCAGACCTGCCGAGCCGCGCCGCGGACCACCTTTTTTGGCTGGGCCGCTATGCGGAACGGTCAGAGTGCATCGCGCGCCTGCTGCGCTGCCTGATGACGCGCGTCCGGCGAGCCAGTAAGGCCGAACTGAAGTGCCTGTTTCGCCTGCACAGTTGTTTTGACTCGCAGCACAGCATTCTGCCAGAAGACCGGCCTGCCACCCCGCGCGAGCTGGAAGACGAACTCGTCTCTCTAATGTCGGACGCCGAGCGGCCGGACAGCCTCGCCTCGACCTTGGCCGAGGTCCAGCGCGTCGGCGGAAATCTTCGCGAGCGGCTATCCGAGGATATGTCGCGACTCGTCGTAGAGCTGGCCAATTCCGCTCACACCGAGGAGTACATGCTGTTTATCGAGTACTCGGCCGTACTCAGCGGGTGCCTGGAGCTACTCTCCGCATTTTCCGGCATGGAACGGGAAAATATTACTCGCGGACCGGGCTGGCTTTTCATGAGTCTGGGGCGCCGGCTGGAGCGCGCGATGTACTCGGTTAGGCAGATGCAGGAATTGACCACGCAATTCGACGAGGAAAGCTGGCCTCTGCTGGAGTATTTACTCGAAGTGGCAGATAGTTCCATGACCTACCGATCGCGCTACTTCACGACCCTGCAGCCCGTGGCGGTGCTGGACCTGTTGATGGCGGATGAATCCAATCCACGATCTTTGAACTTCCAAGTAGCTCATTTGGCTGACCTATATCGAAAGCTGCCCCGTCATTCGTCGGACGATTTGGACGCAATCCTGCACGCGCAAAGCCGCCTACGAGGTTTGGACCTTCAGAAGCTGGATTTTCCGCTGCCGGGCAGCGGACGGACTGGGTGGGGGGTCGAAGGGCATGCGCAACTCGAAGGTTCTCTTGGCTTTGTCCACAACCTGCTGCCTTCCTGGGCGGATAACATTTCGCTCACGTACTTCAACCATGCGCGCACTTTCCCGATCAGTATGGGCGGATGACTTACCGTATCGTTCATAAAACGACCTACAAGTACAAGCATCCTGTCTCTTTCGGGAATCATGTGGCGTACCTGACCCCGCGGACCAAACCGCACCACACCTGTACGTCGCACGAGTTGCTGGTAACGCCGGCTCCCTCCGGGCTAAGCGAACGAGTGGATTACTTTGGCAATCCAGTGACTCTCTTCACCATCCAGGAACCCCATGAAGAGCTGAACATCGAAGCCCGGAGCATGGTTCTCATTGATGGCGATTCGGTAGTCTGGCCTGACACCTCACCGGCCTGGGACGACGTGGCCCGATGTCTGCCGGCCGACCTGAGTCCGGCAGGGCTCGATGCTTATCAATTTGTGTTCGAGTCGCCTCGTGTCAAACCGGGCGCGGTGTTTGCAGAGTATGCATCGCGATCGTTTACGCCCGCGCGGCCGCTAACCGAAGCTTTACTTGATTTCACCGGACGCATTTACAACGATTTCCGCTTCGATTCAAAAGCAACCAATGTAAGGACCTCGCCGGATGAAGTGCTTCGCCTCAGGAGGGGTGTCTGTCAGGACTTCGCTCATTTGCAAGTAGCGTGCTTGCGCTCGTTGGGCTTGCCTGCCAGGTACGTAAGCGGATATCTGCGGACATGGCCCCCACCCGGCCGTCCCAGACTGATCGGCGCAGATGCCTCGCATGCCTGGGTGTCGGTGTATTGTCCCGGTACGGGCTGGCTGGACGTGGATCCTACTAATAATTTGATCCCGTCCCAGGGTCACGTCACGCTCGCCTGGGGCCGCGATTACGGTGACGTGAGTCCCGTGCGCGGCGTTATCCTGGGAGGCCGCGACCATGAGCTCGATGTTGGCGTAGAGATGGAGCCGTTGGACGAATCTTAGCTAGAAACCTCTTCGGTGACGACCTCAAACTTTTTCAGATAGGCCGCTCCGAAACAAGTTGTGATCGCCACGTCCGCCGCGTCCCGGCCAGTCGCCATGAGAACCCGCCCGATCCTGGGCGTATTGTGGCGCGCGTCAAAGGTCCACCAACGATCCTCCAGGTACACTTCGAACCAGGCACTGAAATCCATTGGGCAATCGACGGGGGGGACGCCGATATCCCCGAGATATCCGGTTACATAGCGCGCCGGGATGTTTAAACAGCGGCATAACGTCACGGCGAGATGCTGAAAATCGCGGCAGACGCCCACCCGTTCATTGAAGACTTCGAGCGCTGTCCGGGTAGAGCGGGCGTGAGCGTAGCCGAATGTGACGTGGCTTTGCACAAAGTCGCAAACCGCCTGCACTCGCTGCCATCCCCGCGGCAACCCGCCGAACATCTGGGCCGCGGTGTTCGATAGCAGATCCACCTCGCAATAGCGGCTAGCCAGAAGGTAGATCAAGGTCTCTTGCGGAAGGTGTTCGACGCAGATTTCTCGAGCGTAGGGATTCACAGGGTCGGGAGCGCCGGGATCTTCGATCAGAGTCGAGTTGTACAGCCGGACGGTTCCTTTCCGCGCCATGAATCTGGTACTTCGGTTTCCGAAGGAATCGGCGTAGCAGGTTACAGGCGTGGCGGGTTCGATGGTCACTTGGTCGGGCTCTCGAAGATCGGCCCACCGCGATGGGTGAACGTTCACCAGACCGATAAAAGGAACGTCGGTGGGAAGCTCAAATTGTATGTCGTAGCCCAGCCGGATCAGCATGTTCGTTTCTTTCCTTCTCAGGATCGGAGCGAGGGCGTGCGTAGCCGATGTGCAAACGTGGCAGCCCACATTTTATCTCAGAGCTTCAGCCTGAAAAAACTCCAGCAAGCATAAGACCAGTGGACTAGATGACTCTCCAGATCCTGCATTAACCCGGGAGTAGAAACGGCTGGTCCAGGCCGGGATCTAACACTGCGTTGGCTCAAGGAATCTTGAGACTGATCTAAGGAGTCACTATGGCTGGTAAGAACACTGCAGTTTTCGGCATTTACAGAGGCCGGGCGCAGGCCGAACAGGCGATAGAGCGCTTGACCTCGGCCGGATTCAGCACCAACGACATCTCAGTGCTGATGTCAGACGAACACAGCACCAAAGAATTCGCGCATGAGAAGAACACAAAGGCCCCTGAAGGCGCGGCAGCCGGTGCCGCAACCGGTGGCGTGATCGGAGGCGCCTTGGGCCTACTGGCGGGGATCGGGGCGCTCAGTATTCCGGGCGTTGGACCCCTGATCGCCGCGGGACCGATCATGGCGGCGCTGGCTGGAATGGGCGCCGGAGGGGCGGTCGGGGGCCTGGTTGGAGCGCTGGTTGGGATGGGTATCCCTGAATACGAAGCCAAGCGCTACGAGGGACGAATTAAAGAAGGCGGCATCCTGGTCTCCGTGCACTGCGAAACCTCCGACGAAGTCTCGCGGGCTAAGGAGATTCTGGAGCAGACCGGCGCGCAGGATATTTCCTCGGCGGGCGAGAAGAAGGTCAGCTCGCAGGGTGCGTCGCGCGAAACCGGGCGCTAACGTCCATTTCTCTGTTTCAATGGACGGGGCCGATGGACTCGGAGGCCTCGTCAGTCCAGACTTTGAAGCTTTCCAGCGTGTTTGGGCCGAAAGTTGTCGCGATCGCAACGTCGGACGCATCGCGGCCTCGCGCCAGCAGAACGCGGCCGATCCGTGGCGTATTGTTGCGCGCGTCGAAGGTGTGCCAGCCGCCCCCGATATAGACTTCAAACCATGCGGCAAAATCCCCGACGCCGTAGGGCGGGGGAGTCCCCATATCCCCTAGATAACCCGTGCAATAGCGGGCCGGAATATTAAGGCAGCGGCAAAATGTAATGGCGAGGTGTGCGTAGTCGCGGCAGACTCCGGTGCACTCGTTCAAGGCTTGCCAAGCGGTCCGTGTGGCGCGCGCCTGCTGATAGTCGAAGGCGATCAGATTATGCACATAATCGCAGATCGCCTGCACGCGCGCCCAACCAGGGTCGGACTGCCCGAACATGTCCCAAGCCATCGGGGACAGCAGATCCGTCTCGCAATAACGGCTGCCCAACAGGAAGACCAGCGTCTCTTCCGGCAGATCCTGCACCCCATGCTGACGGGCATCGGCAACGATCCTGTCCGGTTGGCCGGTATCGCGGATGAGCCCGTCGGTTTTGATTCGGAATCGCCCGCGCGGCGCGACGACCCGGGTACACCAGTTACCGAAACCATCGCGATACCCTCCGATCGGTACGGACGGTTCGGTGGTCAGATAATCCGGAATGATGATGTCCGAGGCGCGTGAATAATGGATGCTCAACGCCAGGATCATCGGCGTGGATTGGGGGAAATCGTAGTTTAATTCGTAGCCGAGCCGAATCTGCATGTAATTTCCTTCCCTCAACGTGGAAGCCGATGGCCCAGTCGTGGCGTGGACTTGCTAGTTGATAGTAGCGTGTTTTGCACGCCGCGCCGCCGCGCATGTTTGACACAATTGCAAAGCCGCAAGTAGAATTGGGCGTACCAGCCGGTGAACGACCCCTACGGGCGATATCGCGATGACGACAAAGCTAGCGATTTTGGCGACAAGTTTCATACTGGCCGCGGCAGTGCCGATCTTTGCGCACCACGCATATACGGCGGAGTTCGACACGCAAAAACCGATCAAGATGACCGGCGTGCTTACTAAGGTCGAGTGGGCCAATCCTCACATTTGGGTGTATCTGGACGTCAAGGATCAGAACGGCAAGGTGGTGAATTGGGGCTTCTCCGCCTCACCTCCGGGTATGTTGCAAAGGAGAGGCATCACCAAGAGCAGCCTGAAAATCGGAGAGGTGCTGACGATCACCGGACATCAAGCCAAGGACGGCTCGAATAATGCTTCAGGCAATGTCGTTACGTTCGCAGATGGGCGGGATGCGTTGATCGGACAAGACCAGGTGCTTAGGCCGACCGAACCGGTTGCTCCAAATTCGACCACCAGCAAGAAGTAATCGCGAAGCGCGGCTGCCGAGGCCAAGGGGAGTGTTCAACGTGCGAAAGCATTTGTTCGTGCCGTTTATGACCGCGGCGGCACTGGTCGCCTTGCTGGCGATTTTGCCTGCCGCTGCGCAGCAGGCAGCCGCTACGGCTCGCGGCGTGCCCCGCATGCCGAATGGCAAGCCGAACTTTTCCGGCGTGTGGGCGGGTCCTGGATTTACGCATAAAGTCGGGCCCAACGATACGGACACACCGATCGTGACCAGCTTCGATCGCAACAGGATGCCTGCTCTGGTGCCCGGTGCGGAAGCGCTATTTCATCAGGCGCCGACGGGAGATCTTCGCCATGATGACCCCACAGCGCTGTGCTTGCCGGATGGACATCCCCGGCAGGTGCTGGCTCCGTATGCGCAGCAGATTATCCAGACACCCGGCATGGTCGCGATCCTTTACGAGTACATGCATTTCTTTCGCGTGATCCCGCTCGATAAGCCCCATCCCAAGGAAGTCGACCTTACGTACATGGGAGATGCTGTAGCCAAGTGGGAAGGAGACACGTTGGTGATTGACACCATCGGCTTAAGGGAATGGACGCTGGCCGCCAGTAACCAATGGCACAGCGACGCCCTGCACACCGTCGAGCGTCTCCATTACATTGACGCGACCACTGCTGCTTATGAGATCACCATTGACGATCCGAAGATCTTCACCAAACCCTGGTCGCAAGAGTTTCAAATGAAGCTTCATCCCACTTGGTCGATTTACGAACAGGTTTGTGAGGAGAATAACCGCTGCGAGGGCGGAAAATGCACGCCCTCGGATTCGCAGAACGTCCCCAAGTAGCTCCGCGCGAAGTTTCACTCGGCGTATTCGTCCGAGCCCAATACCCACCGGGAGGATTGAATCGTTAGAGTGCTAAGAATCGCTTGGGCTTTCCTTTGAAAGAGTCCCGCATAAAGAAGAGACCGCGGGAGGGCGATTTCTCGTCGACTGATCGAACCAGACCAGTCCGGGGAACGACGGTGCGATCCGGCTTCTCGCCCAGGAGATAACGCGATCGTGGATTGAGGTTATCCTGCGGATCCAGAGAAGGCGGGCGCACAGACCTGAGCCAAGCTCGCATCCAAAGTGCGGATGAAGATGTCCACGTCCGCGATACCGATGTTGAGCGGAGGCGAGATTCGGATTACGTTGCCGTTCAATCCGCCCCGTCCGATCAAGATACGGTTTTCACGTGCCACTTCCATCAGCCGGAGAGTTTCGGCGGTAGCAGGCGCTTTGGAACCGCGGTCTTGCACCAGCTCGATAGCTTGCATGAGTCCCATGCCCCTGACATCGCCGATTAGAGGATACTTTTCTTTCAAATCCTCCAAACTCGCGCGCAAATGAGCTCCTACCGTCGCCGCGTTGCCTGCGAGATCCTCCTCTTCAATCAAATCGATGACGGCTTTTGCAGCCGCGGTGGGAATTGGGCCGCCGCCGAATGTGGAGATCGTGAGTTTCTTAACGCTATCGGCCACCTCCGGCCGGGCGGCGGTCAGGCCGATCGGGAATCCGTTCGCCAAACCCTTGGCGCTGGTGACGATGTCCGGCGTGACGTCCCATTGTTCGATTCCCCACCAACGATCGCCGGTACGGCCCCAGCCAGTCTGCACTTCGTCGCTGATGCAGATGCCGCCATACTCGCGTACGATCTTGGAAACGATCTTGAAATACTCTTTGGGTGGCGTGATGAATCCGCCGACGCCTTGGATCGGCTCCGCGATCATTCCCGCGATTTGTCCCGTGGTGGTGGTGCGAATCAGCTCGTCGACGTCCTGCGCGCAGCGGACTTCGCAATCCGGGTAGGTCAGACCGAAGGGACACCGGTAGCAATAGGCATTATGTGCAAACGTGATTCCGGTTTGCACCGGCGGACCGAGCTTCCAGCCTGCCTGACCCGTGATCCCCATCGCCAGCGACGACCGGCCGTGATAGGAATGCCGCAACGCGATGATGTCGGAGGATCCGGTGAAGCACCGCGCTGCAAGAATCGCCATCTCGTTGGCTTCCGTCCCACTGCTGGTGAAAAATGATTTCCAGCCGTCCCCGGGAGCAATCGTCGAAATCTTCCGTGCCAGCGCCGCCTGCGGTTCGGTAGGAAAAACGGTAGAAACGTGCTGGAGCTTGTCCACTTGTGCGTGAACCGCCTGGTTCACCTTCTCATTGCAGTGGCCGACGCTCACGGTCAGAATGCCGCCGAAGAAGTCCAGATACTGGTTGCCATCGGCATCCCAGACGAACTGATCCTTGGCTCTGGTCAGCACCAATGGCTCGCGGAAGTAGTGAAAGACTGCGGGAAACAGGCACTCCTGGTTGGCCAGAATAATCTCGTCTTTGGTCAAGTGCTCCTCCGCTTCTCACCAGTATGTCGCAAGTTCCGCGACGCTTCAGGCCACGATTGCCGTAAGATCGAAGACCCGTTCGCCCAACGCCCGGTCTCCCTCGATCCGCGATTCAGCCAGGGCCGCCGCCTTGTCGATCCCCTTGGTGAACACGCGCCAGGCGATTTCCTGAGGAATCGTGACCTCGGCGGATGGCATCGCGGTCGAACTGGTTACGAGGGTCCAACGGCTGTCTCGCTCGAGCAGCCACGCGCCACCCGCGTCGCCCGAAACTTGGATTTTGAGCAACGTTCCTTCGGCAGCCGCAACATTCCGGAACGAGTGCGGCAGCCCTCGCAGGAACGCGTCGAGCACTGGGTCGTACAGTTCCCGGGTCATGATGCCGGGCCCGCCGCCTGCGGGATCGATGGCCAGTCGGATCTGCTGCTGGTGATGCCAACGCTCGGTCAGTTCTCGCACGGTATCGAACCAGTTGAGCGACTCGGCCTCTCCTGCCCAGCTCACTGCGAACGCGGCCGGGGCAAATGGATCCAGCGCTTCGTGAAACGTGGCGCTTTCCTCGCCCGCCCGCTCCAGCAATGCAGTCAGCACTGTAGGGCTCAGGCGCCGGAAGACCGTCACGCCTTCGCGATTCAACCGGTGGATGAACGTGGCCAGCTCTCCGGGGGCCGGCGGGCTCTCCACGAACCAGCCATCGCGAGCCAGGGACAGTTTGCGTAATTGCGTATCCAAAAGATGAGCTGCAACGTCGCGAACCTTCCACTGTGGCGCAACCGTCTGGGCGTCCCAATCGGAAGGTTCCAGCGACCTGAGCAGCGCCACCAGCTCGCGATCCACTCTCCGCAGCAGTGGCGCGCAAAGAATAGGCCGCAGTGCGCGGTTGGGGGTCGCCGCCGTCATTCTTTCCATATTACAGCGTCACAAATACAGTAAGTTTTGGACGTTTTCGCGTGAAATCTGGTGTATACTCCTTTGCAACAGTATATTCATGCAAGGGCGATCAAGCTCTGCCGAACGTCACCGTAACGCGTGCGTGAGTGCTCTACCTTGTCGCAGAGCAACTGCCCCACCGGCCCCGTCGGCCTCGCCGTAACCGAAAACAAATAAAAGAGAAAAGGGGTTCGTATGGAGAATTTTGTTTCCCGCCGGCTTTCTACGACCTGGGTTTTGATGGCAGTTTTGTGTGCGGCTTTTGTTGTTCAGCCGGGCTGGGCTCAGTCGCAGGCGAACACCGGCACGATCGAGGGCATTGTCACAGATCCATCCGGCGCCGCAATTCCGGGAGCGAGCATCGTCGTTCTGAACGTCGACACCAACTATCAGCGCAAGATCACGACGGATGAAGCCGGAAGATTCCGTGCCGTGCTGCTTCCGTTGGGCGGGTACAGGGTGACCGCCTCCGCGCCGCGGTTCGGCACGATGGTCCGGCAAGGATTCGATCTTGCTGTCGGCCAGACCATCTCTCTCTCGGTGGGCCTCAGCGTCGCCAACGTAGCTGAAACCATTAACGTGGAAGCCAGCGCTCCGATTGTTGAAACCAGCTCTTCGGAGAGCGCCAGCTATATCGACAGGAACTCCATTCAAACGCTCCCCAACAACGGCCGCAACTTCTACGACTTCATGAACCTGACTCCCGGTGTGGCGATTGTCCAGGGTCCTGATGGGAACGAAATTTCCATCAACGGGCAGAAGGGCATTAACAACAACGTCGCCATCGACGGGGCCGATAACAATAATCCTTTCTTCGGGGAACAGCGTGGCGGGCAGCGTCCGGCGTTTACAGTCAACCTGGACGCGGTGAAAGAGTTCTCCGTGGTGGCTGATGGCGCTCCACCGGAATTCGGCCGTAGCTCGGGCGGATTTGTGAACGTGGTGACCAAATCGGGCACGAATCAGCTTCATGGCACGGCGCACGAGTATTTCAAACAGTCGGCTCTGACCGCGGCCCAGTCCGACGGCACGCCTATCAGCGACTTCAACCAGAATCAATTCGGCGGAACCATCGGCGGTCCCATCAAGAAGGACAAGGTGTTCTATTTTGCCGCTTACGATCAGCAGATCTTCCGGCAAACCAAGCAGACCAACCCGGCTCGCATCGACCCGCGGCTGGTGAGCCTGTTCGCCACTAAGTTCGGGATCACCAATGAAAACGGCCCGATTACGCGCACCAACGACGCCAATGCCATACTCGGCAAGATCGATTATCTGGTCAATGACAGCAACATCTTTACGATGCGGTACAACTATTCCCGCTCGCGCCAGGAAAACGGAACATTTGACGTTGATTCCTATGCGCGTAGTGCGAATGCGATTGAGCGGGATTTTGCGAACACCATCAGCGGATCGCTCAACACCACCTTGAGTCCGGTCATGCTCAACGAGCTCCGCTTCCAGGTCTCGCGCGAAGACCGGCCCAGACCCTACGGCGGGCCCACGATTAGCGGCACCGGCCGGCCTCTTCCCGACACGGGCGTAGATTTTGCGGGCTCCTACCGCTTCGGCGAGCCGTTCTTCATTCCGGTGGAGGACCACGACACGCGCTTTCAGATAAACGACAACATTACCTGGATCAAAGGCTCTCACAACATCAAGGCCGGCTTCGAATTCAACCGTACCTCGACCACTCAGACGTTTATCGGCTTCGGCAACGGACGATTTATTTTCTCGAGCGTTAACGGGTTCATCAACTACGTAAATCAGGGCCCCAAGTACGTCGAGTGCAGCAACGGCACGTCCAATGCGAACGGAGCGTGTCCGACTGGCTCGAGCATTACCGGACCTCTGTTGTTGTTCCTGCAGTTTACCGGCGTCAACGGGAAATCGGTGAATCAGGCGGGCACGCAATCGATCCCGGTGCTCGAGCCGGCGCTGTTTATTCAGGACAAGTGGCAGGTCAATCGCAAGCTGACGCTGAGCTACGGGCTGCGCTGGGACGCACAGGTGGAACCCGAACCGCAGACGCCCGCCAGTCAGGTATTCTTTGCGGGATTGATCGGAAAGAAAGGATTCCCCTCCGACGGGAACATTCCGTCTTCGATGAAGCAGTTCCAGCCGCGGCTGGGGATCACCTGGGACCCGGCCGGCAAGGGCAAGAGCGTCATCCGCATCAACGGGGGGATCTTCTACGCGCGCACTCCCGGATTGCAATTAGCCAGCCCGCGTTCAACTAATGGCTCCATCGGCCAGACGCTTTACCGGGACTCCACGTTCAACGGCTTCGGAGTCACTCCACCGGCGTATCCTGACATCATTCCCAACGCCAGCAACCTGCCGGTCGACCACCCCAGTGTGTTCGTCTTCGATAAGAACTACACCAACCCTCGCACGTATTCCTGGTCGGCAGGATTTGAGCAGGCTCTGGCTCCATCGCTCAAGGTATTCGCGGATTTCGCTTACGCCAAAGCCGTGCACCTGACGCGCTTTGTGGATCGGAACGACCCAGTATTTGGCTCGCCGTTCTCGACAGGCTTGGGCGCGGACGGAAAGAATGGAATCGGGACGCTCACCACAGTCGAATCGTCAGCCAAATCGCTGTTCCGCGGGCTTACGGTTGGAATGACGAAGCAGTTGTCGCGGAGATTCCAATTCACCTGGAACTACCAGCTTTCGACGGACTACTCGGATGACGACAACGAGCGCGATCCGTTCAGCTTCCGCTACGCGGTGGCCAACAACTTCAAGCCGGAGTACAATTACTCCGACCGCGACCAGCGCCATCGTTTCAATGGCTACGCGTTGTACCAGGCTCCATGGGGCATCGAATTCTCGCCTCGTTTCAGCGCCCGCTCCGCTCAGCCGATTAGCGTCGGCAATACCCCGCAGGACCGTATCCAGGCAAATGGGACCATCATCAAACGGAATACCCTTCGGAAAAACAACGAATTCTTCTCGTTCGATTTTCGGGCCGCGAAGACGTTCAAGCTCAGCGAACGTCTCAACGTGCAAGGGGCGGTGGACGTGTTCAACCTGTTCAACTCTGCCAATCCCAAGAAGCCCGAAGTCACCGGGCTTCTGTTCAACTTCGATGGAACGGTCACCAGCGGGTTAGGCGACCCTCGTCAGGCGCAACTGGGCGTCAGGTTGATTTTCTAGCGTGCAAGCAAGCCACGTTACGTAAGGCGTTCGTTTGATGCGATAATCTCGCCAGGAACGAATGTCAACGGAGCGCGATCCCAGCCTATATAACGACGACCTGGCCCCGGTCGCGCTAGCCAAGCGCACCTGGGGTCTCTACAACTACATCTCGCTGTGGGTGGCGATGAGTGTATGCATCCCCACCTATATGCTCGCCTCCGGTCTGATCGCTGGCGGGATGAACTGGTGGCAGGCTGTGGGGACCATCCTGCTCGGGAACTTAATCGTCCTGGTTCCGATGCTGCTCAACGCCCACGCGGGCGCGAAGTACGGCATCCCGTTTCCGGTGTTGGTGCGAGCGTCGTTCGGCGTCCGCGGCGCGAACATCCCGGCCGTTCTCAGGGCGCTGGTCGCGTGCGGCTGGTTCGGAATCCAAACCTGGATCGGCGGCCAAGCCATCCACTCCATGCTCCAGATTCTGTGGCCTGCCGCGTCAGATCCTCGGATGGTCTGGCTCTGTTTCGGAGCGTTTTGGCTGCTCAATATTTTTGTCATTTGGAAAGGTATTGATACCATTCGCTTCCTGGAGGGAATCGGGGCACCGTTCATGTTGGGGGTCGGGCTGCTGATGCTGTGGTGGATCACGAATAAGGCCGGCGGCTTCGGTCCCGTGCTAAGCTCGCCGAGCAAGTTTCAGGATGGCGGCTCTTTCTTGAAGTTTTTCGTCCCGTCTCTTACGGCTATGGTGGGGTTTTGGGCCACAGTCGCCCTAAATATTCCGGATTTCACGCGCTATGCCCGAAGCCAGCGCGACCAGGCGCTTGGCCAAGCCTTGGGCCTGCCGACGGCGATGACTCTCTATTCATTCATCGGGGTTGCTGTCACGTCAGCGTCGGTGGTGCTGTTCGGAGAGGCGATCTGGGATCCCGTGGCGCTCATCGGCCGCTTTCACCAGCCTCTGGTTGCGTTCATTGCGTTGATCGCGATTCTCATTGCGACCTTGAATACCAACGTCGCTGCCAATGTAGTATCGCCTTCGAACGATTTCTCCAACCTGAATCCACGCCTGATCTCGTTCCGAACGGGAGGATTTATCACGGGGATCGTGGGAGTGCTGATGATGCCGTGGAGGCTCTTGAGCGATTACAGCGCCTATATTTTCGGGTGGCTGGTCGGATATTCAGGCTTGCTAGGCCCTATTGCCGGGGTGATGATCGCCGATTATTTCATTGTGCGCGGGCGTTCGCTCAACGTGGACGATCTTTACCGGAGAGGTGGCGAATATGAATACTCGAAGGGCGTCAACCCTCGTGCTCTCGTGAGTCTGTCGTTTGGAGTCGTCGTGGCCCTCTTGGGACTCGCAGTTCCATCGTTGCGGTGGCTGTATGATTACGCCTGGTTTGTCGGGTTTGCGGTGTCAGCCGCGTCGTACGTTGTGCTCATGTCCGGGCATAGGCCCGCGGCGGCGCGGGTACACGATCTTCGTCAGGAGATAGTTGAACGTGGCCGCGACTAAGGGTCTGGCCGAGCAGCTTCCGCCGCTGAGCCCGCAGGAAGCCTTGGTGGAGGCGAACCGGTGCCTCTTTTGCTACGATGCCCCGTGTACCCACGCCTGTCCCACACACATCGACATTCCGCGTTTCATAAAGAAAATCTCGACGGACAATTTGATCGGTTCGGCTAGAACGATCCTCGAAGCGAATCTGCTGGGCGCGACGTGCGCTCGCGTATGTCCCGTTCAGGAACTGTGCGAGGGCGCTTGCGTGCTCGGCCATGATCACAATCCCATCATGATCGGCCGGCTGCAGCGGTACGCGATGGACCATGTGTCTGGAAAAGACGTGGTCAAGCGCGCGCCGCAGAATGGCCGGAGTGTTGCGGTCATTGGCTCGGGCCCCGCGGGGCTTTCGTGCGCCGGAGAGCTGGCTCGCCGCGGCCACAGTGTCACGATCTTCGAAAAGCGCCCTCTTGGCGGGGGCCTCTCGACCTACGGAATTATCGCCCTGCGCGAGCCGATCGAGGCATCGCTCGAAGAAGTCCGCATGATCGAAAGCCTGGGTGTTCACATCGAAACTGGCGCGGAGCTCGGCCTGAATCTCACGCTGGAAGATCTTCGAAAGCGTTTCGACGCGATCTTCCTCAGTCCGGGTCTCGGGGCAACTCAAGTCATGGGGATCCCCGGGGAAGAACTGATCGTGGATGGCCTCGACTACATCGAACAAAGCAAACTAAACCCCAGTGGGATGTGCATCGGCCGCAACGTCCTGGTGATCGGTGCCGGAAACACCGCGATCGACTGTGCCACCGTTGCCAAGCGGCTGGGAGCGGATCAGGTGACCATGATCTATCGCCGCTCCGAACACGAGATGAGCGCGTATCCGCACGAATACGATTTCGTGAAGAAGGAAGGCGTCGAGTTCCGCTTTCTGACGCAGCCCGTGCGTGTCCTTTCCGATGGCGGACGCGTTACCGGCTTGGCTTGCGTCCACATGGAATTGGGAGAACCCGATAGTTCCGGCCGACGCAGTGCGCAGCCCGCAGGAAACGGTGAGTTTGTGATTCCCGCGGATCAAATTGTGAAGGCCGTGGGCCAGCAGAAACCTCCTCTCGCCCAGATGCTGGGCCTCGAAGTCGACCGGGGTTTCATCAAGGTCAACACCGATTTGGAAACCAGTCTTACGGGCGTCTTTGCCGGGGGCGACTGCATTCGCGCCAAGAACTCGGCATCGACGGTCATGGCAGTTCAGGACGGTAAACTCGCTGCCGCGGCGATCCATCTTCGACTGAACACAGGAAATACAAATGGCTGATCTCAGTATCAATTTCGCCGGTATCCGTTCGCCGAATCCGTTCTGGCTGGCGTCGGCCCCCCCGGCCAACTCGGGCGCGCAAATTCACCGGGCTTTTGAAGCCGGCTGGGGCGGTGCAGTATGGAAGACCATCGGCCCGCCCGTATTAAATGTTTCGAATCGCTATGGGGCATGGCATCACGGCGGCCAGCGTATGCTCGGCATCAACAATGTCGAGCTGATTTCGGACCGTCCCTTAGATGTCAACCTCCGCGAAATCGCCGACGTGAAGCGCGCGTGGCCGGATCGGGCCGTCCTGGTTTCCGCGATGGTCGAGTCCAAGCCGGAATCCTGGCACGATATTATCCGCCAAATCGAGGATACTGGGGCTGATGGTATCGAACTGAACTACGGCTGTCCTCACGGTATGAGCGAACGCGGCATGGGCGCTGCCGTGGGTCAGGTGCCCGAGTATTGCGAGCAGATCACGCGCTGGGTGATGGAGGCAGCTCACATTCCTGTTATCGTCAAGCTCACCCCCAACATCACGAACATCGTAAGCCCCGCGCGTGCGGCGGTGGCGGCCGGTGCGAACGCACTGTCGTTAATCAACACGCTCAATTCGATCACCGGCGTGGACCTCGATACGCTAGAAATTTCGCCCAACATCGGAGGCAAAGGCGGCCACGGCGGTTACGCGGGGCCTGCCGTGAAACCGATCGCCTTGAACATGCTCGCCGCGCTCGGATCGGACGACGTGGTGCATGGTTCCCGATTGCCGATCTCGGCGATGGGCGGAATCACAACCTGGAAAGATGCAGCGGAATTCCTGCTGCTCGGCGCATCGAGTCTTCAGGTCTGCACCGCGGTGATGCACTATGGCTACCGGATCGTCGAGGACCTATGCGACGGCCTCTCGAACTGGATGGACGCGAAGGGTTTTCGAACCATTCCTGAAGTAACTGCGCGGAGCCTGGGTCGTATCTCTGATTTTAAAGACCTCGATCTTTCCTTCCGCGCGGTGGCTCGCATCGATTCGAGGAAATGCATCCAGTGCAACCTCTGCTATGTTGCCTGCAACGACACGGCGCACCAGTGTATTGATTTGATCGACGCCAAAGGGAATCTGGTCCAGCCCTACTCATACGCGGTAAGCTCGAACGGCAAGCAGGAGGCCACCGAAACGCGTCCGAATCCGCGCGTGCGTGAAGTGGATTGCGTCGGCTGCCGTTTGTGCTACAACATTTGCCCTGTGGACCAGTGCATTTCGATGGTGGAAGTGCCCTCCGGCCGGGAGCCTGTCACTTGGGATCAACTGGTGAAGTCTCGCCCTGAAGTAACTGAGGATTGGGAGGCTATGGAAAAATATCGTAGAGAGGCGGGCATTCATGTCCACTAAACTCGTCGGGTTTCCATGGCGCTTCTGATTCGAAACGCAGACATCGTAACGGCGGATTCGCGTTATCGCGGCGACGTTTACGCCGAGGACGAAACCATCACCCGTATTGGCCGGAACCTGGAGGCTCCGCCCGGCGCCGAAGTCATCGACGCTACGGGTAAGCTGCTGTTCCCCGGATTCATTGATCCGCACGTCCACATCTACCTGCCGTTCATGGCGACCTTCGCGAAGGACACGCACGAAACCGGAAGTATCGCCGCGTTGATTGGGGGCACGACGACGTATATCGAAATGTGCTGCCCTTCCCGCCTCGATGACGCGCTTGAAGGGTATCAATTGTGGAAGTCGAAGGCCCAGGGATCGAGCGCGTGCGACTACACCTTCCATATGTCGGTCACCAAATTCGGAGATCAGACCGAAGGACAGCTCCGCGAGATTGTGGCGGATGGGATCGCGTCCTTCAAGATCTTCCTCGCCTACAAGAATTTCTTCGGCGTCGACGATGGGGAAATGTACCAGACTCTTCAATTGGCCAAGAAGCTGGGAGTCATCGTCACAGCTCATTGCGAAAACGCTGAACTCGTAGGTCGCCTGCAGCAAAGCCTCCTGGCGCAAGGTAAAACTGGACCCGAGTGGCATGAGCCGAGCCGGCCGCAGGCAGTTGAAGCCGAAGGGACAAACCGGTTCGCGACGTTTCTCGGAATCACTGGCGCAGCGGGATACGTGGTGCACCTTTCCTGCAAAGATGCGTTGGAGGCAGCCATGGCCGCCAAGTCCCGAGGCATCCGAATTTGGGTGGAATCGGTTTTGCCTCATCTCCTTCTCGACAAGACTTACGCGGAAAGAGCCGGCGTCGAGGGCATGAAACATGTCATGTCACCGCCGCTGCGCGAACGGGACAATCAAAAAGTGCTCTGGAACGCATTGGCGATGGGCTCGATCGATACCATCGGCACTGACCATTGCCCGTTTGATACGTCTCAGAAATTGCTCGGTAATGACGCCTTCACGCAAATCCCCAATGGGATTCCTGGCATCGAAGAACGCGTGAGCCTCTTATACACCTACGGCGTAAAACGCGGGACGCTGGACCTGCACCGTTTTGTGGACGCCGCCAGCACTCGCGCGGCGAGGTTGTTCGGCCTCCTTCCCCGGAAGGGGACCATCGCGGTCGGTAGCGACGCGGATCTGGTGGTGTTCGACCCGGAGTACCGCGGCAAAATCTCCGCCGCGACGCAACACACGAACTGCGATTACAGTGGATTCGAAGGGATGGAAGTTGAAGGCCGTCCCTCGCTCGTGACCGTGCGGGGCAAAGTCCAGGTGCGAGACGGTAAGTTCGTGGGCGAGCGCGGGCGCGGCCGGTTGCTGAAGCGAGACCCTGCATATTTCTGACCATATGCATGTCGATCCCAAACGCACCATTGCCGAGCTCAAGGAACTCCGCGCGCTGACCGGCGACGAAAACGGCGCCCAGCGGATCGCCTGGAGCGACATGTGGCTCAAGGCGCGCGAGTGGTTCACTTCGAAACTAGAGGGACTTCCGGTCGAGCGTCACTACGATGCTGCGGGTAATCATTGGATTACGCTCGACGGGGAATCGAACAAGGCCCTGATCCTAGGCAGTCATCTGGATTCCGTGCCGAACGGCGGATGGCTTGACGGTTGTCTCGGTGTGATGACGGCGTTGGAAACTCTGCGCGGGTTCGTACGCGCCCATAACGGCCGTCCGCCGGTCACTATTCGGCTTGTCGATTGGGCCGACGAAGAGGGCGCCCGCTTTGGTCGCAGCCTGCTTGGTTCCTCCGCGTTTGCGGGCACGGATACCATCGACTCCGATCGCGGCAGAACCGACAAAGACGGCGTTCGACTCGAAGACGCGTTGCGACGCTGCGGAGTCGAGATCGATCGTTTCCCGGAGGCCCGCCGTGAACAAGCGCACGCCGCCGCTTACCTGGAATTGCACATCGAGCAGGGTCCGGTGCTGGAAGGTTTGGGGCTGCCGCTGGGAGCCGTGCTCGGCACCAAGGGTGTGGAGCGGCACGCGGTCTCGTTCCACGGGCAGGAAGCGCACTCGGGGTCCACGCCCATGGCTGTTCGTCGCGACGCGCTTGCGGCCGCGGCCAAGCTGGCGCTCGAAATCCGCACGATCGCCGGAAAGCATCCCGACGCGGTGTCCACCATGGGAAGTGTCAAGACGTTTCCTGGAATCGTCACTGCTGTTGTCGGACGCTGCGAGGCTACTCTCGACCAGCGGGATCTCGATGCCGCGATCTTGTCAGGCATGTATAACGAAGCCCGCCAGGCAAGCGAACGATTCGCGCAAGAGGAACGTTGCACCGTCGAGTGGTCGCGCATCTGGAATATCGAGCCCGTGCCGTTCCACCCCGCCCTGGTCGACTTGTGCGAACAGGCTGTAAAGGAGACTGCCGGGGTCGTGCATCGGCTGCCCTCCGGACCTTTGCACGATGCGGCTGAAGTGGCTCGGGCGGGCATACCCACCGTGATGATGTTCGTCCAGTCGCTTCGCGGTATCAGTCACAATAAGATTGAAGACACAAAGGAAGAGCACCTGGAAATGGCGGTTCAGGCCTTCGGCAAGCTGGCCGGGAAAACCGCCAAGTGGATCTTGAGTACGTGAGGTGAAAGTATGGCGATTGCGGACGTCAGCACACAAGTACGAACGGTAAGCCACTGGATTGGCGGAAAGCTGGTCGCATCGGAGTCGGGACGTTCCGGTACCGTCTGGAACCCGGCCACAGGCCAGGCGCAGGCCAAGGTCGGGTTCGCAAGTGCGACCGAGGTCGACCAGGCCGTCGAGATCGCCAAGCAAGCCTTCGTCGAGTGGCGCGCCTCAGCCCTTTCGCGCCGCGCTGAAGTGATGTTCAAGCTGCGCGAGCTGGTGGACGCGAATCGCCGCAGGATCGCGGAGATGCTCACCGCCGAGCATGGCAAGACCGTTCCGGATGCCATGGGCGAAGTGGCCCGCGGCCTCGAGAACATCGAATTCGCCTGCGGAATCCCCAACCTCCTCAAAGGCGGATTTTCCGAGCAGGCCAGCCGCGGTATCGATGTCTACCAGATCCGGCAACCACTCGGCGTCGTAGTAGGCATCACGCCCTTTAACTTTCCCGCCATGGTGCCGATGTGGATGTTCGCCAACGCGATTGCGTGCGGCAACACCTTCATCCTGAAGCCATCGGAGAAAGATCCGTCTGTCAGTCTGTACATGGCGGAGCTTTTGAAGAAAGCCGGCGTGCCCGACGGTGTCTTCAACGTGGTGCAGGGCGATAAAGTTGCAGTCGACCGTTTCCTCGAGCATCCGGATGTGAAGGCGATAAGCTTTGTCGGATCCACTCCGGTCGCGCGGTCCATCTACCAAACGGGAACTCGCAACGGCAAACGCGTGCAAGCTCTGGGAGGCGCCAAGAATCACATGCTGGTGTTGCCGGATGCCGACCTCGGCATGGCGGCCGATGCCGCCGTGTCGGCGGCTTATGGATCGGCCGGCGAGCGTTGCATGGCGATTTCGGTGGTCGTGGCCGTGGGTGGCGTCGCCGATCCATTGATAGCCGCGATCCGCGAAAGGATGACCAAGATCAAGGTCGGTCCAGGCATGGAAGAGGGCAACGAGATGGGCCCGCTGATTACACGCGAGCACCGCGACCGCGTGGCGTCGTATGTTGCAAATGCGGCTTCGGAAGGCGCGACCGTAGCTGTGGACGGGCGCCAGGATCCTGCCTTCAAGCGTGACGGCTTCTTCCTGGGAACATCCCTGCTGGACCACGTGGAGCCCGATATGCGGTGCTATCGCGATGAAATCTTCGGACCCGTACTGAGTGTCGTCCGGGCCGATACCTACGATCGGGCACTGCGCATCATCAACGAGAACCCCTACGGCAATGGCGTGGCGATTTTCACCCGCGATGGCGGCGCAGCGCGGCAGTTTCAATTCGATGTGGACGCGGGCATGGTGGGTGTGAACGTCCCAATTCCCGTTCCCGTGTCCTATTACAGCTTCGGAGGCTGGAAGGCCTCACTGTTCGGCGATCTTCATATCTACGGTCCCGAAGGAGTGCAGTTCTATACCCGCACTAAGGTTGTCACCAGTCGTTGGCCGGATCCTGGAACCAGCAAAGTGGATTTAGGATTCCCGCAAGTGCGCTGAAGCTCGGTTGCGGCTTCGATTCGACATCATGAAGGGCTCGTCGTCTTATGCCGCGCGTCTCCGCGCGTTTCCAAGAGCCTCTCCAGTGCGCCTGCAATTAGAGGGGCAATCGAGACGACGTGCAGCGCCGGCCAACCCTCTCTGGGCACCCCCACGCTATCGGTGACGAATACTTCTCGCACGGCAGGATGATCCAGTTTCTCTCGCGCGCCCGGGAGCAATAGTCCGTGGGTCACCGCGATGATGATGTCCGGTCGAGCCCCGGCTTTGAGAAGTGCTGTGATGCTCTCGGCCAACGTGCCGCCCGTCGAGACGATGTCGTCCACTAAGAGGCATGATCGGTTCGACACATCTCCGACAATGTGGGTTACTTCGGTTTGTGAGGCGCTGTTGCGCCGCTTGCGTAGTATGACGACTGGTAGACCCAGGCATTGCGCGTAACACGCCGCCATCTGTACCCGTCCGACGTCCGTCGACACGATGAGCCAGTCCGGCGACACTCGATCTGACAGCGCCTCGCAAAGGATCGGTACCGCCGTAAGACTATCCACAGGGGCATGAAAGAAGCCTTCGATCTGTGGGGTGTGCAGATCCACAGTGACTACGTGCGAAATCCCCACGACCTGCAAGAGATCGGCAACCACCCGCCCCGTGATTGGCTCACGGCGTCCATGCCGCTTGTCCGCCCGGCCATAGCCGAAGTACGGCACGATGGCGGTGATGCTTGCAGCGGCGGCGCGCCGGCACGCATCTGCCATGGCGAGCAGCTCCATGAGATGGTCGTTGACTGGAGACGAGGTCGGCTGCACGAGGAAGACGTCTTTGCGTCGAACTGGATCGTGAAGCTGTACCATCACCTCGCCGTCGGGGAAGCGGCCGACCGCACATGCGCCGAGCGCTACGCCCAACTCCCGCGCAATCGCGGCCGCCAGGGGCGGATTGGCCGTACCTGCCAAAATCGTGAAGCTGTTGCTCGGCAATCGTCACGCCTATTGCGGTCGTCCTTGGTCAACCTTGGACGGCCACAAATCCCGTATCTCCCTGGGCAAAACATGCTCAATGTCTTCGATTTCTCCTTCGCTGATCCGGTTCGCCAGTAGCAGGAACACTGCTCGGGCGGCCGCTTCAGCATTGATCTCATAGGGCCTTAGTTCCTCGTCAATACGCATCAGGAACTCGTCTCTATGACGTTCCTTTAACGGCTTGCCAGTCGGATCCCAACCCTCGTAATAGAAGCCTCGGATTAGCATCGGCAACTGCGCCGCGAAGTGAGCGGCTTCCTCAACCGTGAGCCGGTCACGCAGCGAATGCAGAACGGCCCTGAGGGCGTGGTACGCTTCATGCCTGTCCTCAAAATCCAACATCTGCATCAAATCCTTGAGCCAGATATTGGTTCTATGTATAGTCCGATCGAAGACCTCAAGACCTGTTGTACTCATGGCAAACTCTAAGGTGCAGCTAGGGTGCCATGCGAAGGTGGTTTATGCGCGTGCAACAGCTGAGCCTTTTGATCCAATTCACCCTTTCTATCGACTATTGGGCGCGGGCCGTCTAGCCGCCGACAACTCACTACGCGTGCTGCAATTGTCGGACCGTCGGGCCGGTACCTGCGCCGGTGCGCACAATGGCGTTGGATATTTCCTCGAGGTCGGCGCTGGTCAGCTCAAGCGTGGCTGCGCCGATCCATCCATCCACCTGACTGGGCGACCGGGCACCGACGATGGCTCCGGTCACTCCGGGCCAAGCGATGGTCCACGCGACTGCGACCGCGGATACCGTCGTGCCGTGCCTTTGCGCAATCGGACGCAGCGCGTCACGCAGGGCCAGATTACGACTCAACCGGGGCTCCTTGAACTCGGGTGAGCGGCGGCGCCAATCATCCCAAGCAAATCGAGCCACCTGATCGGCCGAAAAGTTGTCCGTCAGCAAGCCCGATTGCATAGGGCTATAACAGATAACGCCAGTTTTATGTTCCAGGCACCACGGGATTTCCTGGGCAGCGGTGTCTCGCCGAATCAGTGAGAATGGCGGTTGCAAGGAATCCACGTGCCGGACCGCCTCGCAGCGCTGAAGCAGCGGTACGTTGAAGTTAGAGACTCCAGGCAGTCGGATCTTGCCTCGTTCGATCAGCCGAACCATCTCTCCCCAGGAATCCTCGACCGGAGTACCGGTTTCATCCGGCCAATGAAACTGGTAAAGATCAATGCATTCCACGCGCAGCCGGCGCAGCGACGCATCGCATTCCTTCCGAATCGATTCAGGCTTGAGAATCCGTCGGGGCTCTGCCATCGGATTGTGCTCGTCCCAAACGAGTCCACATTTGGTGAAAACGAAAGGACGCTCCGAAGCTGAGAGCTCATGCAGGAACCGCCCGACAAGTTCTTCCGAATGCCCTAAGCCGTAAACCGCAGCCGTATCGATCCATGTAATGCCCAAATCGATAGCGTGCCGCATCGTCGCAAGGGAGGCGTCATCGTCTTGCGCGCCCCAGCCAAAGGCCCAGCCGCCGCCTCCGATCGCCCATGCTCCGAAACCAACAGTGGTGATTTCGACTCCACTCGATCCAAGCGGGCGTTTAGGTAGACTCATTTCATCCTCCTGCTGCGCAACGTCGTGCATGTCGCGAGCCATTCGGAGGCGGCCAAACGGTTTGGAGGTTAATTCTCTGCGGCTATCCTATTGCCAGCCGCCGCCAAGCGCCTTGTAGAGTTGCACCACACTGTTCAGCTCGTTGAGTCTGATCTGCGAAAGCGTCAATTCGGCCTGAAACAGGTCCCGATCGGCATCAAGAGCATTCAATTGTGTGTCCACGCCCCCTTGGTAGCGGACGTAGGCCAGCCGGGTCCGATCCTGCAGCGCGGCCACCAGTAGTTCCTGCTGCACCCGGCTTTCCCTGACTCGTTGATGAGCGATGAGAGCGTTGGAGACTTCGGTAAAGGCAGTTTGAATGATCTTCTCGTACTGGATCAAAGCACTATCGCGCATAGCCTGCGAGAGCCTCACCTCTGACTTGAGGCGTCCGGCCGTAAAGATAGGCTGCGTCACTTGCGGCGTAAAATTCCAGACGGCGCTGGGCCCGCTGAACAACCTCGAGAGCTGGGTGCCTTGCCCGCCCAGAAATCCCGACAAGCTAATTTGCGGAAAATAGGCCGCCTTGGCGACGCCGATCTCGGCATTAGCGGCGATCAAGGATTGCTCAGCCGCACGAATGTCGGGCCGGCGTTCCAATAAAGAGGAAGGCAATCCTGGGGGCACGTCCGGTGGCAGCATCTGGTCAGTAAGACTTTGTCCGCGCTGGATATCGCCCGGATTCTTTCCCAGCAGCAGGCTGATCTGATTTTCGGTCTGCTCGATTTCTTGCTGCAGGGTTGGAATGATCTCTGCCGCGACGTATACGAGCTGCTCGCCTTGGCGCAGATCGAGCAGAGTTGCTACGCCTCCGGCCTGACGGTTCCGGATCAGGTCCAAAGATTCGCGCCGCGTAGCCAACGTGCGCTGGGAAATCTCCAACTGGTAGTCCAGCTCTCTCAGGCTGAAGTAGGCGCTCGCCACTTCGCTGACCAACGTGGTCATTACGGCGTTACGGGTCTCTTCCGCGCTCAGAAGATTGGCGCGAGCCGCTTCGGTAGCGCGCCGCAGCCGGCCCCAGATGTCCAATTCGAACGAAAGCAAGCCGAGCGTTGCTGACCCAAACGTACGATTCTGCGAGGGTACAAACGCCACCGGCAGAGGCGTCTGTCCATTCCGGGAGAATCGAATCGTGGAGACGTCCGCACTGGCATCCAGGTTCGGAAACTGATTGGATCGCGTGACACCGAGATTGGCGCTTGCCGCCTCTACACGAGCCACCGCGTCGCGCAAATCGTAGTTCTGCGCCAGAGCGGTCCGCTCCAGCTCCTGCAGCTGGGGGTCCTTGAAAACCTCAAACCATTTGAGATCGGCCAGCGATACGGGATCGGTGGTCGTCGTCGGCGTCGGAGCGCGAAAACTATTGGGGGCCGGTATCGTGGGCCGCTGATAATTCGGTCCTACAGTGCAGCCGGCGAGTAAGGCCGCGATGAAAACTGGAACGATAGGAGATTTCTGCATGGTCTTAGTCCCCCTGCACAGGGGCGGGGGTTGGTGCTGACGGCACGATGTCCGGCGCTTTCTTGGCGGCGCCGGAGAGCTTCTCGACTACATAGAAGATTGCCGGGATGAAGAAGATGCCGACCACGCTCGCCGCCAACATTCCTCCGATCACCGTCGTCCCCATGATCTGGCGGGCGACGGAACCAGCTCCGGAAGCGGTCCACAGCGGAATGCAACCGAGGATAAATGCGAAGGAGGTCATAAGAATCGGGCGCAGTCTGAGCTTGGCTCCTTCGAGGGCGGCGTCGACCAAATTCTTCCCCTTCTCAAATTCGTCCTTGGCGAATTCGACAATCAGAATTGCGTTCTTGGCGGCCAGTCCGATCAGCATCACCAAGCCGATTTGCGAGTACACGTCGCTTTCGATCTGCACCTGGTACGCGGGCAGGAACCATCCCAGGATCACGCGACGCAGCCATAGAATGAAGAACGCGCCGAAGATAGCCACAGGCGTGCTCAAGAGCACACTGAAGGGCAGAGACCAGCTCTCATAAAGAGCAGCAAGGATCAGGAAAACGAAGAGCAGCGAGAATCCGAAGATTACGGCCGGCGGTATGCCTTGCTGTGCCTGCTTCTCCTGGAACGACATCGCCATGTAGTCGTAGCCCATCTCGCGCGGCATGGTTTCATCGAAGACCTCTTCGAGCGCCTTCATGGCCTGGGCCGAGCTGTAGCCGGGCGCGGCACTGCCGTTGAGCTGGGCGCTTCGATACATGTTGAAGCGCATAGTGAACTCGGGGCCGGGGCGCGACTCGAATTTCGTTAACGCGGAAAGGGGCACCATTTCACCTTTGTTATTTCGCACGTAGAACTGCCCGACATTTTCGGCCCTGGTCCGATATTCGCCTTCGGCTTCAATGTAGACCTGCCACTGCCGGCCAAACCGATTGAAATAGTTCACAAACAGCCCGCCCATGAAGGTCTGGATGGTCCGGTAAACATCGTTGATGGGCACGCCTTGTTTGAGGACTTTATCTTCGTCCACATCCACAAACTGCTGAGGCACGCTGGGAAGAAAGGTCGTACTCAGTCCGGCAATCTCGGGACGTTTGCTGGCGGCCGCGACGAACTTGTTCAGGTTGGCCGCGAGGAACGGCACGTCATTGCCTGCCCGGTCCTCGAGAACGAAAGTGAATCCACCGGACGTGCCCACTCCGGGGATCGCCGGTGGCGAGAAATTGAACGCAATTCCTTCCGGAAGCTTGCTCAGTTCGCCATTCAGGCGCTGCTTGATAACTTGAAACTGCTCCTCTCGGGATTTGCGATCCCCCCAGTCCTTCAGCGTCACAAAGAAAAAAGCGTTGTAACTGGTCCGCACCAGGCTGAGCAAACTGAACCCAACCACACTCGTGGTGTACTTGACGCCTGGAGTTTGGGCCAGGATGTTCTCGACTTTTCTCGCAACTTCATCAGTGCGTTGAAATGAGGACGCATTCGGCAACTGAAGATTGACGTACATGTAGCCCTGATCCTCATCGGGCAGGAAGCTCGATGGGACTTTGTTGCTGAAGAATGCCGCCGCGATGCCGAATACTACAAGCATCACCAAGGCTACTCCGCTCTTTCGGATCAGCACGCCCGACCAGCGGACATATCCATCGGTGGCCCGCCCGAACACCCGGTTGAACCAATCGAAGAACTTTCTCAACAGCCCGCGGCTCTCCGTCTTCGGCTTCAGCAGCATCGCCGCCAGGGCGGGGCTGAGCGTAAGTGCATTGAATGCGGAAAGGATCACGGAGATCGCAATGGTCACCGCGAATTGCTGGTAGAGGCGTCCCGTGATGCCGGGGATGAACGCCGTGGGCACGAACACCGCGGAGAGAACCAGCGCGATACCGATCACCGGACCAGAGATCTCTTCCATTGCTTTGTAGGCCGCGGCCTTGGGTGTCAGACCATTCTCAATGTGGCGCTCCACGGCTTCAACGACGACGATGGCGTCGTCCACCACCAGGCCGATCGCCAGAACTAGTCCGAACAGAGATAGCGTATTAATGGAAAAGCCGAAGAGCGGGAAGAATATGAACGTGCCGATTAGTGAAACCGGCACCGCGAGCAAGGGAATCAGCGTGGCCCGCCAACCTTGCAGGAAGATATAGACCACCACGATCACCAGCAAGATCGCGATGGCTAGCGTTTGGATGATCTCTCTGATTCCCTCCGAAACGGCGTGCGTGGTGTCGAGTGCCACCTCGTAATCCATGCCCTCGGGGAAGCGCTTCTTAGCTTCTTCCATCAGTTTGTTCACGCCCTGAGCCGCCTGAACTGCGTTCGAACCGGGTAGCTGGTACACGGCGATGATGGCGCTGGCCTTGCCGTTAAAGCGGCCGGCGATGGTGTAATCCTGCGAGCCGAGCTCTACGCGCGCCACGTCCTTCACGCGCACGATCCCACCGTCAGGTGTTTCACGGACCACAATCTGCCCGAACTCCTCCGGGGACGTGCGTCGGCCGCGCGCACGAACCGAGTAGGTGTATTCCTGACCCTTGGGAATCGGCTCGCTGCCCACCTGACCAGCCGGGTTCACCGTGTTTTGTGCCTGGACAGCGCTGACGATCTCAGGCACGGTGATGCCGAGCTTGGCCAGTTGATCCGGCTTGACCCACAAGCGCATCGCATATTGACCGGCGCCAAAAACCTGGACGCTTCCAATGCCCGGTACCCGCGTGAGCTGATCGTTAAGGTTGATGTATGCGTAGTTAGCCAGGAACTGGGCGTCGAGGGCGCCATTCGGTGAGTTCAGGCTGAGCAGCATCAGAGGCGCGGTCAACGTCTTCTGCACAGTGAGGCCGTAGGCGTTGACTTCAGCCGGAAGCTGCGATGACGCGAGCGTCGAACGCATCTGGGAGAGGATCAGGTCCGTATTGGGATCCGTCTTCACGTCGAAATCCACAATCATCCTGAGTTCGCCCTTAGCCGTGGCGTTCAGCGAGTACATGTAGTTCATGTTGTCCACACCGCTCATCTGCTGTTCGATGGGAGTGGCAACGGACTGTTCGATGGTCTGTGCGTCCGCGCCGGTGTAGACGGCTGAAATCTGCACTTCCGGGGGAGCGATCTGCGGAAACAGGGCTACGGGCAAGCCCGCGATGGAGACCACACCGATAATTACGGTCAGCAGCGCGATCACCATCGCAACGATGGGACGGCGGATGAAGAACTTGGACATGAAGGGTTTACTTTCCTGCCGGTTCCGCCGCCCCCGCCGTTTCCGGCGAGTACGGCTTCGGATTCACAACCATGCCGGCGCGAACTTTCTGCACGCCCTCGGCGACCACGCGTTCACCCGGCTTCAATCCTTCATCAACAATCCAGCTGTTGCCGACCCGATCGCTGGTTTTCACGTTCCGGATGGCGATCTTGTTCCCGCTGTCCACGACGGCGACCTGGTAGGTCCCTTGCATCTCCGTTACTGCACGCTGTGGGATGAGCAATGCGCCCTCCTTGGTTCTTAGGGAGGTACGCACCCTGCCGTACTGTCCGGGGCGAAGCAGATTTCCTGGATTCGGGAAAAGAGCTGCTACGCGAATGGTGCCGGTGCCGGGACTGACTTCCCGGTCCGCGAAGTAGAAGCTTCCCTTCTGCGGATAAATGCTCCCGTCCGTCAAAATTAGTTCCAGCACCAAGCCCCTCCTCGCCGCGTCCAGAGTGGCCGGCGTCGGGTTGCGCCGATGAAAGTCGAGATATTCCTGCTCGCTGGCGGTGAAATAAGCCTTGATCGGATTCACGGTCGAGACCGTGGTCACGGGTCCGCTGGCGGGACTGACCAGAGCGCCCACTTGTTGCATGGCCATGCCGGCGAGGCCGTCGATCGGCGACGTGAGCCGGGTGAAGCTCAGGTTGAGCTTTGCAGTCTCCACCGTTGCAGTAACCGCCTGAATCGCCGCATTTGCCCCCTGGATCTGGGCTCTTGCCGTTTCAATCTGCGCCTTCGCAGCCTGCGCCTGGGCTCTAGCCGCCACGTTGTTCTGCGTGGCGTTGTCCATATCCTGCTGGGTAATGGCCTGCTGTTTTGCAAGCGGCACGTATCGGTCTACGTCGAGCTGGGTTCTGACTTGATTTGCCTCAGCCACGCCAAGTTGTGCTTCGGCTTGCGTCAGTTGCGCTTTCGCTTGCGCCAATTGCCCGTTGGCTTGTGCGAGCTGGCCTTCGCCCTGATCGACCACCGCTTGGAAGGGCCGCGGATCGATTTCAAAGAGCAGCTGCCCCTTCTGCACGTAGGAGCCTTCCGTATAATCCTGCCTCAGCAGATAGCCGGACACCTGGGCCTTGATGTCGGCATTCACCATTCCGTCCAGCGTGCCGACCCACTCGGTGTATATCGGAACGTCCTTTTGTTCGACTTGCACCACCTCGACGACCGGCGGATCCGTAGTCTTCGCCCCTTGTGAGCTACTTGAGCAGCCCACGGAGACAGCGACGGTTATGCCGATCAGGCAGGCAGCCATCCATATGCCAAACGGCCGCTTCGAAATGTCCAATTTTTGCTCCTGCGGCGCATCCGCGCGCCACAAAGCCTTTGATGACTGGGCTAAGTGATTCGATTCATACATAAGATTCGATGAGTTTCGGTGCTCAGAATGCGTTTAAGGAGGGTTCCTGCTTCTTTGAGAGTAAACCCGTTCACTCGCAAAACCAAGTGCCTAAAATCAGGCTTTGTCTTACCTAAAGCGTTAGCCGCCGCGGGCAGCAGCGATCAGGGGGGCTACTTCGGCTCCATAGATTCCACGAATTCCAAGACGTCATAGTGCCGGATTTGGCGTTCCGGGAAGAAGCTGTTGACCGCGTCCTGGACCTGGTGGAAGACCTCGAATACTGCCTCCATCTTCGCAAGCACCAGTAGTTTAAGGTGGGTAAGCCGTAAGTCAGCCAAGGCCAATCCACCCCCGGCATTTCGAAGCTGTGCCAGAGCGAACAAGAGTGTGCCCAAGCCCGTCGTGTCGATATCGGTCACCTTGCCAAGATCCAGCACCAGACGGGTGTGCCCCGCGCTTATCGCCTTGTCGATCTCATCTCGGAGCACCAAGTCCTCTTCTCCTAAGGTTAGCCGACCTCTGAGATCGAGAATCTCGATCCCCTCCTGCGTCCGATGTTCAATCGCGAGCGCCATCGAGTCTCCTTTACATCCGAGACGACCTTCGAGAATGCGAATCATTGGCCTCCTGCGACAGTGCGATTCGCAGGCGCGGAGTTCGAACGCACGGCATCACGAGTCTGTTGAAGCGAGTTGATGAGCGAGGCTTTTGCCACGTGACGAATAATCGGGTCGACGAACCAACGAAGCGAAGCCGGGACATCGCGACTCAACGCAATCGCTTCGATTTCAACATACATCCCACCGTCACGTTCCTCGAACCGGGTAACGGCGAATAGACGCCAGATAAGCCCGGTGCCCTGATCCTCCGGCAGCGCGTGCTGGCCGGCTGCGCCAAAATCCGCTATTTCCTGGACGCGAGTTGTTTGGGTAACCGTATATCGGCGTCGATGATCCACTCGAAATTCTGAAGACCTGTAATCGCTATCGACTGCGGTCTTCCGAAACAATGACTTATTCGCCAAGAGCAACGAAAAGCGGTCTTCGGCATTGCCCAACGCGATAGGCTTGGAATCAATAACGGCGGGCTGGTAAAACTCCTTGTAACGCGCGTAATCACGGACCACCGGCAGGAACTGGTCGAACGTGGTGTTCGGGATAAAGACCGCGCCAATCCAATCGTGAATCAGTCCGGAGGGAACGTCTTTCGGGACGTTCTTGCCTGCGGCTGAGACAACAATTTCTCCTCCCCGGATTTTTGCACCACGTTCCGGGGATTCGTCCACCCACAGGAAAGATTTTCCGGAGTCAACTTGATCGCGTATCCTGAGATTCACCGCCTGAATGTATTCGTCCCAAGCTTTCACCGTCTCGTTCTTGAGGTTGGCCGCGCCCAGCGGGAACACGAGCATCAGGAAAGCCGGAACGAAAAATCGTATCGCCCGAAAACGGCACCGGACGGCAGCTGCCGGCGCTCTGGAATGAACCGCAATGGGTTGATCCGTCATCAACTGGAGCCGCGCTTTCACCTGATGAGAGATCGCTACAAGCCGGGCACCCTGGCCGTGCCATCTAGTAAGCAGTTCCTGCCCGCCGGGGTCGATGCTGGTCAGGTCACTGAGGTCGACGATAACGCGCCTCTCGCCGATCACCGAGGAAGCAGTGATCCAGGCCTGTTCCAGGTCGCGGGCACCGTCTTTCGACAACCTGCCTGCCAACTGGAAGCGGAACGTATCAGCCTCGTCATGGATGTAGTAGCGCAAATCCTGTCTTCGCTGAAGTGAGCTATTCATGCCCCTGTCCATTGGACGCATTGCCCATTGGCTGCGTCACCGTAGCTGAATACCTGCAATGTATGCTGGGGAAACGAAATGTCCCCATACCTCTTCGAGCTGTACATCCTCCACGCGATTGGATGCATCAGAAGCGGCGGGGGATTCCGAGAGAGCGCCCAAGCACCAACATTGGTGCCTGACGATACTCTTCGGCGGCCTGGCGGCTCTGCTAGGATGCGCTCCGGCGACGGCGCGGCGTGATCACGGCGAGATCTCCGACGGTCTCTTTCACGATGGGGCTGCCTTTTTGGAAGTCGTAGCGTTTCAGCATCCAAAGTTCCGGAATGATTTCACCGATCAATCCGCCGTGACAGAAGAGGCGAATGACAGCGCTTTCCGAGACCACGATTCCAACGGCGCGGGTGGCCGAACTGATGTGAGCGGCGGCAATGTGACGGCTGCCGAGCCCGAGGGGAAGCTCAATCGGCGAAGCGGCCGCATCCAGATAACGGCAAGCGGCTACAACAATGCCAGCAGCGCTCACTACAAACGCTCCGTCCAATTGCGCCAGTTCTTTAATCGTGCCGCGGAGATTCGGATCGGTGATGTGGCGCGCGCTTTCGGGGTGGCCTTCCAAAGGATTCAAAATCAACGACCGCGACCTCGCCATAACGGCATCTTCGTCTCCAAGCGTAAACAACGTGCCGACGCGTCTTCCTTCGCGTCCCTCGCGTGCTATTTCTACTGCAAGCTCAATCAACGATTCTAGAATCGCGGGGTCGTACTCCGTCACCTGGCAGAGAATGCTTTCGAACATCCGGAGACGCTCCTTTTCAGCTAAGCCTTACGACGCGAAATCCAGCTCCACTTGGTCCACAAAACACCATCCCCAATCTTCCCCGGGCTCGAGCGAGCGCATGATCGGATGCTTGGTGCTATGAAAATGCTTGGTGGCATGCTTGTTCTTCGATGAATCGCAGCAGCCGACGTGCCCACAGCTTAGGCAGAGGCGAAGATGCACCCACCGATCCCCCATTTTCAAGCACTCTTCGCAACCCTTCGTGTGTGGCTGGACATCTTTGATTTGATCTAAATGCTTACATTCATCCATAATTTAAGCCTTTAGCGGCAGTCGCACCTGGAAGCTGGTTCTCCCCGGTTTGGAGTCAACAGAGATTTCTCCACGATGGCTACGCACGATTCGGTAAACGGTATCCAGACCCATTCCAGTGCCTTCGCCGACGCCTTTCGTCGTAAAGAATGGCTCGAAGATGTGAGGCTTTACGGAGTCGGGAATGCCCGGCCCGTTGTCGATGATTTCAACGAGAAGGAAATCCAGCTCTCTCGAAGTCCGGATTCTTAACTCCCCCTTGCCTCCCATCGCATCGATGGCATTGTCGATAAGGTTGGTCCAGATCTGGTTCAATTCGCTTCCGTGGGCGAAGACCCTGGGCAGGGCGGGATCAAAGTCGCGCTTCACATCGACGCCGTGTTTGAGCCGGAATTTCAGCATCGTGAGCGTGCTCTCGATGCCGCGATGAACGTCGACCTCCTGTTCCGGCGCTTGGTCCATGTAGGTGTACTCTTTGATCGCGCGGACCAATTCGGAGATGCGTCCAGTGCTCGCTTCGATCTCCCGCGTGAGTCTTTCAGCGCCCACGGACGATACGACGCGCGAAAGAATCCGGGATAGAACCTCTCCTCGAAACTTCGCGCCTAGTTTCTCCAGCGCGGCTCGATCGACGCCGGCTTCGATGAGCCCTGAGGCGAGCCTGGGTGCATTCGGTATGCTGCGCCGGTTCAACCAGGAGACTAATTCTTCCTCCAGATCGCTTTGTTCCAGCGCATCCCGCGGAGTCGCGGACGCCAACTGGTCGAGGAGATGCTCCTCCAACGAAGCCAGCGACGAGCGCTCCTCACAGGAAAGAGAGGTTTCGTCCAGTAACTTATTGATCCGGCGAAGTTCCCGCATGTACTCTCGAAGACCCTCGGCGGCCCGCCCGGCCGCGGAAGCGGGGTTATTGAGTTCGTGAGCCAATCCGGCAGAAAGCTTGCCGAGCGCGCTCAATTTATCGCGTTGCTGTTCCGCCCGGCTGTACTCCCGGATTCGATCGGCCAGAACGCCGACCAGCCGCGGCAGCAGCTTAGGAATGCGTTCGAGCATCTCCGGGAAGTGATCTTTGTGCAGGCGCAGAATCCAGGAAGGCGCAGTCGCCCGGGCAGTCAATGAGAAAGTCGTCATGCGGGAGAACGGGAGCATGCCGGTCACCTCGCCGGCCCGTCCCACAAAGGCAGGACCATCGCCTCCCCCGTTCTCGCGGCGCCCTCGCATCTCACCTTCGAGCAAAACGAATAATGCGTCTGCCGGATCGCCTTCGTGCAACAGAGCCTCTCCAGGAGCGAGCCGAAGCTCCTCCCCGCTGGAGGCAAACCATCGCAGTTGATCATCGGTGAGATCCGAAAATATCGCGATCTGCCGCAACGCGGCTTCCAAGGATGGTTGTTCGGGCAAGCGTGGAGAGATCACGATACGTTACTCAAGTATTGATGAACGAACTGGATGGCGACAGAGCCTTCGCCCACGCCGGAGGCGACCCGCTTCACCGACCCATAACGAACGTCGCCAACCGCAAAAACGCCCGGAATATTTGTCTCCAGCAGGCTGGGATCGCGTTCCAGCGCCCAGCCCTTCGGCCGCTTGCCGGATTTGAACAGATCCGGACCCGTCAAAATGAATCCTCGCTCGTTTCGCTCCACGGTTCCGTCCAGCCAGCCAGTGTGCGGCTCAGCGCCGATGAACACAAACAGTGAATTCGCCGGCACGCGACTCATATCGCCGGTCCGATCGCAGATGATGGAAACCGATTCCAGACGATCCTCGCCGTGCACCTCCGTCACACGCGAGCGATATTCGACGCGAATGTTGGGAGTGGCTTGAATCTGCTCGATCAGATATTGGGACATGGTGGCGCCCAGCGAATCGCCGCGCACCAGCATGACCACTTGGCTCGCATAGCTTGAAAAGAACATCGCGGCCTGTCCAGCCGAATTGGCGCCGCCAATGATATAGACATCCTCATTTCGGCAGGAGATCGCCTCAGTGGCCGTACCGCCGTAATAAACGCCCGCGCCTTGCAAGCGATCAATACCGGGAATGTCCAGCTTGCGCCACTGAACGCCGGTAGCCAGCAGCATCGCGTGACAGGACAACTCAGTCCCATCGTTGAGGCGCAGGTAGCGATAGGGTCCATCGGCACGCAACGCGGTTGCCTCCCGAGGGGATACAATTTCCACGCCGAACCGCCGCGCTTGAGCGACAGCTCTGCGCGTGAGGTCGCCGCCAGTCAGGCCGGATGGAAAGCCGAGGTAGTTCTCGATGCGCGAGCTGAGGGCTGCTTGTCCTCCGGGTGCCTCCCGCTCCACCATGACGGTCTTTAATCCCTCTGATGCGCCATAGACTGCAGCGGCCAGCCCTGCGGGTCCACCGCCGACGATCGCGAGGTCGTAAAACTCCAGACCTGCGCGGGTCCTCAGCCCGAGCCTTTCGGCGAGGTCCTGGGTCAGAGGGTCGGCAACGCAATTCCCGTCCGGGAACAGCACCACGGGCAGCTTAAGATCCTCAGGAGCCAGACTCTTCATGAGGCGCCCTACTTCCTGGTCTCGGTCGGCTGCATCCGCGTCCAGCCACTGATACGGGACCTGATTTCGCGCCAGGAAGTTGCGCACATCATAGGATTTGGACGACCAGCGAGTGCCGAGCACCCGAAGCCCTTCAAAGGGCGGATGGTAATCGGCGTACCAGTCATTCAGTAGATCGTCGAGAACCGGAAATAGCTGCGTTTCAGGAGGATCCCAGGGTTTCAGTAAGTAATGGTTGAGCTGGACATCGTTGATCGCCCGGATGGCGGCATCGGTGTCGGCGTAAGCCGTGAGCAGCGTGCGCTTGGCGTCGGGGTAGAGTTTGATCGCTTCCTGGAGCATCTCCACGCCATTCATTTGAGGCATGCGATGATCCACAAGCATAAGGGCCACAGCCTCATTCCGCACTTGCAGCCTGCCCAAGAGATCTAGCGCCGCCTTCCCGGAATCGGCTCGCAGCACCCGGTACTTGTCCTCGTAGTGTTTCTTCAGATCGCGCTCGATGGCTCGCAGCACGTCCGCATCGTCGTCGACTGTCAATATCACCGGCTTTTGCATATCACTCGCTCGCGCCGATTAT
>JAOAPR010000088.1 GCA_025463005.1 Bryobacterales bacterium | reverse complement strand
CGCGGGGTGTGGACCGCGTTTTTGTTCGCACTGCTCATCGCTATCATCTATCTCACCCGCCACACGCTGATGATTTTCACGCTGGCGATATTCCTGGCCCACCTGCTGGCCCCCCTCGTCGATCGCGTCGAGCGCCTCATACCCCAGCGCGTATCCCGCACTGTGGCGCTGGCAATTGTCTACCTCTCCCTGATAGGGGTCGCCCTGGCCGTCTTGATTCCCGTCGGGGCCAAGATCGGCGAGCAGGCTTCCGCGCTCGCCGGCCGCCTGCCCGACGCACTCAAGGAAGATCCGCTGAGCGGCGTTCCCTTACCTGCGTGGCTCGAAGCGTGGCGCCCCCGGCTCACCGACTTTTTAAGGGAACAGACCACTGGACTGGGCGATCAAGTACTGCCGATGCTCAGGGAACTCGGCCCCGGTATCCTCAGCGGGTTGGGAAATCTGGTAGCGGTGGTGCTCATTCCCATCCTCAGTTTTTTCTTTCTCAAGGACGGCGACGCCATGCGCAACGCCATCGTCGAAAGCGTCGAGCCCCAACGGCGCACACTCGTCGAAGAAATCCTGACCGATCTGCACCTGCTGGTCGCGCAGTACATTCGTGCGCTTGTCCTGCTCGCCATGGCTGCTTTTACATCCTATTCGATCTTTCTGTCGTCGACAGGAGTTCCCTACGCCGTTCTCCTCGCGAGTGTCGCGGGTGTGCTGGAGCTGATTCCGGTGGTCGGACCGCTGACAGCCGCCATTGTGACGCTGCTCGTCGCCGGCCTGAGCGGCTATGCTCACTTGCTGTGGATTCTGATCTTCCTGATCCTCTACCGCCTGTTCCAGGATTACGTGCTCAGCCCCTTTCTGCTTAGCTCGGGAGTCGAGATTCACCCGCTGCTGGTGCTCTTCGGCGTGCTCGCCGGCGAGCAGGTGGCCGGCGTCCCCGGGATGTTCTTCTCGGTCCCCGTGATCGCGGCGCTGCGCATCATTGTCGTTCGCTTGCGAAGGCAACAGGTGCATGCGTAGGCTGCTGCTACCCATCTTGCTAAGCGGCTGCGCATACGCCCACGTCGTCAGCATGAGCAGCGGCGAGCTTCACGTCGACGGCCGCAACGCGACTTACGAGCTGCGCATACCTATGTACGAAGTCGCGCACGTTGCGAATCCCGAAACAGCCCTGCTCGACCAGGTGAAATTCGAAGGCGCGCGCCGCACCTCCTCGCAGTGTCACCAACAGGACAGCGCATACATCTGCCGCGCCGATTACGAATTCGAACAGCCCGTGCCGGACAAAATTGAAGTCGAGTGCACGCTGTTTGAAGTTACGGTGCCGAATCACGTGCACCTGCTTTACGCGGTCCAGGGGCCCAACAGCGATCAGGTCGTGTTCGATCAGCGCTTCCGGCAAGCGGAGGTGCGCTTTCATCCGCCATCGCGCGCGGAGCTGATTGCCAAAGCTGCTGCAGCCGGCATCGCCCGTCTGTTCAAATCAGTGTCAGGGCTGTTGTTCCTCGCGGTGCTGGTACTGGCCGCCAGGAACACGCGGGAAGCGGGAATCCTGACGATCGCGTTCCTCGCGGCCGAGTGGCTAGCCCGCCCGCTGGCGCCGCGCATTCCCCTCGCCTTCAGCCCGCAGTTTTTGGAAGCCGTGCTCGCGCTGACAGTTGCGTATCTCGCCGCAGAGATCCTGTTTCTACCGGAAAGCCGGGCCCGATGGACGGTGGTGCCGGTACTCGGCGTGGCGCACGGCCTGCCCTTCGCGGCCTTCCCCCCGTCGTATCTAATCGCGGCAGAAACCACGCAGGCGATTCTTCTCGCCGTTCTGTGGCTCGCAGCCCGCAAAATTCCGTTAACATGGCGAAGGCCCGCGGCCGGCGTGCTGCTCATCGCGGGTATTGGATGGTTCGCGCGCCAACTATTCCCCTGATGTGGCACGCGCTAGCGAACTGTTAGAACTTGTTGTGAGTGATGCTGTGCTTGCGGCTGTAGCCGAAATAAATGAACAGGCCGATCGCCATCCATCCGAACAAACGCGCCCAGTTGGTCCATCCCAGGCCGTACATCAGGAATAGGTTGAACGCAATTCCCAGGATCGGGACGACCGGAACGAATGGCGTCTTGAACGGCCGCGGCAGATCCGGATAGGTACGGCGCATGATGATAATCCCGCCGCAAACCAACACAAACGCGAACAGCGTGCCGATGCTGGTGGCTTCTCCCAAAATTCGAATCGGCGCGAACGCGGCGAGCAGCCCGGTAGCCGCCATGAATAGCAGGTTGGAACGCCAGGGCGTCCGGAACCTGGGATGGATGTCGCAGAACAGCTTCGGCAGCAGCCCGTCGCGCGACATGGAGTAGAACACGCGGCTCTGGCCGAGCAGCATCACCAGAATCACCGATGTGTACCCCGCAACGATGGCCAGTTTCACGGCCGGACGCAGCCAACGGTAGTCCGTTTTGTCGATCGCCACGGCGACAGGGGCGGCGGTGTTGAGCTCGCTGTAATTGACGATGCCGGTCAGCACGTGCGCGAACAGCACATAAAGCACGGTGCAGACTGCCAGAGATCCGATGATCCCGATCGGCATGTCCCTCTGCGGCCGCTTAGCCTCTTGCGCCGCGGTGGAGACGGCGTCGAATCCGATAAAGGCGAAGAATACCAGCCCCGCCCCTCGCAAAACCCCGCTCCATCCGAAATGTCCCGTTTCGCCGGTGTTCGGCGGAATGAACGGCGTGAAATTATTGGGATCGATATAGGCCCAGCCCAGTGCGATGAAAACCAGTACGACGGTCACCTTGATAACCACGATGACCGCATTGATTCGCGCCGACTCCTGAATTCCGATGATCAGCAGCAGCGATATGGCGGCCACAATGAACATCGCCGGCAGGTTGATCAAGCCCTGGATGACGACTCCGGTCTCGGGCAACGTCACCGGCTCGAAGGGCGACGCTGCCAGCTGTTGCGGAAAGTGGATCCCGAAATCCTGAAAAAAGCTCATCACATAGCGCGACCAGCTCACTGCCACCGTGGAAGCGCCCACGGCATACTCGAGCACCAGATCCCAGCCGATCAGCCAGGCCATCAGCTCGCCCATGGTGGCGTAGGCGTAGGTGTACGCGCTGCCCGCGATCGGAATCATGGTCGCGAACTCGCTGTAGCACAAGCCCGCGAAGGCGCAGCCGACCGATGCCAGCACGAAGCTGAGCACCACCGCCGGGCCGGCATTCACCGATGCAGCAATGCCCGTTAACGAAAATAGCCCCGCTCCGATGATCGCTCCGATGCCGAGCGCCACCAATTGGGTAGGTCCCAGTGTGCGGCGAAGGGTTTCGTGCCCGGCGTCCTTAAGGAGCAGCTCCAGCGGTTTGGTGGCGAAGAGGCTCATAAGAGTATGAGCATACCAGACCGCCGTTGGGTTTCAATGAACTGCGGGACCGCGTATAATTTCTTGAGAGGGCTCGCGTCAATCAACGCGGCCCGTGGGAGGCTAGTTCAAGTGAGAAAGCAGACCCTGATCGCGATCCTGACGACCTCGGCGTTCGTCTTGACCGCCCTTCCGTTCCTTGAGGGACAGTTTCCCGCCGAAAGCACTATACCCAAAGCCAAGCGCAGAGGGAATGGCCGCGTCAAGAAGGGGCCTCCGGGTCCTACGCCCCGCACTCCGGATGGAAAGCCCGACCTTTCGGGCGTGTGGGGTTACGCGGGTTACACATCGGACATCGCCAAGGACTACGACGTAGGCGAGCTCCCCATGACACCCTTCGCCGAGAAACTCTTCAAGGAGCGGCAGGCGAATGAGGGCACCGAAGATCCGGAAGCTCGCTGCCTGCCGACCGGCGTGCCGCGGCGCGATCCGTATCCGTCCAAGATGATCCAGCTGCCTAACCTGGTGGTGATTCTCTACGAAGGCAATCTGCACAGCTTCCGTCAGATCTTCCTGGATCGCGGCCATCCCAAGGATCTCAATCCCACATGGTGGGGCGATTCGGTCGGACATTGGGAAGGCGACGAGCTGGTGGTCGACACCATCGGATTCAACGGCCTTACCTGGCTCGATCTGGCGGGACATGGCACGTCGGACCAGCTCCATGTGATCGAGCGTTATTCGCGTCCCGACTACGGCAATCTCAAGGACGAGATCACCATTGAGGATACGGTGTATTACACGCGTCCGTGGAAAGTCACGCAGTGGACGCCCCTGATCACGGATAGCGATCTGTGGGAGTACATCTGTACCGAGAACGAGAGGGATTCCAAGCATCTGGACAATCTGATCCGCGCGGAACAGGAATCCAAGGCGAAGGCCAAAGCGAACAAGAAGTAAGCGGTCCGTTCTGGTTGGTTAACGTGCCCGATTGGAAACAGCACGGCATCCGCATCGTTCGGGCCGGGGAGTTAGATAACAATACTCCCCAGACTCCCGGCATGACTCGGGCCGCGGCGATCACGCATGCCCGCACCGGTGCGAACAAGCTGTGGGCTGGAACAGTGACCGTGCAGCCGGCAGCCCGCACGGGGGCGCATCATCACGGGGAGCTCGAAACGGTGCTGTACATCATCCGCGGGCGCGCCCGCTTCCGCTGGGGCGATCGCCTGGAGTATGTCGAAGAAGCCGGGCCGGGCGATTTCATCTACGTGCCGCCGTTTGTGCCGCATCAGGAGATGAACGCGCGCCCCGATGAGCCAGTGGAGGCCGTGGTGGTTCGCAGCGGCCAGGAGCCGATTGTCGTGAACCTGGATATCGAGAGTCCGGATCCGGCGTCGCCCGGCACTGGACCGGATCCGTTTCACTCCAATAGCTAAGTTAGAACGTGAACCGGGCCACCAAGGTCCCCTGCCGCGGCTGGGCGAACACGCTTGCGGTGTTGATGTATCCGAAGCCGCCCGTAGTCAGCCCGGCGCTATTTCGGGATTGGGTGGCGCCCGCGTTGGTTGAAACCGGATTCACCGCTTGCGTTCGATTGAAGATGTTGGTGAAATCCGCGCGGATCTGGAAGTTCATTTTGCCTTCGCGGAAGGGGAAGTTCCGTCCAATGCTCAAACTCTCCGCGGGACGCCGCTGATAGCGATAGTCGCTATAGTAGCCGGCCGAGGTGCCCCATTGGCCAGCCGCAGGGTTCGCCCAAGCAGCGGGATTCAGAACAAAACTGTTGTTCGGATCGAAGCAGTGGCAGTTCAGATCTTGCAGGAACAAAGGCTGCCCCGGGACACGATTATAGAATGTGCCTCCGGTGGTTCCTACGGCGCCGGTTTGGCGGAAGAGCAGCTCCCGGATCCCGTTGGTGGCGATGGGAGACATGATTGGCAGACCACTCGAGTACCGCAGAACGGTTCCGATCTGCCAGTCGCGTGCGGCCCAGGACAGCGCCCGAGTACCGATGGCCTGGCTGCCGCCCCATTTCGGTGTCGTGTAGGTGCCCGCGATCACCAGGAGCATGGGCTGATCCAAGCCGGAAATATAGCGGTTCTGCGCGCGATTGAAAACATCGTTGGTGGCGGGAGAAACGGGCGAGAGCGTGGAAATGTCCGCCTCCGTTCCCATCGAGAATGACTTGGACCAGGTATAGGACGCGCTGAAATCCAGACCATGCGAGAACCGCTTGGTCCCTTTCACCTGCAACGAGTCATACCAGGTGTCGCCGTTCGGCGCCCAGTGCATGTTTGTAATGTTGCCGAACTGCGGGAACGGCCGCAGCGTCTGGTTCACCTGCGCGGTGAGCGGGAATCCGGGATACGGCAGATTGGCGAACCCGCGGTTTACTGCAATCGACGAGTTCAGCGCGGAACCCAGCAGCGTGCGATCCGCCGCGCTATTTATGTCCAAACCGCGGGCGGCAAGCGCCTCCGGTGTAAGGCAATTGGGACAGATAATGTAAGCCGAATTCCACCATACTCCGCGATTACCAACATACGCGGCCTCCACCACCAGGTCTTTACTGACTTCGCGCTGTATACCGAAGCTCCATTGCAAAACTCTAGGCGGACGGCCTGCGTGTGGATCGATCTGCTGCGACGGTGAAGCGTTCGTGCCCGGAAGCGGAACCTGGCCTGGATCGAAGTTGGGCCACGTAATCTTGTACGGCACACCGTCGCTAAGTTTGTAGGCAGGGTCGCCGTAGGTCGGGGCGTTGTAGATGTTCTGCGAGCCCGTCGAATACGAGTTGAATCCATTCTGGGCGGTCTTGAAGTAGGAAACGCCCACGCCCACGCGGAGCACCATCTTAGGCAGGAACTGATACGCGACCCCGATGCGGGGACCGTACGCGAACGGATAATTGTGTGCGATGTCGCAGTTGCAGTGGCCCGGTCCGTAGCCATCGAAGGCCACGCCGCCCAACCTGCCGCCCGCGCTCGGATTCGGCGTACTGACCGAGAAATAGGGAATGCGCCCGTACTGCTCTCGCAGGAACGTCTGGAAGTCGTAGCGCAGACCGTAATCAACCGTCAGCTTGCGCGTTACTTTCCAGGTGTCCTGGACAAACCAGGAGAACGATTTCGCGCCCATGCGCGATTTGGAAGGGACGCCGATAAATCCATTGTCGACGCCGCCCAGCATGAAGCTGGCGAACGGGAATCCGGGAACGCCGCCGGAGAGCGACTGCCCTAACGTCGACGGCAAGCCGCTTTCGAGGGCCGTAAAGGTTATCCAGGCGTTGGCGTACGTTTCGTTAAACGCCGGATAGCCCTCGATGATCATCTCGCCGCCCGCCTTATAGGTATGGTTGCTGCGCACCCAGGTAAGGCTGGCATTGGCCGTGGGCTTGGTGTTGAGCAAGGCTACCTTGGCGCCGGGTCCCATGTTCGAGGACATCCCGCCTTGCGCCTGATTGAGACCCTGCAACGACGGGAAGAGGTTGGTGTACGTGCCTTTCAGCCCTATGCCGGCGACCGGATCGTACGGAGTCACGGGCTGGTTTACCCGGTTATGCACCAATCCGGCGCCCAGATGGAGCAGCAGCGTCGGCGTCACCGTCTGATCGAAGTTGATGCGTATCGTATGCGCCTTGATTTCGCTGCCCACGGCGGATGTGATCGGCGCCGGCAACGTATTGTTGTTGGGAGTGTTGGTACTGGTCAGCGACCAGTATCCGGACAGCTTGGTCTTGGCGCTCAACGAATGATCGAGCTTGAGCGACGGAATGTAGGTCAGCCTGGGGTTAGTGAAGGGAGCCAGATAGTTGTTGGTGAGGCCGGAATTGGTCGGCAGCGGAATCAAAGACACAACCCTGAGCGCCACTGGATCGAGCTGGGCCTTGGGAATCACATTATTCACGAACGGATCACGGACCCGCTGGCCGCTGCCGATCACTTGCGTTGACAGGGGATCATAGACGGCGTTTTCCATGATCGGACGGCCCAGCGGGTCGCAGTTGGGAGTGGCCGCCGGACACACGTTGCGGTTCGTCAGAGCCTGGCTGAAATCGCCCACGCGATAACCTGCCGTGGGAACCGTGATGGTGGTGGTGTTGTTGATGACGGTCTCACGGAACTGCTCGAAATTGAAAAAGAAAAACGTCTTGTCGTGGCCGTCGTAAACTTTGGGAATTAAAACCGGGCCGCCGAAGGTGAAGCCGTAGTCGCTTCTGCGCTGGCGAGGCCGCCGCAGGTGCCCGCTGCCGTCGCTGGTGAATGGGGTGCCGGCATTCAGCGCCTCGTTGACGAAGTACTCGTAGCCACTGCCGTGATAGGCGTTGGTGCCCGATCGCATGGTGGCGTTAAAGACGCCGCCGCCCGCCTGGCCGAACTCAGCCGAATAGTTGCTGGTCTGAATCGAGAGCTCCTGGATGGCATCGACGCTCGGCTGGGTCATGGACTGCGTGTTGATCAAGCCATTGGTGGAATCCTGCCCATCGATGCGAAGAGACTGGGTGTTGCTGGGCAGTCCGTTCAGACGGACGCTGGAATCGGGCCGCCAGTCGCTACCGGGAAGCAACTGCATCACCGCGTAGGGATTGCGGATGCCGGCCTGACTGGCGCCGCTGCCGATCCCCAGGATCGGGAGATTGTCGAGCTGCTCGGTGCGGACGTTGTGACTTAACTCTCCGCTTTCGGTCTTGAGCAACGGAGAGGCTTCGGTGACCGTCACCGATTCGGCCGCCGATCCAACTTCAAGTGCGATGTCGATGCGGATAGTCTGCGCGACCGGCAGGACAATGTTCTGGCGCACGAACTTCTTGAAACCGGCGACGGTGATCGACAATTCGTACGTGCCGGTGGGCAATTGCGAGAGCGTGTAGTTTCCGGTGCTGGAGCCGGCGGCCTGATACACGGCGCCCGTTTGGACGTTCTTCGCCTCTACGGGTGCGCCCGGAACCACGGCGCCCGCCGGATCAGTTACCGTGCCGGTGATGGTGCCGCGATCGCTCTGCGCGAATGCAACCAAAGCAAAGACACTACCCAACGCTAATCGTCGTAAATCCATTTGGAGACCTCCCCGTTCAGTCGATTGAAAATGAGGATACTGCCGTTGGGGACAGGAGTCAACCGGACCGGAGATGGCCGGGCTGCCTACTGCTTATCGTCGAAGGTGATGTTGGTCTCGGCTCCGAACTTGCGGTAGTTGCGGAACTCGATCTTATTGCGCGAGCACAGGCTGATACCCCGCTGGCAGCTCAGCACCTCGGCTTCGACCGGCAGTAGGTAGGGTCCGGTTGTGCCCAGGCGCACGAAATCGTAATCCGCGGAGGTTTCCACCGTGTCGAAGGGGAACAGTGCGGGCATGGCGCGGCCCTGCTGCTCGATGCGCAGGACCCGCGAGGTCTCTTTATCGATCCAGATGGATCCCTTGATCGCCGGATAGTAGAGCTGCGAGGGCGCTTCGATGCGCCAGCGCGAAAGTTCGCGAGGGATCTCAAAGCTGTACACCAAGGCGGAGCGGTTGCGAATCGTATCCTGCCCGCCCGATCGGAACTTCGCGGCGCCGCTTTCCAGCAACTGTTCGAGAAGCGTCGAAAACTCGCCTGTGGAACGCGTTCCTTCGATTTCGTCCATGGGCTTGTTGACGCTCTTGTTCCCGACTTTGATGTTCTTGTAGCTTTCGCGGCCATCCTGATACGTCACGTCGGCGGTGACGACGTCGAGCGCCTGCCAGCCCGCTTTGGGACGATCGCTCTGATACCGCGTGGTCATCTGCTGGACCAGATAGTTCGGCAACGTTTCAGAGTACGCGAGGGCCGCTTCCCGAGCCTTGGCGATCACAGGATCGTCCTGGACCGGGATATTTTGGGGCGGTGCTTCTGCTGCCGCGGTACCGGCAGCGACAGCCGGCTGACTGCTGATCGTGGCTTCAGCGGTTTGGGCTTCAGCAGTCTGGCGTCTCGGCGCAGGAACGCCGCGACGAAGCGCAGGCGGACCTGAATCGTCGGCATCCGGTTTCGGATCGGGCGGACGCATCACGGTAGCGGGGGGCGTGTTGTCCGGCACCTCGGGCTTCGGAGCATCTTTCGCGGTTTCTTTGGCCGCTTCTTTGGGCTTATCCGGCTGCGGCTCCGGATTATTGCGGCGAAGCACCGGGCGATCATCTCCGGGCTCCCGCGCCGGCGAAGAAGCGGACGATGCACCCGAGCTGCGCGCTACCGTTTCGATCCTGGGCAGATCCCAATCCTTCGCGGCTTCGGCGCGATCCTCAGGAGTCCCGGCTTTCTTCCAGGAGACCGAGACCGCGGTCAGAATACCGGCATCGTCGCCATTGGAATCGACGCTCAGATAATCGCCCAGCGCGAACTCACTGAGATTCGCGTCCTTGCCATCTTTTTCCACCTTTAACTGGGAGGCCAGCCGGTACCAGATCACGCGATGATCGTCAGCCTGGATTACCAGTTGATTTGGCGCGGCCCGGCGCAGAATCCCGGCCGTGGTAGTGAGCAGGCTCTTCGCGTCGGTGGTCGATCGCCGTCCGCGTGTGTCCGGCTGCGGTTGTCCGGTGCGCGGATTTCCAGTGGGACCGGTCTGCCCGGGGATACGCGGTATTGGTCCCTGCCCAGGTGGATACTGGCCAGGTGGATACTGACCGGGAGGATATCGGCCCGGATATTGCGCCTGAACTTGTGAGTGTACTGCGATCGCGAGCAGAAGCAGAGTCGGAATGCCGCGGAGCATCTTCATATCTGATGCAGCTCCCTGGTTCTAGGTTAACAGGCGTTGAACTAACATGACCGGCTGGTGCTAGCATTTCTGAGGCCCCGCAATGTCCCGGCTTCCGAACTTTTTCATCGTCGGCGCTCCCAAGGCCGGAACCACATCGCTCTATTACTATCTCGATCAGCACCCCCAGGTTTACATGAGCCCGATCAAGGAGCCGAACTTCTTCGCGGCGGAGATCCGGGAGGAGAATTTCGATCCCCGGCTCCGCCCTGAAGTCGCGCGCGACGCCCGCGACTTGCGCGATTTTCTGGCCGGGCCCATGCTTGAGAAGCGCTTCGGCGGGATCGTCGCGGAGTGGGAGGATTACTTGCGCCTGTTCGCCAACGGGGACCATGGATCCGCTGTGGGTGAGGCGAGCGTCGGTTACTTGTGGTCGCGGACGGCGCCGGAACGGATCGCCGCCAGGATTCCGAACGCCAAGATCCTGGTGATGCTGCGTGACCCCACCGAGCGGGCATTTTCGCAGTATCGGCAGGGCCTTGGGAACGGGAGCATTGGGTGGACTTTCCGCGAACATATCCGGCGAAACCTGCAGGACCGCTCCCATCAGTTCTGCGTGCACTATCCATTTCTCGAGTTCGGACTCTACTCGGAACAACTCGGCCGCTACCTGGAGCGGTTTGGGCAGAACGTGTGGATCGGGTTTCACGAGGACTTCAAGAGTCGCCCACTCGAGGTGTATCAGGACATCTGCAAATTTTTAGGAGTGGCCCCCGATTTCTCGCCCGATATGGACCGGCGACACATGGAGGTACAAGTTCCGGGTCTGAACTCGATCGGCTGGCTTAAGCGCCGCGGATTCTGGCAAGCCGCCGCGAGGTTGACGCCATCGAGCCTGCGCCCGCTCGTTCGCCGCGCTTTCATGGCCAGGCCAGGGACAACCCGCATGGATCCCGCGGACCGGCAGTACCTGATCGACTTCTACCGTGAAGACATCCGCAAACTCGCTGGCATTCTGGACCGCGACCTGGACGGCTGGCTGCAAGTCCTTGCGCCGACGGCACGCCTATGACAGAATTTCGTCCTGGGGGTCTTGTGATGCCTGGGGGTCTTTTGATGAGAGTCAGGTTCGGTGTATTGGCCGCCGCAGCGGCATTGCTGTCATTGGGGTTGCCGCTTGCGGCGCACCACTCGGGTGCCGCGGTGTTCGATAACACCAAGAAGATCGACCTGACGGGTACCGTGACCAAGGTCGAATGGGTCAACCCACACGCGCACTTCTACATCGATGTGAAGGACGGCGCCGGCAAGGTCACGAATTGGAACCTGGAGCTGGCCAGCCCGAGCATTCTGGTGCGGAATGGCTGGAAGCGGAATTCCATCAAGGAAGGCGACATGGTCACCGTCACCGGTTCGCGAGCCAGGGACAATTCGAATTTCGGCATCGCACAGACCATCGTGTTCCCGGACGGGCACAAGCTGAACTTCCTGTCGGCCTTTGAGGACGGCAAATGAAACGGCAGTTCATCGCGTATGCCGGAGCCGCGGTGGCGGTGGTTACGCTATTAGCGCAGGGGCAAGCGCCTCCGGACGCGGCTAAAGCAAAGGCGAAGGGAAAAGCTGGCGGTGTCGGGCTGTATCAAAGGCAGCCACCACCGCCCACAGGACCGGCACCGAAGCTGGCGGACGGAACGCCGGACCTGTCAGGAGTCTGGCTGGGCGGCGGCTCGAGCGACGCGGACATTTCACGGGCCCTGAAATCCGGCGATTCGGTGGTGATGCTGCCGTGGGCGGAACAGCTCGTTAAGACGCGGCAGTCGAAAGACGATCCGGAATCGAATTGCCTGCCGGCCGGCATTCCGCGTGGATCCCCGTATCCATGGCGGATCGCGCAGACTCCCGGCATCTACTTCATCGTGTTCGAGGGCAACATCCATAGCTGGCGGCAGATTTTCATGGACGGGCGCAAGCATCCCGAGGATCCGGATCCGGCCTGGTACGGGCATTCGATCGGGCGCTGGGATGGGCAGACCTGGGTAGTGGATACGGTCGGGTTCAAAGACAAGTTCTGGTTCGACTATGTGGGCCACCCTCACACGGAAAAACTCCACACCACGGAACGCTACACGCGGACCGACATGGGGAACATGTCGATTGAGGTCACCATCGACGATCCCGGCGCGTACGCCAAGCCGTTCACGACGGTGGGACGGGCGCGCATCATGGCAGGAACAGAGCTGATGGAGTACATCTGCCAGGAGGACAATTTCGACTTGCAGCACATCTCGGGTCCGGCGCAGGGGCCTGGAGGGTCGACGAGGTAGCGCTCAGGCCTTGCGCTTGAGCGCAGCAAGAAACGGTTCGCCCAAGGTCGCGAGCTTCTGCTCGAGTCGCTCCGTGCAGTCGCAGTTCTCGCAAGCCCAAGGTTCCGAACCGTTGTAATCCCGGCATTTGCTGCGGTCGTGGGCATCTTGAACTCGCGTCAGCTCAAAGTACTGCTCCCAATAGGGACGTTCTTCCTGAAGCGGGGTTGGACAGTAGCAGACCTCGACCCAGCGCGTGGTTTCGTCCGGGCAGAGCCGGGCTTCCTGCATGTTGCGAAGGTATTCGCCCTCGGCGACCGAGCCTAGGCCTAACGTTCCCGTCTCAATGGCCTTGAGAACGGACTGCTCACAGCCCGGCTTGAGACGTGCGCGAACCAGATACCGCATCGCATCCACATTTTATCGCTAGACGATATCAGGCCGGCGAAGGTTCTGGCGGCATGCCCGGATCGATCACGTCCGGCCCTGGCGAGTTAGGGTCCGGAGACGGTGGCCAATTCGGAACCGGCGGAGGTGTGCGCTCCGGGTCGGGATCGGGTGGCGGTAATTTTGGGTCCTGCGAAGTCGAGTCAGACATTCTTGAAAGAGGCTATTTCCTAGGCGCCACTCGCGCCTTCGTTATGCGGTCGATAAGTTCCTGATATTCTCCGTTGCTCATGCCTTGGCCCTCAAGCTCCAGAGTATACTTATCGCCGTTGAAGGGCTCGATTTCCAGCTCATAAGGATTGCGCAGCTTCAGTTCTTTGATGTCCTGGTACTCCCAACGTCTCGAATCGCCCACATTGTCGATGGACTCGTAGGCCAAGCCGGTATTGGTCACCAGAAGTCTTCCCCTGGATCCTCCGAACCGCTTCTTATGATGTGCCTGATAACTGCGTATCGCGGCCGAGGAATCGTCTCTCCTCGGGGCGTCGCCAGAGGTGACCGATGTAGCGGAGGAGCCGCGATTGAACCAGCTACTGACCGCGGCCGCAGCACTCTCGTCCGCCGCTCTCAGAGTGATGCGATTTCGCTCGCCTGAAGCATCCCGGATGGGATTGCGAAGCTGAATCGCGATGAGATTGCCGTCAACGTTAATGTCCTGGATGTCATGTCGCGGCGCTGCAAAGGATGCCTCCGGTTTGCTGTCGCTCACGAAAACTAGCTGGTCGCTGGTTAGCACCACCTGCCCGCTGGCTCTGCCAACTGCGTCCGTGACGTCGGCACGGAATTGCTGGACCCGTGCTTGCGCAAACATGGTCGCGCCCAGCAACAGCAGCAAACCCGCCTGAAACGATGCTCGCCTCATCAAGCTTCCTGTTCATTAGACACCGGAAGTTTTTGCGCGTTTCAGGGATGGGGGCGAGCGGTACGCTCTGGTGGACGATTTGAGAAATCTGACTTGCGTACCAGGGTATGGGATTCCAGGCTTTGGGCTTCCACACTTGCTGGCGTAAGTGGTAACCCAGCCAGAAACAAAATCGCCAGCCTTTTCAGGCAAGCTGCCAGAGCGGCTCGTTCGGATTTGCTCATCCCGATTTGCCGACTGTCGAAGAACGGAATACCCCTCGAACGCACAGCTAGAATAATCTAGCAAATCAGTTCTTGCCAATCAGGGGACCAAGTCGTAGTCGCAGGCTCTACGACCTAGCTAAAGCGGCTCGCTAGCGAAACCCGGTCCTGCATCCGGAGTTTTGAAGTTTGGAGTATGCTGAAGGCAGTTCGAGAAATTTGAAATGATCACACTCAAAATTAACGGCTCTCCGCGCCAGTTTGATGGCGATCCGGAGATGCCTTTGCTCTGGTATCTGCGAGACGTAGTCGGACTCACCGGATCGAAATTTGGTTGCGGCATGGGTTTGTGTGGCGCCTGCACCGTCCACCAGGATGGGGTCGCCATCCGCTCTTGTGTTACCCCCGTCCGCGGCGTCGTCGGGAAGGAAGTCACGACCATCGAAGGCCTTTCTAATGACAGCCATCCACTGCAAAAGGCTTGGGAGGCATTGAACGTTCCGCAGTGCGGATATTGTCAGGTGGGCCAAATCATGCAGGCTGCCTCGCTGCTGAAACAGACGCCCAAGCCAACCGACAAAGACATCGACGACGCCATGACGGGTAACATTTGCCGATGCGGCACCTACCAGCGCATTCGCGCTGCCATCCACCTCGCTGCGAAGGAGAAGGCATGAAAACCATCGACAACTCCAGCCGCCGTAGCTTCCTTCGGCAGGCATTTGGAGCCGGTGCTCTTGTGCTGGGCGCGCGGGTTCTCCCTACACGCGCATTGGCCGCGCTCGAGACTGCCGTCTTCTCTCCCAACGTGTTTGTGGGCATCAAGTCTGACGGAACTGTGTTAATCGTTGCCCATCGTTCGGAAATGGGAACCAGCAGCCGGACCATGGTCCCTCTGATCCTGGCCGACGAGATGGAGGCTGATTGGAAGCGCGTCAAGATCGAGCAGGCCATCGGTGATGAGAAATACGGCGATCAGAACACCGACGGCTCGCATTCCGTCCGCAGTTTCTTCAGCGTGATGCAGGAATGCGGTGCATCGGCTCGCTCGATGCTCGAACAGGCCGCCGCCAACCAGTGGAGCGTCCCGGTTTCCCAATGCAAGGCGACGCTACACCAGGTGGTCCACAGTCCGAGCGGCAAGAAGCTAGGCTATGGCGAGCTGGCGGCCGCTGCCGCCAAGCTTCCGGTCCCCGATAAGTCCAAGCTCATCTTTAAGAAAAAATCGGAATATCGCTATATCGGCAAGGACCTTCCTGTCTACGACCTCTCCGATATCACGCACGGCAAGGCAGTCTTCGGCATGGACGCCAAGGTCGATGGCATGGTCTACGCCTCCGTCGAACACTCGCCGGTGCTGGGCGGCAAGCTTCTATCTTTTGACGACAAGGAGGCCCTCCAGGTACCCGGCGTTTCCCGTACCGTCGAGATCCCGGCCTTCAAGCCTCCGCATGCCTTTCAGGCGCTGGGCGGCGTCGCCGTGATTGCCGATAACACTTGGTCCGCCTTCCAGGGCCGTAAGAAGCTCAAGGTCTCTTGGGATCCGGGCCCGAATGCCAGCTATACGTCTTCGGAATACAAGCAGCAATTGCAAGCCACCGCCCGCAAGCCGGGGAAGGTAGTTCGAAATGTGGGCGACGTTGACAAAGGCTTTGCCGCCGCCACGAAAATCCTGGAGGCGGATTACTACGTTCCGCACCTCGCGCACGCTGCCATGGAGCCGGTTGTGGCCGTCGCTGACTTTCGTGACGGCAAATGCACGCTATGGGCACCCACGCAGAATCCGCAGGCGGTGCAGGACACGGTCGCGGCAGCGGTGGGCATCGACAAGAAGAATGTGATCTGCAACGTCACCTTACTGGGCGGAGGTTTCGGGCGCAAGTCGAAGCCGGACTACTGCGCTGAAGCTGCCATCCTCTCGAAACAGCTCGGCAAGCCCGTTAAGGTCGTCTGGACGCGCGAAGACGACATTCACTTCGACTACTATCACTCCGTCGCCGCCCTGTACATGAAGGCAGGCCTGGATCAATCCGGAAAACCAGTGGCCTGGCTGCAACGTTCTGTCTTCCCGTCCATCAATTCCACTTTCGCTCTGGACGTGAAGTCGGGCAGCGCGGGAGAGCTCGGTATGGGCTTCACCGACACGCCCTACGCCCTCCCCAATCACCGCGCGGAAAATGGCGAGGCGGTGAATCACGTCCGCATAGGCTGGCTGCGTTCGGTAGCCAACATCTATCACGCCTTCGCCGTGTGCTCCTTCGCCGACGAACTGGCCCACGCCGCGGGCCGCGATCCGAAGGATTATCTGCTCGATCTCATCGGTCCGCCCCGCTTGGTAGACCTGAAGGCGCAAGGCGTGGATTACCCCAACATGGGCCCGATCGAGCAGTATCCGGTCGATACGGCGCGTTTGCGTAAGGTGGTCGAGCTGGTCGCCGAGAAATCCGGTTGGGGCAAGCGCCGTCTTCCCAAAGGGCACGCGCTGGGCATTGCGGCGCACCGCAGCTTCCTCAGCTACATCGCCACGGTGGTCGAGGTCGCTGTCAGCCCGGCCGGAAAGATCTCCATTCCGCGCGTCGATATGGCCGTCGATGCCGGCATGATCGTCAGTCCCGATCGCGTGCGGTCACAGTTCGAGGGTGCGGCCGTTTTTGGCGCTTCGCTGGCTCTCATGGGCGAAATCACGGCCACTGCCGGCAAGATCGACCAAAGCAACTTTAACAACTATCCTGTGGTGCGCATGAACGAAGCACCACTCGAAACGCGCGTCTACATCGTGGAGAGCGACGCCCCGCCGGCCGGGGTGGGCGAACCCGGTGTCCCGCCGTTTGCCCCCGCCCTTTGTAACGCCATCTTTGCGGCAACCGGGAAGCGCATCCGCGAGTTACCGCTCTCGCGGCAGAAGCTCGTGTAGAAAGCTCTTGAACGGTGGGGACATATGGGCACGTAACGTCCGACCCGATGTGGGCTGTCGAGGCGAGCCAGAAGGCTGGTTCTGGGAAATCGCCGTGAAATTGTAATCGGATTGCGTAACGCTTCACCATCGCCTGAAGGCGAGATAAGCAGCCGCGCCGAGAAACGACACGACGAGCCACCAGATGAGGATACGCTTCATGATCCCGACCGAAGCATCAATCGAACGTAGGCATTCAAGTTCAGATTTCAGGTAGTACTGGCATTTGGTGCACTTCCGCGCATCCGGTTCGGTTTCCGCTCCGCAGCTTGGGCACTTCAGAGTTTCAGCCATGGAAAGCCATCATATCGCCCGCCACTTTGCCCGAAGAGCCAGGGGTGGCAAACGTGACGCCCTAAACCGCGTCGGTCAAAGATATATGAGCAACTTCAAATTAGAGCTTTGGAAATCCTCGGAATATTCCTCTCCGCAATCCCATATTTGGGCCGCATGAAGTGGTTGGAAGAACTACGTATTACCTATTCCTTACCGTAAGATCACCGCATTAGCCGGTACCTACCCGCATTTTGAACATCGTTAGAGGTGCGGGGTACATCTGATTCACCGCATAGAAAGGAATCCATAATGAAACTGTTGAGACTCATATTGGCGGCAAGTGCGATCGCTGTGGTAGCCCAGGCGGGGGACCGGCGGTTGACGCTTTTCGAGCAAGCCACGGTCGCGGGAACGAAACTCGCCCCGGGCGACTACAAAGTCCAAGTAGACGGAGACAAAGTCAAGATCTATTCAACGAAGCAAAGCGTTGAGACGACGGCGAAGGTGGAAACCAACGGCGAGAAGTACTCGAACACTTCCGTGGTTTACGACAATAGGGACGGCAGGTATCGCGTTACGGAGATTTGGCTCGGTGGAACTAGCACGAAGCTGGTTCTTGGTAACTGACGGCGCATCTCGGCACACAAGGGCGGGGGCGGGGGTGCAGTTCTTTTCGGAACTTGCCGCAAGGAAACGCTGGCTGTCGCGCAGCTCGCTACTCCACGCCAAACGCCAGCACCACGTTTCCCTGCGAACCGCCCATGATGCCCGTATAGCCGGACGAAACATAAACCATGCCTCCGGCGACAACAGGCCCAGCCGAGCCAAACGAACCGCCATTGGCGACAACGCCGTTGACGGTCTGGAAGTCTCGATTGGCGTCGTAACTCCAAATGACTTTTCCCGCCTCGTCCACTGCCCGCAAAATGCCGTCCCAACCGCCCGTAAAGACAACGCCCGGAATCGAACTTGCCGGACCAGCTTGGCCTCGCCGATCGGCATTTATGGCCGCATTCCAATCCACTTTGCCGGTTTCGAGCTGCAGAGCTTTCAATCCGCCACCGGCCTGCTGCAAAGGATAGTAAACGCGCTTCCCGTCGGCCGTGCCGCCCCAAACTACCAGGCCAGACGCGGAGGGAGCTTGTGTTTCCCACAGTTGCGTACGCCACAACAGCTTACCGTCCGCCCCCGGATCGAGCCCCACCGCCACTCCGCCCTTGCCCGCGGCCACCAGGATGTCCTTGCCATTCACCGTTTGCAGAATCGCCGACGAGCCGCCGAAATCGTAGTCCGGCCCGAGCTTTTCCGGGCAATTCGTATCGGCCGCATTGGTCGCCTTGCAGCCGTTCATGAACGAATCGCCTGAAAACTCCTGGTGGTGCCACATCAACTTGCCGTCTTGCATCCGCAGCGCCAGGATCGAATCACTCGTCGACGCGGCAATGCGCCCGAAGCTGTTGCCGGTCCCCACATAGATGAGCTTGCGCTTGGCGTCCACCGTTGGTGTGTTCCACACCGAAGCGCCCGCCGGACCCCACATCTGCTTGCCGCGCGAGTTTTCGCCCAGCACGCGCAACGGTTCGGGAATGCTCTGTACCCGCCACAACACTTTGCCCGTATTCGCATCCACTGCGGCGATGGCTCCCCGCGACTTGCAGCATTCGTAGTCCAGGTTCGCCCCCGTCAGCGTCTCGGTACCCGACAGTGGCACGTAAAGCCGCCCGTCATGATAAGCCGCCGTGGCGCTTAAATTGTTGAGGCCGTCTTTTACTTGCGTCTTCCACAGCAGCTTGCCGTCCTGCGCGTCAATCGCATAAGCCGTGGTGGACCGAGTCACGAAATAGATCGCATAACGCGTACCCGGGTATCCGGTAATGGGCGCAACAATCGGCGCAAAGCGTCCAAACAAGTCCGCGCGGAAGGCCCAATGTACGCAACCGGACTTGGCATCCATTGAATACACGACACCGTCATCGCTGCCCACAAACACACGGCCGAAGGCCACGGCCGGTTGCGAATAAAGGCTCGAACCGCCCGGAAGTCCAAAAGCCCACCTCAGCTTGAGCTTGGGCACATCCGCCGCCTTCAGTCCCGCTGCGCGTTCCGTTTGGAACCGGGCGTTGGTCACCCCGCCCCACCCCGACCATGCCTCCACATTGAAATCGCCAAGCGCCGAATTCACCGCACACCGGTTCGTCATCTTGGTCACATCACCGGCCGCCGGATCGTTCAGCGGACGCTTACCCAGGAACTCAGCCACATTACGGCGCTCGCGGCTCGTGATCCCAGCCGCTTGCTCTCTCATCTTGCCCTTCATCAAAGCGTCGAAGATGCTCTCGGTCGACATTGCATTAAGCGCGGCCATCGCAGGCCCCGCACCCTCAGCCGAGTGGCAACTCGCACAGTTCCGCTGAAAAAGCGTCTGCCCTGGAGGCTGCGGCTGGGCCAATCCGAGGCCGGCGAGAACAGTTAGTTCAATCGCTAATCCGATACGAAGTAAAAGGTTATGCTGTCGCACGATGTCGTCCTCGTTGTATCTTAATCAAAAACGAGAATGCGGCACATCTTCTGCCTAGGAACCCGAGGGAACGCGAAGACAGTTTCTGGGAGAGTCTTGAGTACTGGTTGACCGGCGAACCGGCTAAGTGGGTCGGCTCCGGGACCCATGGAGAGCCGCGGCGGCATTCCTCCATCACCTCGCCGCCGGCTTCGTGCTCAGTCTCGAAAGGCTTGCGGCACGGTAACTGTCGCGTTTCCAGATGCACCGTCGTCCAGACGCTAAATCGACGGATAAACCGTCTACTGTTTTTGGAGGTGGGAGCGGTCCCTCTCGTTTTCGTCGCAGAAGCTTTCGAAGATGTCGGAGTCGGCCAGAAGATCGTGGGGAACCCTGATGGCAAAGGGTTTTGTGTACATCTTGGGGTCATCGAACGTCATTTCGACATCCAAGTGTCCGAAGTCCCGGCGCCGGTAGCGTTCCGTGATGCGCAGAGCGTCACTATGAGGGTGGCCCATAGCGTCGAGCGGGGTTTTATCGTTGAAGCCTGCAGTTTCCACGACAAGGACATCGCGCTCCCAATGCCCAACCGAGTAGCCGTGGAAGGCCGGATAATCGAACTCCTTTGGCAGTCCGCGGCCATCGGTGTAAATCTGTCGACGCAAGTTGTCGACTTCATATAAGACAACGGTCAGCCGGGGTGATTGAACGATCTTAATCGGTTCGGAGAGGAGATCGGCGAGCGGGATGCCGGGGTGACCCATGCAAACGTCCGCAGGGTTGCGATTGGCGGCGCGCTTGAGGATTTCCGCGGCTTCGGGCCGCATCGGCGATTCTTCGGGCTTGAAGTCCACGAGGATGTTGAAGGCGTACTTGTGTTGCGTGCCGATCTCCATTCCCGGAACATCTACTTTGACGGCGGCATCGATGCTGGCGCCGTAAAGGCGCCTCATTTCCGCGACGGAGGTGAGCTCATGCATCCAAACACCAGAGAGGTCCGGCTTGCCGTCAGTGGCGCGCGGCACAGGCGCGGCCAGGTTGGGTTTGCCGTCCCGCGTGCGCGGCGTTCCGGGTGTGGGAAAGTTCAACCATTGCGCGTGCACGCTCGTAGTGAGGAACGCGAACAGGACGAACAGCCGCTGACGTGGCATCTTCGAACCTCCGAGTCTTGGCTTTGCAAACGCGCTGATGAACAATAGCACTTGACCGCTGAATCTCGCGCTGACACGGGCGGCTTGGTCGGCCGGCTGCACTGATAAAGGCTTCTGTGCTCAACTACTCACTTTGCCGCGGGACTAAATAGTCTTCGGGTGTCTGTTTCTCCATTTGGAACACAGACTCGACGCTGGTGTAATCCTTGTATCCGAGTCGGGCGATCGGCCGTATCTTGAGGACGTCGACGCGACCGTCGACAGTCAGCGCCGCATCGTCGATATGGACGGCGACTACGCGGCCGATGACCACATGGTGCTCCGATGACGGCTTGTGGCCGGGGAGCGTTACGATCTGATGCAGTCGGCATTCGAAGTGCACAGGCGAACCTTTCACGCGGGGTGGGCGCACGAGCCGAGAGGGCAGAGAATCGAGCCCGGTCGCCGCCATCTCGTCGAGGCAACGCTCGACGATAAGAGCCGTCTGGTTCATCTGATCGCGCTGTGCCCATGTTGCCATGTTGTATACGAATTCGCCGGTCGTCTCCACATTAATGACCGAATCCTTCTTACCGCCGTCCTCCTCGTGACTGCCAGCAGAGAACAGCACGAATGGCGGATCGTAGCTGAGCACGTTGAAGAAGCTGAACGGCGCAAGGTTTACGACGCCCGCCGCGCTCATCGTCGTGAGCCACCCGATCGGGCGTGGCACGACGCACGCCTTGAGGGGATTGTAGCGCAGGCCGTGGTTGTTCTTTTCTGTTTCGTAATACATGCAATGCCTCCGATGGAAAGCCCAACGCTAACTGCTATGGGTCCCATCGACACTGGGCTGCCGAGTGTCGCGGGCTACGAATCCAATCATTCAGTTTGACATCGTACACACGAATACGGAGCAGTCGAGCATCGCCTTCCC
>JAOAPR010000081.1 GCA_025463005.1 Bryobacterales bacterium | reverse complement strand
ACTGCGCCACCCCGGTCACGTCAGTGGTCCGGAAGTAGAACTGTGGCCGGTAGCCCTTGAAGAACGGCGTGTGCCGCCCGCCTTCGTCCTTGCTCAGGACGTAAACTTCGCCCTTGAACTTCTTGTGCGGCTTGATCGACCCCGGCTTAGCGATTACCTGCCCGCGCTCCACGTCGTCTTTTTCGATACCGCGCAGCAGCAAGCCGACGTTATCGCCAGCCTCGCCCTGATCCAACAGCTTCTTGAACATCTCGACGCCGGTGACCACCGTCTTGCGCGTATCGCGGAAGCCGACGATTTCCATTTCTTCCTGGACCTTGCAGATCCCCTTCTCGATCCTTCCGGTCACCACAGTGCCGCGCCCCTGAATGGAGAAAATGTCTTCGATCGGCATCAGGAACGGCTTGTCTTTCTCGCGAGCCGGCTGCGGAATGTAGTTGTCCACCGCATCCATCAGCTCTTCCACCGACTTTTCCCACTTCTCTTCCTTGTTCAAGGCTCCCAGCGCGCTGACCTTCACGACCGGCAGATCGTTGCCCGGGAATCCGTAGCTGGTGAGCAGCTCGCGCACTTCGAGTTCGACCAGCTCCAGCAGCTCCGGATCGTCCACCATGTCGACCTTGTTCAGCGCGACGACAATGTAAGGCACTCCCACCTGCCGAGCTAGCAGAATGTGCTCGCGCGTCTGGGGCATGGGGCCGTCCGTCGCCGCGACAACCAGGATCGCTCCGTCCATCTGCGCCGCGCCGGTGATCATGTTCTTGATGTAGTCGGCGTGGCCGGGACAATCGACGTGCGCGTAGTGCCGCTTGGCGGTTTCATACTCTACGTGCGCCACCGCGATAGTGATGCCGCGTGCTTTTTCTTCCGGCGCGTTGTCGATCGAATCGAAACTCCGGAACTTCACCTTGGGATTGTGCTTGGCCAGCGTCTGCGTGATGGCCGCCGTCAGCGTGGTCTTGCCGTGATCGATGTGCCCGATTGTGCCTACGTTACAATGCGGCTTGCTGCGATCGAATTTTTCCTTCGCCATTCTCTGATCAACTCCTTTCGCGCCTCAATTCCAGCGCGGCTCTTAAGAAATCTTTCTCGCTGCGCAGCCGCCGAGCGGTCCGCGTGTTCCTCGGCACCGAGCAGCTTCCACGGCTTGAAGGCGCTGGTCCAACGTCCGGATTTCGTGTTGTGCTCCACCAGACGTTTCTCTACGTCTGAGGCGATTCCGATGTAGTGCTTACCGGTCGGAACGCTGCCGAGCACGTACAAGTACCACTTCAAAAATCTGGAGCCGACGACCGGAATTGAACCGGTGACCCCGTCCTTACCAAGGACGTGCTCTACCAACTGAGCTACGTCGGCCCTATACCGCCGAACCGATGACCTTCCGTCACGGACGCTCTACCAACTGAGCTACAACGGCCTAAACCTAAAAACTCTGGTGGACAGGGAAGGATTCGAACCTTCGTAACTCGCAAGGAGTGACAGATTTACAGTCTGTTGGCTTTAACCACTCACCCACCTGTCCGATGCCATCTACTGCCCCGGAATCGGGGGCTTTGGACTAGTGTTCAGTATAGCAAAGGCGGCGCATTGCGTTAGAATAACAGAGGAAACCCGGGCGGGAGTAACTCAGTGGTAGAGTCACAGCCTTCCAAGCTGTTGGTCGCGGGTTCGATTCCCGTCTCCCGCTCCAAAGTTTCATCGAGATAGCGCAACCCACCAAACCCTCTTCTCAGCCGCTTTACTCCGTTTACTCCGATAAGGCCACTTCCAGACTGGTTCACGGCTGCCCGCTTCTGCGCCAAATCGGAAATTGCATAGACCGTTATAGAGACACCGAGACCGTGTCCCCTCTGATCCGCCGCCACCTTGGGGTCGACCCCCAGCTTCTTCGATAGCGTGGAGTTCGTCCGGCGCAGCACGGCCCGAATTGATGGACGCCGACAAGGGCATCGAGCCGCAGGGTCTGGAGCGCGATGACAAAACGCCCCTGGTGATCCGCCACGAAAACGCTCTACGCGGAGCCTACAGACAGGCGGCGTCGCGATGACCAGCATCATTGTTGTACCGGTGCCCGACTCGGTCGTCGACCGCACCGACGTCGAACCCCTGCTGGCCGCGCTCGGCGCTGGCAGGGATGTGAAATCGACCTATATACTCGGTGTCGACGAGCCGCGAGTCTTGACCGAGATCCTTCGCTCCGGCACCGCGCTGGTGATCTTCAACGTGGCCGACTCGACGCTAATGGAAGTCGCCGCCGGTGTTGCCGCACGTTGGCTACGCTAGGCCGGAATATAAATCCCAGAGCGGTATAATTCTTTTTGTAATCAAATCCATTGCCCCTAGAGCCTTGCTTTCGGGGAATATTGACACAACCCGTGAACAACCCTTGGGTTTCCATGCCTCTGATGGAGAACTCGTGACCGCTGAGCACATCACTGGACAATCAAAAGCAGCGGCGAAAGCGCTTCGCGCTGAGAAACGTGCGAAGGCCGAGGCTGAAAGGGTTAATGCTATGGAAGAACAGCGAAATCTTCGAACGCAACAGCTAGAAAGCGTTCGCGCGGCCGTCACTCGGGTTGATACCGCGCTCAAATTTGCGCGGAAGAATATTGCTCGCTGCGACGCTCTCACCAGTCATTTAGCCGGTTTTTACCAAGAAATCGACAAGCTAGCGAAGGGGAAGGCGATGCTCGAAGTCACTCACCTCGTCGTCGAGCAATCCAACCATATTGTGCGGGATGCCAAGGGGCTGATTGAAGGCGATATCTATTTAGATCGCGTGAAAGAATTTGTTCCCGCCGGAGACAATCCGGTCTACCCGGATGTGCTTGTAACGCTCCGATCAGTTCAGCAGAGTCTGCAACGATTCGACAGCACTAACAAGCAACAGTTGAGCCGCCTTGGGAATCTGCTGAGTCAGGCCAGAACAATCGAAGCCGCCCTAGACGTGGTACTCAGTCAGGACGCCACAGAGGAAGAAGAATATCCTTCAAAGGCGGATCTTGAGGAAACCTTGGGCCACAGCCCATTCGACTCATGGATCAAGGGCGACTATGCGGCGGGCTTCTACTTCGACCTCGACCGCCTGGATCGAATCACAATCGAGGAGTATTTCGCGACTAGCAGTGACCACGCAGTTGAGTCTGAAAACGAAGAAGATCAGGAAGCCGACGAAGACGAGCAGGAAGAGGATTGATGGATGGCCGAAATCGATCCGCGCTCTCCTCTTCTTCGCGGCATTTCACAGTATGACGTGGATTTTGTCATTCCCCGGATCGGCGTCGATCTTCCGCTCGGCATTGATCCCTTCCTCCTATACAAGAGTCGCGATCCAGAATACCGGAATCTGCATGAGGCGCTAATAAGCGTTTTTAACGTGGGCATCGATGCCCTGCGCCGAGGGGAGCAGAACGAAGCCCGAAGGATCCTCGACTTTCCCGAGGTGGCAGCCATCGGCCTGGGCTACACGCAGCATGGCAGACGCGGTTCCGGTGTCGGGACGCACCTGACCGAACTCATCATCGAGACTTTAGCCTGCTCACCAGAATTGCAAAAACGTGGTGTACGCCACGTGGAAGAGATGCAGCTAGTCTCTGCTGGCATCGGACCGGACCGCGTGAGTGACATCGCAGCCAATATTCTGAAACGCTTTTTAATTGGATATACCCAGCGGCAATGCGAGATCTGGAACCTCCCTATGCAGCAAGGCGTCCCCGTAACTCACATCTACAACCACGAGAGCAATCAATGGGAGGATTCCTACGAGGATCTCCCGATAAGTGAATCCGATGGTGCGCCCATCATTTTCGTGCCGCGTCGGCTGGTCCGTGCCCTTCCCTGGATCAACTACGACGACTTTCTGCGGACCGAATTCAACGCATATCTGGCAGCACAGCGAGCCGCGCGGAAATCGCTCCAAGACCAACCGGGGGCGGAAACCAAACCGGTGGGCAAACGCGACGTAATAACGATCACCCGACGTGACATCGCATTAATTGATCGATACGTGCGCTCTCGCGAACAACAAGCCGCGCAGGCTCAACCTGCGGTGGACTACATAGACGAGAATGCGTGTCAACAGGCAGAATCTTTGAAGGAGCGTTTAAAGGCAATTCCGTCTGGCCGCGAACGCGCCGCCGATTACCAGCGGCTCGTATTGGAGATTCTCAATTTTCTCTTCAACCCGGAATTGATCGACGGCAAACTGGAGAGCCGCACGATTGACGGCACAGAACGTAGAGACATAATCTTCTCGAATGATTCAGACGACACCTTCTGGGACTACATCCGCAACACCCATGACGGAATCGTCATCATGTTCGAGACGAAGAACATGGACAAGCTAGAGCTGGCTACAATCAACCAGACCGCTACTTACTTGGGAGATCGGATTGGGCGGTTCGGAGTTATAGTAAGTCGGAACGAGCCCCCGGAAACAATTCAGAGAAAGATCTTTTCAGTATGGAACGACTCCGCGTCCAATCGCAAGGTAATTTTGACACTTTGTGATCATCAGTTGAATGAACTGATGGACCTCGTTTGCAAGGGAGGCTCTCCATCGAAGTGGATGCAAAGGCAGTACCGCTCCTTTAGAGAAGCAGTCCAGTAAGTTGGAGAGGTAGTCCAGCGATCCCGCTGCGCGGACCGAGGATCGCAGCGACGGCGAATCGGGGAAGGTTACGCTGCCTTTCGCTGGTCAGTTGAAAATGGCTGACGGCCATAGATAGTTTTCCCTGTGTGGACGTCGAGGACGCGGGGAAAGTGCCCCGCACTCCGCAACTCACGGGCTATTGCTAGTGCTTCCTGTCTGGTTTTTGCCCGCCGAAAGTGAGTGCCAGCGGCTGAATTGAAACGAACGACGTATAGATGGAGTGGTCCCTTCATAAGATTTGGTGAAGGGAAAAGTCAGCATAGCCTGATAAGCTTTGGAAGTCAATGGGGTCTCCCCGTATCCGCCTGATTACAAACGGTCTAAGGGTGGCATTTTAATCAATTTTGCGTTTAGAAGAGGCGTGCTGACGTCTGACCTCTTCACGAAGAATATCCCAGAGCTCATCCATGTATGGTTTGCCGAAGACGGGATCTTTATACTTTTTCGCGATCTCCTTGACGCTCATACCAGCCATGAAGTCCTTCAGGATATTGATTTTTGCGTCATCCGTAAAATAACCTCTTGCGCCCTGGAACTTCTTAGGTTTTGACGCCATCACGCTCACCGAGGATCTCGGCCAATGCTACAGACCATCAGTAATCGTCGACTTCTTCCGGCTCGACGCTGACGTCATATTGATCGAATGCGCCTTCTCCCCACTGCTTCTCATAGTCGAGGGAGACCATGGTGACAGCGTCGTCTGGTGATTCAGCTTTTACGACCGAGGACGTATCGCCGAAGTACACGATGTAACGACCAGTGTGGCTCATACCGCTCCTTTGTTGAACGCTGGGGGAGGGTCAACTAAATTATGTCATTGCCACGCGGCGAGGGTGTCGCGTTTCAGCTTGAACCGTCTGCCGGTGAGAATGGTAAGTCAATTATGCCGACCCGGCAGTTCGGCTTCTCGGCAACTTGCGGCCCTTGGTAAAATCGAGCCATGGACGTCCAATCTCAGGAAATCCCTCTACCGTATACTCGCTTCCAGGCACTCAACGCATTCGAGTGGCTGGAGCTTCAGCGGCGACTATTTCCAGTGGCTATTCCCAATCGCGCCACGTGGGAAGAACTCGATGCTATCGCCGACGTTTTGAACAAGGTGGGAAAGCCGAACCTGAATCACATGCTGCTTCCGTTCGGCGGCGGAATGGATCTCATAGGAGCGGAAGCGAGCGACCGAGAGCCTGGATGCATCGAGCTATTAACGGATGGCACGCTGTATTTGGTGAAACCCGTGCGCCTGATCTTCGATTCATTCCGTTCCGATCCGCAGTGGAGTTATTTCTGGCTGGAGACGCGACAGCTTGAGCCAACCGGGATCGGTAGCATTGGTCGGAATAGTTACACAGAAGAACTCATGACCGTCGGCGACGAGTACGTATCGTCATCCTGGACGCCCGACAGTCCCGAACCCGATGATGACTCCGAAACCGATAGCTCAGAAGCCGAGTCGCTGCCAGAGGAGCCTCGGAGGATAGCCCGCTGTCTACGGCCAGGGAACTTCCTGATAGTTCAGAAGACATGCCCGTACAACCGGGACGGCAAAACCTATGACGCCCGGCACAACAAGGTGAGCTTGGACGAGTTCCGCGTTTACCTTGATGGCCGCCGGAAAGCCGCGAGGGTGCGCTAGCAATAGATTCGCCGCCAAATTCCGTTACTCCAGTTACTCCGTTCACCCCGAACCTTTGATATCCTGAACGTGGAATGAATGGGTTGCGGGGCCAGTAAACGACGCCCTGGGCGCGTAAGTCTTTTATTTACGAACGCTCGGGAATCTTCCAAGCTGTTGGTCGCGGGTTCGATTCCCGTCTCCCGCTCCAACTACAAGGCTGGCGTAGCTCAGTTGGTAGAGCATCTGATTTGTAATCAGAGGGTCGGGGGTTCAATTCCCTCCGCCAGCTCCATGTTTTTGACGTTTCCGAGGGTCGTCTTACCCCACCGTCTTACCCCAAACAATCGCCAGTCCGGCCCGCTACGGCTCGCGGATCAATCAGGGTCTAGGTCTACCACTCCAGGAAGGTTTGTTTGCAGAACATCGTACTTTCCAACCTTTCTCGGACAGACTCCAGATTCACATTTTAGCCAGAGGTTCTCGCCTGAACGCCTAACTCCTCGTGGCAAACTAGTGCCGGAGAAGTTCCTCACCTCGTAGACCGGCTTCCGCTGGAAGTCCCGGCGGGCCTGCTCGGCGTCGCTCATATAGTCCAAGTAGGTCTTCAAACGGCCCAATCTATGATCCACGACCCTCTGCAGTGCGCTGGTCAACAATTCAGGATCAACCGTGATTGAACCCCGCTTAGGAATTAGCCGCTCCAATTGAACTGCAAGTTCGTCGATCTGGTCCCAACGAATAAGGACAAATTTGGCAAGTTGATTGGCAATTGGTAGTTCCGTTTCGGCTGGCAATTCCGTTTCGGCCGATAGATTCATCTGCGCTTTCACTTTGTCCGAATGAGGTCGTAGGCGTGCAAGGCTCGCTTCGATCTGTTCCCTGCTCACGCGGATATTGACGTCGCGCCCTGTTAGTATCTGGAGACGCTTCTTCAGTTCTCCCCGCTTCCTGGCGAACGACGGCGGAGGTGTTAGCGCAAGCAAATCGAATCTTTCGCTCCGGATAATAGCCGCATCGAAATACCTAACGTGGTTCGTGGCGATGAAATAGATGATACGCTGCTGCTTCCATAGCTCGGCAAGTTTCGGAAGCATACTGGTCGTCAAGAAACGACCAAATGCGTCCGATGAGTCATCTCTCTCCCTAACCAACTCGTCGGGTTCATCAAACAGAACCACCGCATGATCCAGCTCCATCAAGTAGCGGAAAATTCGATCTGCGGTGCTCTGAATCGCTTGGATACCCTCCGCAACGAAATGGCTGGAATGAAGCTCGACGTACTTCCACCCGAGCACTCGAGCCACCAACCGAGCCAAGGTTGTTTTGCTCGCTCCAGGAGGACCGAACAAAATAGCTGAACGAGCTTGCCATTCTTCAATCGGTTGATCGTCCGGTTCGGAAAAGTCCTGGCCTCTGCCCATCCGAACTGGATTCACAAATAGTGTTATCAGATCGTCAGCGACTGTTGTTCCCCCAGCTGTAGACCAGGTATCCCCGCGTTCCTTCAGGGACTTGAGCGGATCTGGAACTCGGAGCAACCCACCTCCTGGCAAAGCCCGAAGCGAATCACGGCGCGCCAGCACGCCTAGTAGGCGCCGGTATGCCTGCAAGAAGGAAAAGACACTCGCAGTTGCCCATCCCTCAGGCTTCGAATCGCCAGGTCTGTGCCCGGAAGACCATGAAACCGAATCGCGGTCCTCTCCTACCTGCACCTGCGTCATCTCGGCATACTCCCGCAATCTGCGAAGGCGATCAACGAACTTGCGCATGATCTCTTCCAGAAATTCCTGCGCTTCGAACTTCACAAGAACGGCCTTCAATAAATAGGTGAAGCTCTCATATACGTAGCAGTAAGCATTTCCTACATTGCTGTACACGAACAATGGTTGATAGTGGCGCCAGGTACCTACCTGTTCTTGTGTGCTGCCGAGAGCTTCGAATGCCTTGCGAATTAAATCTTGATCTCTTAGATTGGAAGAGGCATCGTCACCAAACTCAATAAGGGCGGTTAGTGCCCACACCAATTGGTCTGAATCAAGAGTCGCGCTCTGCGCCCAGTGCAATGCAACCTCTTCAGTCAATTTGGTCCGAGCCCATAAACGCATTCCGGCGCTCATGTGTCCAAGATTTAAGTCGAGAGCGTGCTCAGCCTCCGTGCGATATCTGCTCTGAATCGCCGAGTGCACGCGAAGGCCCCAGTAAGTGTGATACGCGTTCTCGGGGTACCAAGCCATCGCATCGCCATTTCCAGCCCGATGACGTTCCTTCTGCTCACCGATCCCGAACCGCTGCGAATCCCCGTGCAGCTGTCGGTATATACGTTTAACCAGGTTTGCGTGCCTATTCGTCCATCGTGTGGTTCCATCCAGAAACAGTGGCAAGGCTCGACTCGCACAATACACTGGAGCTGAGCCTTCAGACACCCAGTCAGTACGCTTCGCGGCGCCCCGATAGAATGCTCGAACCAGAGCGTCCGATACTCGCCGCACAGAGTCCGCAGATCGCCTCAGATTCTTAGTCTCAACTCCGAGACTCTCGGCGATTTCGTCCAAAGCTCCCTCAGGCGTGCACGTCGTGTGGGAGTCGCGGAGGGATTCAATACATGTTGCCGTAGAAGTAAGATGCCTTAGTTCCCCTGTGTAGCCTCTCTTCTCGTCTGCGAACAGCGCGAAGCTCGCTCCCTTAGGAAACTTGAATGCAGTCAAACTAGTGACATGCTTCCGGCAAAGATCGCGAACCCTACGACGTTCTTCCGTGAGCTCGTTGAAGTCCATGGATCAGCGAGAACGGATGAACTTCGTTATGTTCATTAGTTCTTTGTCGCGGACAGCCGAGCCCAAGTCAAGATCCAGGATGTTAGCCATATGGACGATGTAAAGAAACACGTCGGCAAGTTCCTGCGATTCGCCTGAATTGCCGCGCGCGGGCCCATGGCGAACCAACTTCTCTCGTTTGCGAATCGCCCGCGCTAGTTCCCCTACCTCCTCTACCATCAGCAGAAGACAGTTCTGAGCGGTTTCTCGCTCGTATCCGCGCTGGCTAGCGACTCGCTTGTAGTACCGTTGAAAAGTGCTCAGGTTTGGCGTGGGAACAGGAAGCTTGTGTTCCTTTGCGGAGCTCACGACGGCTGCGACGCTATTCGTTTCGCGCACGAAGGATTTCAAAGTTACGTCGGTCAGGGGCGTTCGGCAAAATACCGGGACACCCTGTGCGTGAGCGAATCCCACTTCTAACGCGGCGCTCAACCCCACATACCCGTCCGGCGCGTGCAACCAGACGAAAGCCGCCTTTTGTATAGCGTCGAGGTGCTTCAACTCAATGTGTTCGGGACTCTCGACTTCCTCACCCTTCATGAACACGAATCCATCGACTTCCCGAGAGGGTTCCACCTGCGTCGGTGAGAGGATCTTGCAACCTAGATCGGTCAATTCCTCGTGAACGGTTCGGAGTCCTTCAAGGTCCCGCCGAAATGAGCCTGAAAGTACTACCTCGCAACTTGAGATCGACGAACTACCCGCTAGATCCCGTCTGCCTGACGCAGACTTTTCGGAGGCTCCGGGATCGAGTGGGGACACTGATTCGCCGTTCGGAAAAAGAAGAATCTGTGTGTTGTTCGAACGGGCTCGTTTCGCCATGACTGGTAGCGGGTGAGAACCATAATTGTAAGAGCCCTGCATTTCAGGTAGTTGGCTGTGGGAACTATCGACAGTTGATAGGATGTTGATTACGCTGTGGAAAGAGTGTGGATTCATAACGTAACCGCTTTCACGTCATCATTTCCACAAAAACTTTCGAAGTAGGGTTCACCCGAGAGCGCCTTTCAAACAACTTGAAGTCTGCACGTTCTACGAAGCCATTATTTGTAGCTTGCCTCACCTATCAAAATCATCGCAAAGTCCTAGTGGACCATTGTGGGATCGATCCGCCGGAGGGGTTTCTCCTTTGTCTTCAGGTGGACTTCTAGCTTTTCAGCCATCTCGCGCAACCGGCGCTCGCTCACGATGTGGTATCGGTCAAAGACACTCCGTGTGCGGTGCCCACTGATTTCCATCGCTTCCTTCTCTGAAAGTCCAGCCTCAATCATGTGAGTAAGTGCAGTCCTTCGAAGATCGTGAAAGAGGGTACCGGGCAGGCCAGCCGCTTTGCAGGCTGTCACCCACGCTTTCTCCCAATCCTTCACTGGCTCCCCGTCACGCTGGATGAGGAATGGGCATCCCTTGTTCCCGCTGGATATGGCCATGTCGAGTTCGGGTCCCATATCCCCATAGATCGGCAGGAATCGCGGGCGTTTCGTTTTCGTGGTTCGCCCGGGCAGTTCAATCCTGCGCGCCTTGAGGTCGATCCGATCCTTACGGATCTGACACAGTTCACCCTTGCGAGCACCTGTGTGATAGGCGACAACCAGCGCGACCCGTGCGTAGTTCGGAAGCAAGTCTCTAACCGCGCGGTATTGATCGTGACTAAGTGTCCCCTCACGAGCATCGGCTTCCGGTAGCATCTCGAAGCGCGGAACATGCAAGACCAAGGGCGGATCGTGCTGCGCTCCCAATTTCATTGCACGCCGCACATAAGCCAGTTCTCGATTAATCGTGGCGTTTGTCGGAGGTCTTTTTTGCGCACGTCGAAACTGAATGTAACGCGTCCGCTCAGCGTCCCCCACTGCTTGCGGCTTCAGTTTTCCGAACCACGGGCGTAGGTGCTTCTCGATCTTCCGCTCGACGTCGTAAGTGCTCCGTCGCTCTTTCAGTCTGTACCATGCGAGAAGAAGGTCGAACAGTTGATCCATTCGTATTCTCTCGTGCAGGCCCACGGTCTGCGAGTTTCTTGAGGCTTCAGCGACACGTTGCGTTAGCTGCGTGATCGCGGCGGTCTTATCCTCGGTCTTCGATGAGACTACCACCGGCTTCCCTTTCACGTAGTACTTTAAATACCAAACCCGTGTCAGACGCCGCTTTCCGTGGCGGTCACGGTATGCCTGCCGAAAGATCCGCCCGCTCGGTACTGTTCGACGCATAAAAGCGAGTTTACACCTTGTTCCGCTCGATCCAAGTATCTAGGTCGCGGATGTCGAACATTGTACGGCGCCCATGCCGTACCGCTCGCAGCTGGTGATTGGCCATCATGTTATACAATTCGCGTTCGCTTAATGAAAGATACGTGGCCGCTTCTTTCACGGAAAGGAGTCGCCGGTTCGTTGCCTCGTAAACGTTTAGGGCCTTGCGGACGCCGGATTCGACTGCCCGCTGAATTGCTTGGGTAATTATGTCCACGGCCTCGCTCATAAGCGTTCTAACTTTCGCGTCATCGTTGCCGCCCTATGGCTCGGAAATGTGTGAGCGTCGTCATATAAAGCACCACGCGCGGACTAAACGTGATGAGATCCGCATCGGTGTGAAGAGTCTTCAGTGCGTACCCTACGCCCCTCATGCGGGGCTTGTATTTTTGAATCACTGGCCCAACTCGCGCACTAGTAACTTTTCTCCATTGTGTCTTGAGGTTTCGAATGGAGACCCGCCCAACATTCCAAATCAAAATGTGTCCGTGGAGGTGCCCTTTGTCGCTACCATTGGGACGGTTTCCGAATTCAAGAGCGAGCAAATACTCGAATCGTCGAGCGGCTCGTTGTGGGCAAGCGTTTCGCGGATGCAATCGCCCACATTCCATCCTCCACCTTCGTACGAGCTTCAGGAACAGGTCAGTCCCGACACGTCGTCCGGTCGTAAGGTGCCCTACAAGCTCGGGTCGGTTGTGGGACAAGATCGTCTGTTCAAGCTTTTCCTGAACGGTAACTGCCAGATCGATTTTCGTAACTTCGTGAACGAAAGCCTCGTTTCTGCGTACCGCGAGAGAGGAGATCCCAGCATTTGAATTTAGGAAGCCTCGGGAAGCCTTGAGACTTGCCAAGACCTTTTTTCTCTTCTCAACGCTATTGGGCAGCTTCATCCTGTTCCTTTCCAAGGCAAGGTTCAACTTCTAGTACCGTGCCCACGTTTATCCGCACGGTCCTGATTGACGACGTGCCGTGGCCTCGGGGTGCGCAGAGCGCCCGGTTCCCGAACTCCGACACGCCAGTGCTGCCGGAGGTTCAATCATTGACCGAGAGGGCTGGAAAGTCGAGATGGCTTTAGGGTGTTTTGTTGGTGACCAGGGACGGTGACATTTTGGTGTCACAGCGATCGGGCAAGGGAATGCCATTTTCCGCGCACTTGATGAACCGCTCGTAGCATCCGTGGTTGTCCTGATGCATTTTGACGGTGTGACCTTGCTCCCATCTCACGTAATGCCGTTTACTCACGCCGAACCACGCTGCCGTCCGTTCCACGTTGAGGTGGTGGGCGTCGCGCGCGGCTCTTAGGCGCCTTGCATTAAACGAACGGCCCTTATCGCCCTTGTTAGGCGTGGTCTTATCGTGGTGGGACGTTTCGATCACCTTATCGGTTGCGGGTGGGGGAGACGTCTTCTTTCGTGTCTGGTTTCGTGTCTGCTTTCGTCCGCTCGACAGCCGCAACTCGACTGCCTGACGAGCGAGTTCGAGCGCGCGGACTGCCTGCTTGAGTGCGCTAAAGTCGAAATCGATCAGTCGATCAGCTTCATCGCGGTAGGCACTGTGACTTGTTTCGTCGAATTGATCTTCCGGTACTAGCTGTCGGAATTTCAGTTTCTTGAAGCGGACTAGTACGGAGGGCATCTCCACTTCGAGGAGGGTAAGGGCGCGCAGCGCGCGACTTAGCCATTCCTCAACAGTGCGCCGTTTAGAACGATTGCGCGGGCCGGTGATTCCCTTCCCCTCTTCGATGAGACCAGCGATTAGGTTGCGGAGTCTTCGGTAGGTGAGACGCGGCGGATTCGCTTTTCTTTCACGCAGCACGCGTCACCGGGAGACTGCGTTAGCTCTCAGGATCTTGTTGACGGTGAGTCCCCACCACTGCCTGCCCCGCCTTGGCGAAATTCCCTCAGCATTTAGTTTGGCTGCAATCCGATCGAACCCGAGCCCATCCGCACGAAGAGCACACATGCGGGCGATTACCGCACTCTCGCCAGCGAGTTTACCAAAAGGCTTTGCTCCCTCACATGTCTCACCACGGGCACGGACGCGCTCACGAGCACCCCGTAGCTTGAGTACGATCATCGTTTTCTCGTATTCAGCTATAGCACCGAAGACCTGACGCATCAGTTTTCGGCTCGGATCATCTTGGAGTAAGTCGGGCTCGTGAACGGATACAAGGCCGAAATCATGTTTGCGCAGGTCGCCAATGATCGTCTCCTGCACCATAAGGTCGCGGGCCAGTCGGTCCAGCCTCTCGATGAGCACCAATTTAGTTCCATTCGAGTAGAGGGCTGTCATCATTTCCACAAAGGCCGGACGGTTCGCCAAGTCCTTTGAGCCGCTCACGCCTTCATCGCGGAACACCTGTACGATGCGGATGTCGTGGGCCTTGGCGTAGTCTCTGATGGCCTGCAGCTGGCGCGTGAAGCCATCCCCACCCAATTGGCTTTTTCCGCTCACTCGGAGGTACGCAAAAGCCTTCGTCATGGGTCAAGTATGCTGCCCGAGATGATTCGTGTCAATAACTATTCTGTAGAAAAACAATTGATACTGATTCTAAACGAGATATAACGTTGTGACGTTTAGCGGACGAGTTTTCTGATGAACTTGAGAGGATCGATTTCCAGCGCGCGAGCGATCTCTAAAAACTCAACCAAATCGAGCCGGCGTTCTCCCCGCTCAAACTTCGAGACGAAAGACTGAGGCTTTGACAGCTTACGGGCTACCTCGGTCTGCGTCAGCCCGCACTGTTCGCGGGCCTCCACAAGGAGACGGCGGAACTGCCCGTACGTCGGAGTAAAGATTGATTTCCGCACGCTCTGAGGCCAAGGTTTTAAAACAAAGGTCACTTGTCAGTCTGGAACCCGGATTAGGATTAACCCAAAATGGGATGGGAGTTGATAGTCTCGTTACTGGCGTCTCTTTTCGGACGCCTGCTCCTGAGGGCGGAATTGCAGACTCTCGCCCTTCTTGCGTGGCGGTACAGTCAAACTCCGGGAGGTGGTCGATGCTTCGATTCGCTTTAGTTTTGTGGCTGGCAGCGGGTGTGTTGTTTGCGAAGGATAAGCCCGATGCGCGGCTGCGCGAAGTCAAGAAGGTGTTCGTAGCGGGCAACAACGAGGCGGCGGAGAAGATTCGCTCGGACCTCCGTAAGGACATGGAGAAACGTCAGGGCTGTTTGACCCTCGTTACTAAGCCAGCAGATGCGGACGCTACGCTTGAAGTTGCGGACGACTCCGTCGTGCGGGAACTTGGCACCCGACATGACCGGGTCACAGCGACTCTCACTCTAAAGTCGGGCGACCTAGTCTGGTCACACACTGATAGTTGGTCGGATGATCCGCTCATTTTCCAGAGCGGTGTGAAAACCGCCGCGAGTGCTATCTACAATTGGTTAAAGAAGGACGCTTGCAGGTGAGTATCGCTCGCCGCGCGAAAAGAGAATCCTTGTGAGCGACTTCTTGAACCTCAATCTTGAGCCAGTCCAGATTCACGGCCGGGAAGTTGCGCCGGGGCCTGCAAGATGGGCGGCGGCAACCCTAGCCGCGCTCCTTCTGATTTCAATCGCGGGTAACATCTGGCAGTTCCTCGACGCGCGCACCATGAGATCTGCCGTACAAAACGGTCTGACTACTCTTCAGAATTCGGCGAAGGTGGATTTTGACACTGCCAAATGGTTGCAGGTCACGTGTCCGATCATGTCCAGTTCTCAACAGCCCGCTATCCGCGGACTCGTACTGATTAACTGCAAGGGTTTCGGAGACGTGCTCATATTCTCGGGCGGGGGGCTGAACCATCTCAGGAAGTCGCTGGAAGCTTCATTGTCTGGCTTCAGCATCGTGGATACCGTTTCTGAGGACGATTATGGAGAGTTCGCCATACAGGACGGCAAGTGGGTGGTAAGACCGACTGCGCAAAAATAGCGCTCCTGAGGTGTATGCCCCTTACTTGATCCGTCACTTTTGGGCGGGGCGCGTCCTCGCGTTGTGCGTGTTTTCCCAAACGTGAACAGCGCTATGATACGTTGCCATGCGGCTCGATCCATTGAATCCGTCTGACCCGGTGGAGATAACGCCGAAAGATTTCGAGTTGCAGGTTCGGGACTGGCTTACTCGCGGCGCCATGCATGCCGAAGATTGGAAAGCTACCCATCAAGAGAAAGTGGCTGGTCAAGGAGGTGAGTATGCGGTCGATGTCGTCGTCCGCTTGACACTCTTTTCGGGCGCGCTGTTGGTAGTCCTCGCGGAGTGTAAACATCAGGGCCGCCCTGTCGCTCGCGACGAGGTTCTCGCACTTGAGAGCAAGCTTCGCGACACCGGCGCGCACAAAGGCATGCTTTTCTCAACATCCGGTTTTCAGGAGGGCGCAATCAAACTCGCGCGGGCGCGCGGAATCGCGACGATTACGGTTGTTGAAGGACGCTGGCTCTACGAAACGAGGTCGCTTTACTCCGATTCGGTCGTGCCACCGCCATGGGCCAATCTTCCGCGCTTTGCGGGCCAGCGTTTGACGCCTCTTGAGAATGGCTACTCCTGTCACACGATCGACGACGAGCAGGTTCATGCAATCCTGGATTTCCTGAATACAACTAGCTAGGGGCAAGCTTCTGAGGACGAGCAGATTTGCTTCTTTCGCCCGCCTCGCGCTCGTTTATCCTGCGACTCCTGAAGTTTGTTCAGGAGGTTCTCCATCAAGCTTGGTCCCTCCGGTGGTTGCGGCGCAATCCTTGACTGCGGGGAATTCAGAAGATCGTTGTATGTCGTCATCATGCCGTTCAGCCGCTTCAGTTCAACTGAGAGATCCTTCCTCAATGCGCCCTCGGCCATCTCTTCTTGCGCCGCTCGTGCAATCCTGGCTCGCTGAAGGTCGATCATTTCCAGCGACAGCGAAAGGAGGTCCTCGAATGTCGCCATCGGCTCAGCGGGTCCAAGCCTAACAACTGTGTCGTCGGGTTGATTGCTCATGCGCTTTCTTCAGCGTACCGGACCCAAAAAAATTCCGCGCGTGGCGCAAAAGTAGGTTGCCCAGCTTCCGTCGGAATCGAAACGTTAAAACCGGGGGGTTGAAATAATCGGATGGTTGGGGCTCGGTGTACCCAGGCCGAGTGTCCTCGAATGGCCCCGATTTTGCGATTCGAGAGTAGTCACATATGGGGGTTCTCAGCGAACCGAAACCATTGGTGATGCATCGCGTTATGTCCCGAATTCCAGACGTAAGAAAAACTGTTCTTTTCGTGGGTCGTGGCCCCCGGCCATTTTCGGGGGGCGGAGACCGCCCAAGTCAGGCCAGGAAGGTCCTTTGCAGTGCCAGAAACGAGCGTGGAGCGTTCCAAATCGCATTGTGGCGTCTTACCCTGCGTCTTATCCCAAGGCCGTGCTGGTGGATGCAGCAAGCTGCGGCAGCCTCCCTCAAATGCCCTCGCTCCATCTGCATCGACACGCACGGGCCTGATGTCATACTGGTTTTGTAATCAGAGGGTCGGGGGTTCAAGCCCCTCCGCCAGCTCCATCTCTCGACCTTAACTACAGTGCAATCGTGATCGCGAGCCTCACATCGGGATAGCGGCGATTGTAAAGGTAGTATCCATTATCGTAGTCGTCGTAGTCGATATAAACGTCATCGGAAGCATACCAGTCGTCGGACCAGTATTCCGGATACGGATCGACTAGCAGGAACGAATACCCGCTGTACTCGAAGCGCGGATAACCCTGGTAAATAACCGGGCGCGATCGGAGCCGGAAGAAATGCTGGTTGCCGAAATAGAGACTGAAGCTGGACTGAGGAACGTAATAGCCGCCGTAGCCTCCGCGTTGCGCCCAGGTGCGATGTTCGGATGACCAATTTCGGGCGCGATCCTGCTGCCAGGTATCGTGTCCCTGCCAGCCACCCTGCTGTACCCATCCCCGCTGCTGCTGCCACACGCGCGCCTGCTGCTGCGTCCGCTGCGGTTGCGATTGTCTGAGGGCTCGCTGGGCCGGCTGTTGCTGTTGTTGGGGCTGGGCCTGTTGTCGTTGTTGAACACGCTGCTGCTGTTGCTGTTGCTGGGGCTGCTGATCGCGCTGTGGCTGCTGCTGTTGTTGAACACGCTGCTGCTGTTGTTGTTGCGGCTGCTGATCGCGCTGTGGCTGCTGCTGTTGTTGAACTCGCTGCTGCTGTTGTTGTTGCTGGGGCTGCCGATCACGCTGCTGCCGTTGTTGCTGTTCTTGAGGCTGCTGAGCCTGCGGCTGCTGCTGAGCTTGCGGCTGCTGCCCTTGGGACCGCTGCTCTTGCTTCGCCTGCGGAGCGCCCTTCTGCTGCTCGCTTTTGCCCTGTTTGCCTTGCGGCCTATCCGCCTTATCCTGCTTATCTCCCTGCTTATCGCCTTGCTTGTTGCCCTGCCCGTCACCCTGTGCGTACACCTGGATCAGCGCTCCGAACAACAGCAGGGCGGCGGCGGTGCTGGTTACTGCCACGAGTTTCATGCCTCCACACAGGCACGTGGACAGCCAGTGGGTCGATCTCGTGCCCAGTTGGGCTATCTCGTGCACAGAGGAAGCACCATGTTGATGAGACCTCTGCTGCTGATTGTGATCGGAAGCACGCAATTTGGTGCTGTGAGCGCTGCGCAGGAGCTGGATCCAGCCGGATGGCAGAGCAAACTGCGCTTTCATGCCGTCGAGGCCTACGGCCCAGGGGCTCTCGTCGGTTCCGCTGTCTATGCTGGCTTTCTTCAGGAAATAGACTTCCCACGGGAATGGGGACAAGGCGGAGTTGGTTACGGCAAGCGTCTGGGCTCGACGCTGGCCTATTCCGGACTTCGCAATGTTCTCGCCTTCGGTCTCGACACGACCCTGCGCCAGGACCCTCGATATCATCGCTCTGACGATACCGGAGCGTGGCGCCGGATCAAGCACGCCTTCCGCGGGACAATCTTCACGCGCACGGACTCGGGCACAGAGACGCTAGCCACCTGGCGTTTTGGGAGCGCATACGGCGCAGCGGTTCTTTCCAACGAGTGGTATCCCGACCGGCTCAACACTGTCAAGCTGGGCCTCGCGCAGGGTTCGGCTCAAATCGGATTCGATCTGGTGGGCAATCTCGGCTCGGAATTCTGGCCCGACGTTAAAAAGAAGATATTGCGCCGCAAGCCATGATCGTTCCGCCCGACTGACCATACTTGGTCACCTGACCGCGGGCGGCTGAAACGGGATCGGGCGCAACGCAGTCGCCCGCCACCTTAGCGGTTGGGCCGGCAGGCGCTCACACTGTTTCGCCATCAACGGCCACCGGCGTGCCTCCCCTCAACCTGAGATAAGGAGCGTTGAACAAATGCTTTGGACCATTGCCGTAATTCTGCTGATTATGTGGGCGCTGGGATTAGCCACGGCCTACACCATGTCTGGGTTCATCCACATTCTGCTGGTGCTTGCAGTGGTGGTCGTCCTCATTCGAGTGATTCAGGGGCGGCGGCCGGTTCTTTAAGCTGCCGCTTTTGCAAAGGATAATTTGATTCATGTCAAAAAGGAATCTCAATCGCATATTTCTGGTTGCCGCGGCTGTATTCATGTCGAGCGCCGCGTTCGGACAAGGCGACATGCAACTGCACGCGCGCCAAATGCCCGGTTGGGATCCTCGGGCCCGGGAAGGCCGCTGCGACGTCCGCTTGTGGGTCGACAATCGAGCCGAAGTGCGGATGCGCGGCGATACGATTTTCGTGCGCACCCTTGAAGGTTCCAAGGGCCGCGACGACGGCAGCTCATGCAGCCAGCCGCTCCCCTACAATTCCGTCAACAACTTTCAGATCCGCCAGACCGCTGGCCGCAGCCGCGTGAACCTGGCACAAGAGCCCAGCCGCATGAACAATTACACCGCTATGATCGCCATTGAGGATCGTCAAGGCGGCGGCGATGAGTACGCTTTTGAGGTGACCTGGAATTCGCAAGGCGACGTAGTAAATGCTCCCGCGCCGTTCTTCGACGACGTGCGCGCCTGTCAGGATATGGTTCGGCAGCGCTTTTTGACACAGAACGGGCGTGGTTCCTACATCGACTTTGACAACTTTGCCGACCGGCAGGGTCAAAACCAGTACGACGATCGGGGACCGGGGCAGGTTCTGGGCCAGGGTCAAAGCCGCGGCCGGGGACAAGCCCAGGGACGGGGTAGGGGCCCGAACCAGGAGACGATCCAGGGCCACGGTAGCGCCAGAAGCTGGAACGAATCCAGGGATATTACCTATTCTTGCGTCGTTAATACCCAGCAGGGCCAAGTGGTATCGGGAGATTATCAGTTTGCCGGTGGCAGTCTGCGCACGAATGAGCGTACGCGGCTGCGGTAGAATCGGTCTGGTTGCCGTCCCTCGAGAAGTGGCCTTTCACCTGCTTCGTGAGAGTTGTACTAATCAACACTCCGGGAACGGTCGTCTTCGATCGGAGACGGCCTGCCCGAGAGTGACCTCAAAGGCAGCGCGGAAGATGGAGTTTTGTCGTGAATGTACGCCAACGAATTTCGTGCTCGCTTTTCCTAAGTGCAAGTATGCTGTGCATGGGTGGCGGCGCATCTGCCCAGCCTCAGAGTGGGAGCGCAGTCCCTACGGTGGAAACCATCCTGACCCGGATGGCCCAGGCCCGTGCTGAAAACCGGGCACGCCTTCGTCCTTACAAGCTCACCCGCGACTATAAACTGTTCGGCTTAGAGCGACAGACGACTAAATCCGAGGTGACTGCCGATATTACGTTCGTTCCCCCGGATCTCAAACAGTACGCAATCCAGCGGGCTAACGGTGCGGGCCTGGGTGAAAAGATCGTTCGTCTGATGCTCGACAGCGAAACCGACATCGCGAAGAATTACGGGTCCACTGACATGACCCTGGCCAACTACAACTTCAGCTTTCTCCGCGAAGAAGAAATGACCGGCCAACGCTGTTACGTGCTGGAGATGCGTCCGCGCCGCAAAGACAAAATCCTGCTCCGCGGTCAAATCTGGGTGGACTCGACGACCTACTTGCTTCGCCGCACCGAAGGCGAGCCCGGGAAGCCCCCGTCCTGGTGGCTGCGGGATGCCCGTATCGTGTTGATCTATGGCGATGTCAGTGGCATGTGGCTGCAAACGGGCTCGGAGTCCACGGCCAATGTCCGGTTCCTGGGCCAGCATACGATGGTTGCCCGCGATGTGGACTATAAAGTGAGCGAACTCGATGCCTATGTGCGGGCTCAATAGGATGCCCCGCCCCTTCGTTCGTCGGCTAGTGCTTCTGCTTCTGCTTCTGCTTTCAGTCTCGACCTCATCCGCCTATTCAGTACTCACCCATGAAGCGATCGTCGACTCTCTTTGGGATACCTCCATCCAAAAAATGCTTCTCCAACGATTTCCCGCGGCCACGCCTGAGGAATTGGAACAGGCTCACGCCTACGTTTACGGGGGCTGCATCATCCAGGACATGGGGTACTATCCGTTCAGCAGCCGGCTGTTCAGCGACCTGACGCACTACGTTCGTAGCGGAGACTTCATACTGGCGCTGATCCGCGAGTCGCACGATATCGATGAATACGCGTTTGCGCTGGGTGCGCTGGCCCACTATGCCGCCGATAACAACGGGCATCGGATCGCTACCAATCTCGCGGTGCCTATTCTCTATCCCGAGCTCCGCACCAAATTCGGGAAGACGGTGACTTATTGGGATAGTCCGCTTTCGCACATCCGGACGGAGTTCAGCTTCGACGTGCTGCAGATTGCGCAAGGCCGTTACGCCCCGGACCGCTACCATGCGTTCATTGGCTTTAAGGTGGCAAAGCCGGTCCTCGAACGTGCGTTCCTCGACACGTACGGCGTCGAGATGAAGGATATTTTCGGGAACCTGGACCTCGCATTGGGGTCTTTCCGATATAGCGTCGGTTCCATCATTCCAAGCATGACGCGAGTGGCATGGCAACTGAAGAAGGACCAAGTCACCAAGGAAATTCCGGGCATGACGAAGAAGAAGTTTCTCTACAATCTTTCTCGCTCCAGCTACGAAAAAGAATGGGGAACCGACTATCATCGGCCTGGATTTGGCACAAAGCTGATGACCTGGGTAGTGCGGATCGTTCCCAAGTCCGGTCCTTTCAAGTCCCTCGCGTTCCGCACGCCGACTCCGGAAGTCGAGAAGATGTTCATGGCCAGTTTCAACGCGACTGTCGACGACTATCGCGCGCTGCTCGTGAAGGTCAGCTCGGGCCGGCTGGAACTGGCGAACGAGAATTTTGACGTGGGGAAACCGCTGGCCGCAGGCGAATACCTGGGAACAGACCAGGCCTACGACCAGCTATTAGGTAAACTCGCGAATCGGAAGTTCTCCGGGATCTCACCGGAGCTGCGCGCCAATGTCCTCGGCTACTACAAGGATCGCAAGCCACCGGCCTCTCCGCCCACCAAGAAAGCCAGCGCCGAATGGGCAAAGCTGCGTGGCGAGGTCGACCAACTGGAAGCCACCCCAGCCACCCTATCGGCTGAAGTTCCATAGTCGAGTCTTTCCGGTTGGCATCACGCCTGCTCTTTGAAGGATTCAAATGCTACGTTTCTTTCTGGCCTTTTCCGGTACGCTCCTGATCGGCAGCATCGCAGCTTTCTTCCTGTTTGTTCCCCCATTGTTGATTGCCTCCGTGACACTACTCCTTATGGGGTCCATGCTGATGTTCTGGCTTGGCGTCCAGGTAGGAAGTCGCTCGATGCTGATGGCCGACGGCGTTGGCGGGAAGCTGCTGTCGCCGCAAGCTGAGATCAGACGGGCACGCCCTTAGCCCATCCTCTCGCCGCCTGCACTGCTTTTGACCATAGGCAGTCACCTGACGGCTTTTGGTTTATTTGCCGTGGCGCTTTCGACGTCCTCAACACAGATGTGCGCCGAGCACATTCAATGGTTTAACGGAGTCGGCAAACCACGTGCTCGCGTCGGAGGGGTTGGTGATCCGAATGGGCCGGGAGAACATTGAAAATGACCTGGGATCAGATGTCCAAAGAATGGCGTAAAAACCTCGTCACTAAGCTGCAAGAACGCTACGGGCTTGCAGAAGAAGAAGCCAGGAAGAAAACCGACGAGTGGATGGATTGGATCGGAAAGCAACCGAGTCCGGCGATTCGTACCAGCAAATCCAGGTCGCGGGCTGCCGGCCAAGCTTAAGCCCCGATCACTGCGATTCCGCAACGCTAACTCCACTTCCCCGACCGCTGACCATACGCAGTCAACTGACCACATACGGTTACCTGCAGGGGTCTCATTCGTCATGCTCACTTCCAGTCCCAACTAGAAGCTGAGCGCATTCAACACTTCACGGACTCGGTGCTGCACGTGCCCCAGCTAAAGAGGTCGTGACTATGCGCGCGACGAAAGAGGTGAGGAAATGAAACTGATTCTAGCAGCAGTCGTGGCTATCACGCCGCTCATGGCCAAAGACAACGAGCCTGCAAAGCGATTGGACGCGGCCGCCGCCGTGTTTTCGGAAGTCATGGCAACGCCGGACAAGGGCATTCCCCAAGAGATGCTTGAGCATGCGCACTGTATCGTGATCGTACCGGAACTTAAGACCGGAGCTTTCATTGTCGGCGGCAAGTACGGAAAAGGATATCTTTCCTGCAGGAACAAAGTCGGACCGGGTTGGTCCGCGCCGGGCACCGTCCGCATCGAAGGCGGAAGTGTGGGATTCCAGATCGGCGGCTCTTCGACCGACCTGATCATGCTGGTGATGAACGAACGCGGAGCGGACAAACTGCTTTCGAGTAAGTTCACGCTAGGCGCGGAAGGATCCGTCGCGGCAGGCCCCGTAGGTCGCACCGCCACGGCTCAGACCGACGCCCAGTTGCATGCCGACATTCTCTCGTGGTCGCGCTCGCAGGGCTTGTTTGCGGGTCTCGCTCTGGAAGGAGCCACCTTGCGGCAGGATCTGGACGACAACGAAAATATCTACGGCAAAAGGCTGGAGAACCGCGCCATCGTCACCCAGAGACGACGGATACCCCCGTCGGCTGCGAAGCTCGTCAACTTGCTGAATAAGTATTCGGCGCGCGAGGACAAAAGCGGGTCAGGCCAATAAGCCAGGCAAATAAACGATGAAGCAGAACACTAAGGAAACATCATGAAAAGATTTACAATTGCAGTCCTGGTGGCATGCGGCGCTCTATCGGCCCAGACCCCGGCCCAGAACCAGACCAAAGAAAGAAACGAAAATGCCAACCGGGCCGCTACCGGACAGGCGCCTATCTATCGCGTCACCGTGACCGAACGGACCGCGAAGGCGATCAGTTACCAGCACCGCAGCGGCGCCACGAAGATCGACTTCGGCGGTACCGCGCTCATGCCGAATGCGCATGGTGAGGCCAAGGTCGAGAGTAAGAAGGGCTATATCGAAATCGAAGTGGAGTTCCGCAATATGACGGACGCCACACAATTCGGCGCCGAGTATCTCACTTACGTACTGTGGGCCATCACTCCGGAGGGTCGCACGTCCAATCTGGGCGAAATTCTCCGCGGCGGAGGGACCAGCGGCAAACTGAACGTGACCACGGAGCTGCAGGCGTTCGGCCTGCTCGTGACGGCGGAACCCTACTTCGCGGTATCCCGTCCGAGTGACGTCGTGGTGATGGAAAATGTAGTTCGCCCCGACACTGTGGGGAAAATCGAGCTCATCGACGCCAAGTACGAACTGCTCCAAAGAGGCCAATACGAGCATCTCGCGAACGTGCTCGACTTGAAGGTCAACAACAAGATGCCCCTGGAGCTCTACGAAGCCCGAAACGCGGTGCACATCGCGCGTTCGAGCGGCGCGGACCGTTATGCCACAGAGACGTTTCAGAAAGCTGAAAGCAATCTGAAGCAAGCCGAGGCATACCGGGCGCGCAATGCCGGATCGAAGCCGGTGACCATGACTGCGCGGCAGGCCGTGCAGATCGCCGAGGATGCACGCGCCATTGCTGTGAAGCGCCAGGATGACGACCTGCTGGCCAACGAGCGCCAGGCAGGCGCGGACCGCGAAAATCGGGCCGAGAACGGACGCGCGGCTGCGGAATCCGAAACAGCGCGCATCGCGAGAGAAGCAGCCAGCGCGCGCCTCACCGCCCTGGCAGAAGCCGACCGCCTGAAACGCGACAACGACGCCAAGACGGCCGCCGCCTCGACGGAAGCCGACCGCCTCAAGCGTGAAAACGACCTGCGCGCCTCGGCTGCGCAGACCGAAGCGGATCGCCTCAAGCGTGAAAACGACCTGCGCGCCTCGGCTGCGCAGACCGAAGCGGATCGCCTCAAACGTGAAAACGAGCTGCGGGCCTCGGCTGCGCAGACCGAAGCGGATCGCCTCAAACGTGAAAACGAGCTGCGGGCCTCGGCTTCGCAGTTGGAAGCGGATCGCTTGAGACGAGACAATGACGAGCAAAGGGCCGCTGCCCAATCCGAACTTGACCGTATCGCAAGAGAGAAGGGACAGTTGGAGACGGACAAAGCAGATCTGCGAGCTCAGCTACTGTTACAGTTCAACGCGATTCTCCAGACGCGTGACACGGCTCGCGGCCTGATCGTCAATCTGTCCGATGTGCTCTTCGACACCGCGAAGTTCACTCTGCGGCCGGAAGCGCGGGAGAAGCTGGCCAAGGTGGCCGGCATTGTCTCGGGGCACCCCGGGTTGCGGCTGGATGTGGAAGGTCACACCGATAATGTCGGTGGCGATAGCTACAATCAGGAGCTCTCCGAGCACCGTGGCTCGGCGGTTCGCGACTACTTGACCCAGCAGGGAATGGCGCAGGGTTCGGTAACGACCAAGGGCTTCGGAAAGACTCAGCCCATCGCAACGAATGACACCGCGGCAGGCCGGCAACAGAATCGGCGTGTCGAGCTAGTGATCTCCGGTGACATCATCGGCCAGGCAATCACAGTAACGGTGCCCATCGCGGCCCGTTAGTTCCTCGCGGCTGGCTCAGGTGCTTCGACGCCTCGGCCAGCCGTTTGATTTTGAGATGGTCAATATGGTCGAAAACCAGCAACAGGAGAACGCGGAATGAAAGTAGCGCTCGCATTGATGTTTTACTCAATGCTCTGCTGTGCCCAGGACGGCGGCGTTTTTGTCAACGCGGTCGAACCACAAGAGAACCGCATTCAGGGAGCGCGTCTGGAACCCGCCACTATAACTCCCAAGAGCGCCTTTGTTGGGACCACCGACCAGGTCTTCCCGCATATTGCAATGGGGAATTCGTGGGAGACCGTCATCGTGATCCTGAACATGTCCAACTCCGTGATGAACTTCACGATGCGATTCTACGCGGAAGACGGCTCCCCCATGGCCGTGACTTTCAAGGACTATCCACAATCGAACATCACCACCACCACAGCAGCAGCAGGGCAGTTGCCGCCCGGCACCAGCTTTAATTTCGCCCTCTTTTCGGTGACGCCCGATCTTCGCGTTGGGTGGGCAACCCTCCAATATGATTCTTCGCTCGGGCGGCTTGGTGGCTACGCAATCTTTCGTCAGTCGGTTCCCGGCCGGCCGACCTTTGAGTCCCTGGTTCCCCTCAGTGCGTTTGACGATTACAAGTTCTACTTGCCGTTTGATAATATCCAGGGCTTCATTACGGCGATTGCCCTGGTCAATCCAGCTTCAAATGTCTCGAGCCGCATCACAATTACGGCGACAGACCTGAACGGTAATTTCATCGATCGGATCTTCATCAACTTGCCGCCGAATGGGCACCTCGCGTTCGCCTTGACGGATCGCATGCCTGCGCTCTCGAACCGGTTGGGCACGTTGTATGTCGAGAGTGATAGCAACCGCCTGTCTGCGATGGGTATCAGGTTCAACGGCGCCGCATTCTCTTCCATCCCCATCATGAACTGGGCGGGGATGTTTCCGTAAGAGACTCGCGTCTCAAGACCTCTATACTTCGGGGCCCCGCTGGCGCTTCATAACGATCACCACTCCATCGTCCTTCGGGTAACTGCCGGCAAATTCATACCCGTCGTTGGCGCCCATCTCGGAGACGTATTGCGGAACGCTCATGGGGAGTTTCGGGCCAGCGATGGCTGCGCTACCAGGAAATGGCTCGTTGCGATAAACAGTGCCGTTTTGAGCGAATGCGAAGATGTGCTCCCACCGCATGTTTATTTCCCCTTGTGACCCCGCGTTGCGGGCTTCTTGTCCGTCGCAAGCCGGGTCGACGTCCGGGGCGATCTCTTGGAAGCAGTCTTTGGTTTGGTGCCGGCAGACGACTGGGCCGCTGGCGTCTTCTTTGCCGCTTTCCTCGGGATCGTAGGCTCCTCAGCTTCAGACTTAGCGATGCCGGCCTTGACTGCGATTTTCCCCAGCGTGGACCCGATGGCCTTCGCCGCGGTCGTCAGCATGTCGCTATCAGTCTGGTCGCTGGTGGGCATCTCTTCCTCAAGAGGGCGCGGGGGCGTCAGACGTTTCATATCCGCAATATCCACGCGCGGTCGGGTACTTCCCTTCATTTTTTCCCGAATATAATCGAGAACCGCTACGGGATTCGGGCATCGAGCAGCATACGCCCTCTTCGTTATTTCCACTTGGATTTCGCAATAGCGGCAATCCATCCGGTAAGCGTCCCCGACGCTCGCGGCATATGCGTAATTCCCACAGAACGGACATCGATTGGTCACAGGAGCTTTACTTCCCCTTTTTTCGCGCGGGCTTCTTGGGGGTGTCCAGCTTGTCCCCGTGTACTTTCAGCGACTCTTCCTGACGCTTTGCCCCACCCCATGGCGGCGCGATAGCCTTCTTGGCTGGCTCTTTACGCTTCTTCTGTGTGCGGGCGGCCATAGGCGACTTACCAGTCCTTAAGGAAGACGTGGCGGAGGAAGAGGGATTCGAACCCCCGAGCGAGTCACCCCGCTAACGGTTTTCAAGACCGCCGCCTTCAACCACTCGGCCATTCCTCCAATACCATCCTACATGGCTTCAGGCGCTCTTTCCGCCGGCCAGCGCCGCCAGACGGGCATCAAGGCCCTCCAGTCGTCGCACCAGATCCAGATACTGAACATCACTCGTCGGCGGGTCCTTCCTCTTGACCGCAAACGTCCCGCTGGGCTCCAGGACGCACTGCTCCACTTCGTCCACATCCGAAAATCCCTGCCGATGCAGCACCGTCAACAGCTCGGAATGTGACAGGAGCTCGCGCGCGAGGTTCTTCTGCACCACCTTGCCACCGTCAATCAGCGTGGTCGATTTCCCCTCGACCAGCTCGTCAAGACGGCGGTGTTTGAACAGGAAACGCACCACCAGGTAGTTGATCGCAAGAAGAGTAGAGGCCCCGATCAGGCCTCCAGTGACCGAATTGTCGTTTCCGATGATGGCGTTCTGCACCGTGTTCGACAAGGACAACAGCACCACCAGGTCGAACGGGTTGAGTTGCGCGAGCTCGCGTTTGCCGAATATCCGCAACAACACCACTAGAGCCAGGTAGACCACTATCGGCCGAAGCACTTTCTCCAGCACGGGCACCATCAGGACGAACATCTCGTTCCACATTTATAGGAATTGCCTCCAAAGGAACGATTATCGCTGTTCGGCGCAGCCGAAGGTCCGGCGTCTTGCCTAGACGCGCGATCGGGGGCATATTGCCCTTTATCGGGATGCGTGCGCAATCCGCTCAATCTCGGTGGCGATATTCTCAACTGAGAGAATGAAATCTATACATCCACTGGCTATTGCGCTCAAAGGCATATCCGGTTGTCCGCCGTTGTCGACCCTCTGCGCGATCGTAATGCCGCCCACTTCTTTTATGCCGCATAACGCCGCCGCCCCGTCTCCGTCATAGCCGGACAGAATGACGGCGATAAGCTGGCCGTCCCAGTTCTGCGTGAGGGAACGCAGAAAGACCGTAATAACATCGGGCCATCCCGTGGGTTTGGATGTCGGCTTTAGACGGAACTCTCCATCCAGAACGTGCAAATCACGCTGTTCCGGGATGATGAACACACGGTTCGGCTGAATGAGTAGTCGTTCCGTGATCAGTTCGACCGGCATCGCTGTGTGGCGCGGCAGACTCTCGTTAAGCAGGTTGGCTACGATTCTCAGGTGATTAACGATGACAATCGCAACACCCATATCTGCGGGCAGATGTCGTATTAACCCGGTATAGCTGTCGAGGTCGCCATCCGCACCGCCCAAACAAACGACAGGAAAGTCTTTTCCCGCCCGCGCAGTTTTCATTGAGAGGCCCTGGCATCCGACACAGGTGCGGAAACCACTAGAGCATGCTCGGAAATAAAGAGCCGATGGAGGCCATTCGGTGAAGTTTTGAGTTGCGCTCCGGGAAACATGTGCAGGCTCTGTTGCAACACGTCTAAAACGACGGAGCTGCAAAACTTGGCTGGCCGGCGTCGATCGAAAAAGGGAAGCAGAAAGCTGACCAGTCCGCGCCAATCAAAGGGAATCCCGATCAGGTGAAAACTGAATAGTTCTGCAACGTTCTCCTGTTCCTGGGTGGCCGGAATAAGGACCTGGTCCCAATAACGATCGTAAATCTTGCGATCACAGACCATGTGAGATCCCTTGTATGTGCCATGACCCGAGGAAAAAAACCTGCAGCCATCGGTGAATTGCAATTCGACGTGACTATAGGGCCCATGTGTCAGAAGCCGGATGATCTTGGTCACCAGGTTGCCCGGGCCCCAGTAGAACAGCAACTTCATCATGTATGGCGCCCCGTCAAGGACAGCTCGATCGTTCTTCTCCCAGTACTAAAGCAGACCGGGAGCCACTTCGGATGCCGTCAGATGGATGCTTGTACTCAGTAGCTTAGGTCGAGATAAGGATTCGCCCGAGCGGCGACTAGTAGCCGTTAGTCGACACCTTGCTTGCAGTGGTAACACCATACAACACACAACACCACGGATTCAGCTCAGCGCGAGGCGAGCTTTTCCACCGCTTCCTCCATCCGCTGCGGACGCTTCAGCACGCCTTCGAACAAATCTCCTACCCGGTCGAACCGTGCCAGCGCGTTACCCAGGTGGAACTGCTCCGGCTGGAGCTTCGGCGTAACCTCGTGCCACGCGAGCGGCGTCGACACGGGAGCACCCGCATACGCGCGCGCGGCATAGGGAGCTGAAATCGTCTTGCCTTCGCCGATCTGCATCCAGTCGAAATACACCTTCCCCTTTTCGCGCTTGGAAACCGCACGCGGCGTGGTGAACAGATCCGGACGCTCGTGCGCGACCATGGTCGCCAGCAGTTCGGCGAGCGACCGCACCTGGTCATAGGTGTAACGAGGCTCCAGCGGCACGAAAATGTGCATCCCGTCGCCACCCGTGGTCTTCGGAAAACTTTCCAGCTCGGCTCGATCCAGCTTCCGCCGCACCAGCAACGCGGCCTCCACAATGTTCTCGTAACCGCACTCCTGCGGGTCCAGATCGATCAGCATATAGTCCGGATGCTCCAGCGACTGCATCCGGCTCATCCATGGATTGTGATCGATGCAGCCCAGATTCACCAGAAACAGCAGCGTCGCTCGATCTTCGCCGACCACATGACGAATATCGTCAGCGATGCCGGTGCGGAGCCACTTGGGAAAGCTCGCAGCCACTTCCTTCTGGAAGAAAAACGGCTCGTCGATGCCGTTGGGATAGCGCTTCAGCGACAACGGCCTGTCTTTGAGATGTGGCAGGATCAGCGGCGCCGCCGCGTCATAGTAATTCAGCAGATCCCGCTTGCGGTAGCCGTCCTTCGGATAGAAGACCTTGTTGAGGTTGGTGAACTTCAGCCGATGACCGTCGATCACCAGGCTCTCCTCGGCCAAAGACGGATCAAGCAACTGCGAACGTGCAGACGGCGCATCACGATTCAAAGAATCCTCGGTGCCGTTCTCGCGAATGGCGTCCGACGGATCGATGTCGGGTCGAAAGCCCATCCACACCGGTGCGCGCAGTCTTCCCTCTTCGGTCCAGTTGGCAAACTTGACCTCGCAGACCAGCTCAGGCCGCACCCAGGTGACGTCTTTCTTCGGCAGGTTCTTATCGGGTTCGAGCGGGCAATGCTCCGTCACCAGCGGCGCGAGCTTCTCATAAATCGCCTTCATGGTCTTGCGATCGAACCCTGTGCCCACGTTGCCGGCCCACTTCAGTTTGCCGCCGGCTTTGTCGCCTTCGTGGATCCCCAGCACCAGCGCACCGAAATGATCGCGCTCACCCTCGGTGAATCCACACAGGATGAACGAATCCGACAAATGGACCTTGTATTTCACCCAATCACCGGAACGGCGGGATTCATAGAAGCTCGAAGCACGCTTCCCCACGATCCCTTCGACGCCTTGCTGGCGGGCCGCTTCGAGCAGCGCGTTCCCGTCGCTGAAGTGCTCCGAATAACGGATCACGTCGGTGGGCTGGAGGACTTCCTTCAACAGCTTCTTGCGCTCGATGAGCGGCAGCCCGCGCAGATCGCGCCCGTCACAATACAAAAGATCAAAGGCATAGAACACTACGGGATGGTGTCGAGCCAGCGTCGCTACCGAGCTTGCCTCGATCACATTGATGCGGCGCTGCAGCAGCTCGAAACTGGGAACGCCGCGTTCGGTCAGCGCGGCGATTTCGCCATCGATAATCGCGTTCTGAGCCTTAACTTGATGCGGCAGTATCGAGAGTTCAGGATACTGCCGGTCGATCACATTGCCGTTGCGCGAGACCATCCGGACTTGGCCGCCTTGGATATAGCACAGGGCGCGGACGCCGTCCCACTTCACCTCGTAGATCCACTTGTCGTCCATCGGGAGCTCGCCGGGCTCGCCCCTACCGATCTGCGCCAACATAGGCGCTCCTATATCGGGAAGAGTAGGACCGGCTTCCAGCCGGTCAAGCTTCTCCAGGCCGCGAGCGATCTCCTCCTGTGTGCGGCCGGTGAGCACGCTGACTGCATGATCTTCCGTGTTCCATCCGGGCTGCGCGACGGCATCTTTTTTCTTGAGCAGCAGCCACTCGTTCCCCTTGCCGCGCTTCATGCGAACTAACGCAAATTCGCCGGTGATCTTCTCGCCATGCACTCGGAACTTGAAGTCGCCGCGTGTAAGTTGTTCCTCGGCCGAGGCGTCGCCCAGGATCTCGTATGTGCCCCGATCCCACAGCATCACGCTTCCCGCGCCATAGTTCCCCTTGGGAATCACGCCCTCGAAGCTTCCGTACTCAATGGGATGGTCCTCGACCATCATGGCCAGCCGTTTTTCACCCGGATCGAGCGTCGGTCCCTTGGGCACCGCCCATGATTTAAGCGCTCCCCCGGATTCCAGGCGCAGATCGTAGTGCAAATGGGTCGCGTGATGGCGCTGGACACAATACTGTAGCGGGCCCCCGGTCTTGGTAGCCTTGGAGGGCGCCGGTTCGGGAGTCCGCTCGAAGTGGCGCTTTTCGGAATAGCGTTTAAGTGACAATGTTTTGATTACAAAACTAGCCTAGAATGTTTGCGCTATAGTAGAAAATGAATCTTTCGGGCGAGGTATCTAACAGCATGGCTTCTACCGTTTGGAAAGGGCATCTCACCTTCGGGCTGGTTTCCTTCCCAGTCAGATTGTACAGCGCGGCCCGCGGCGAAAGCATCAGTTTCAACCAGCTCCACAAGGCCGACAACTCGCGGATCAAGCAGATGATCTATTGCGCCGCCGAAGACAAGCCCATTCCGCGCAGCGAGATCGTCAAGGGCTACGAGTATGAAAAAGACCGCTACGTCGTGATCGAGGACGAAGAAATCAAGAAGGTAGCGCCTGCGACGGCCAAGGTCATGGAGATCCAGGAATTCGTCAAATCCGACCAAGTGGACCCTATCTACCTCGAAACGTCCTACTACATGGCGCCCGACGAAGCCGGCGAAAAACCGTACGCGCTGTTATTCGATGCGTTGAAGAGGACCGGTTACGTGGGGGTTGCCAAAATCGCGATGCACAACCGGGAACATATCGTGATCCTGCGCCCGGGCCAAAATGGGGTGCTGATGCACACCATGTATTACAGCCACGAGATCCGCAAGGTAGATGAGTTCCGCACCGACCTGAGTCTGGTGAAAGAGAAAGAGCTGGCATTGGCCACCAGCCTGATCGAGGCGCTGGCGGCTGATTTCGAGCCAGAAAAATACAAGGACGACTACCGCGACAATCTGCTGAAGATGATCGAGGCCAAGAAGCAGGGCGAAGAAGTGGTCGCCACGCCTGAGCCGAAGGAATCGAAGGTCGTGGATATTATGGAAGCCCTGAAGGCCAGTCTCGCAGCAGCTAAGAAGCCCGCAGCTTCAGCAAAAACCGCGGAGCCCGCAGCCGAAGAGGCTCGTCCGGCGCGCAAGCGCGCGAGGGGATAAATCCTAAGCGGGGGTCACTTCCACCTCGCCGACTTCGTGAGCTGGCGGCGACACTGGAATTCCAGATTCACGCAACGCGTCAAGATGGGCCTCTATCGCTCCCCTAATGCTCACTTGTCCTCCAGTCCTGAATCCCTGAGGTTGGTCCTAAGCGTCCCGTCCGGGCACGTCAGTCCCTGTTTGACCCGCCACCGTGACCAGCTTAGCCCGATCAGGGTGTTTGAAGATGCGATGACTGCCTGACGTTCCGCACCAGTTTCCAACCTTTTGATTCTGGCAGCCGGATGAGATCTCGAACCTTCACTTGGCAGCCCTCAGCAACTCCTCCGCATAGACCGCCCCGGCCGGAGTATCTTCATGCTTGAAGAACACATAAACATCGCGGCCTCCAGCCAACATCCCCCGCACTCGGTCGGCGATTACGGCGCGTTCCTCCAGTGAATAGTCCTCTTTCCGCAGCCGGACGTAGACGAAACCCGCCGTCACCACCTCAGGAACCTCGAATTTGTCCGATTCCGCCAGGCACAGCGCGATCCCGTATTTTTCGAACAGGCGATAGACGTCGTCGATAAGCCAGGAATTGTTCCGGAACTCGAAAGCGCACCGGATGTCCCGGGGAAGTTTCTCGACGAAGGCTGTCAGTGTGGCCAGATCCGCCTTTAGATTGGGCGCCAGTTGAAATAACACAGGCCCTAAACGACGTGAAGCCCGCAGCGGATCGATCGCCTTGAAGAACACGCCCGTAAACTCGGATTCCCGCAACCGCATGATGTGCGTGATCCGCTGGTGCGCTTTGCAGGAAAAGCTGAATCTTTCCGGCGTCGCATTAATCCAATTCTCTAGGGTTGTTGTCTTTGGCAACTGGCGGAATGTGTAGTTGATTTCCACGGAATTCAGCCGGGTTGCATAGTGCTTGAGAAAGTCCTTGGCAGGAAGCTTGGGCGGATAAAAGTCCGGTTTCCAGCTGGGGTAGGCGAATCCTGAAGTGCCTGCGAAAAGAGTAGCCATCTATCGCAGGCTACACTGAAATGAATGGCAGCAAGAGGAATAGGAATGCCGGGGATGGGGCACGGCGACCGGCCGCGCCGATCGGGCGAGGTTAGCGGCCCCACCAGTACGGGCGGCAAGAAACGTCAGCCTGGCCTGCGTGACGTGTGGCCGCAGCTCCGCGAGCTGGTTCTGCCGCGTCGCAAGATTCTGGCACTCGGCTTTTTGCTGATGATCGTGAACCGCCTCAGCGGCCTGGTACTCCCCATTTCCACGCGATACCTGATCGACAACGTCATTGGCAAGCAGCAGTTAGCGTTGCTGACCCCGCTGGTCCTGGGCATCTTGGGCGCGACGTTGATTCAGGGCATTACGTCGTTTTCGCTCACCCAGATCCTCTCCAAAGCCGGACAGCGCCTGATCGCCGAGCTGCGCCAGAAGGTCCAGCGGCACATCGGTCTGCTGCCCGTCGCCTACTACGACACCAACAAGAGTGGCGTGCTCGTATCGCGAATCATGAATGACGTGGAAGGCGTGCGCAACCTGATCGGCACCGGACTTGTCGATTTTGTCGGCGGGCTGTTGACCGCGGTGATCTCGTTAGGGTTTCTGCTGGCCATCAGTCCGAGCATGACGGCGGTCACCGCCGTGTCGGTGGGTATATTCGCGTTCGCTCTCAGCAAGGCGTTTACGAAAATCCGGCCGGTCTTCCGGGAACGCGGGAAGATCACGGCAGAGGTGACCGGAAGACTGACCGAATCGCTCGGTGGTGTGCGGGTCGTGAAGGGTTATCACGCGGAAGAGCGTGAAGCGGACGTCTTCGGCAGAGGCGTCCAAAAGCTGCTGGACAACGTATTCCGCTCTCTGACGATGATGTCGGTGATGGGTCTTTCCTCCACCGTGCTGATGGGAATCGTCAGCGCCGCGATCATGTACGTGGGCGCCCGGCAGATTGCCGCCGACCACATCTCACTGGGACAGTTCGTGATGTTCACTACGTTTCTGGCGTTCCTGATCGCCCCGGTGTTCCAGGCGGTCGGAATCGGGACGCAGTTAACGGAGGCGTTCGCGGGGCTCGATCGGACGCGCGAAGTGCTGGAAGAGCGGCCCGAAGATCGCGAGCCAGGCCGGACGGTCGCCATCGGAAACATTCAGGGCGCGGTGGAATTCAAGGATGTCAGCTTTTCATATGAAGCAGGCAAACCCGTGCTGTTCGATGTGGATTTTCACGCCGAACCGGGCAAGGTGACGGCGCTGGTTGGGCCGTCCGGATCGGGTAAATCGACCATCATTAGCCTGGTGGCGGCGTTTCATACCCCCACTTCGGGGATGATTACCGTTGACGGTTTCGACCTCTCCACGGTACGCCTGGACAGCTATCGGACCCAATTGGGCGTGGTACTCCAGGATACTTTCCTGTTCGATGGCACCATCGAAGAAAACATCGCGTTTGCCCGTCCGGGTGCGACCAGGGAACAGATCCTGGAAGCCTGCCGCATCGCCCGCGTGGACGAGTTCGCCGAAAAATTCGAGAAGCAATACGATACTGTGGTCGGCGAACGTGGGGTCAAACTCTCGGGCGGCCAGCGGCAACGCGTGTCGATCGCGCGCGCGATTCTGGCGGATCCGCGGATTCTGATTCTGGACGAAGCCACGTCCAGCCTGGATTCGGAATCAGAGGCGCTCATCCAGGAAGGTCTGCGATACCTGATGCAGGGACGCACCACCTTCGTGATCGCCCACCGGCTGTCCACTATCAGGCGCGCGGATCAGATTCTGGTGGTCGAGAATGGGCGGATCGTCGAGCGCGGCACCCACGAAACGCTGTATGCGCAGCAAGGCCGCTATTGGGATCTCTATACGCGGCAGCACGGCGTGGAAGCGAATCTCTTCCTTGCGCCCGGCGAGGGCGACACCGTTCCAGAGGAAGCCGGCGGCGGCCAGGCTCGAGAAACTGCTGCGATGGCGGAAGCGATGCGGTTAATGCGCGGCCGCTAAAAGCCGAACCCGACCAACACTGCGAGCTGGTTGCGCCTGGACTGGACCTGCGCGCCGTCGAAATTCCGAAAAGCCCAGCCTGTATAGCGAATCTCAGGCGAGACCTTGATCAGGAACAGGTTCAACTCGACCCCTCCGCCCACCACAATTCCATAATTCGACCGATGATTGAGTGAGGAGAGCTTGATATCCGAGAGCCGGCTGAAGCTCACGCCCGCATCGAAATACGGCTTCACTAAAGGCACGGGGAAGCGGTGCTTGATCAGCACTGGAAATTCCCACGAGCTGGCCGACGCGCCCACACCGGCGCTTTGAAAATCACAGCTGCGATATAGCGCATCCACTTCGACGGCCATCCTCGCGGGCAGCCTCAGCTCAACGTATGGACCAATAGTGTAACGATGCGACTCGCCTGTGAACACCCCCAAGGTCGGAGCGGGCAGAACCTTGAACGCGTCGGTCGCGGGCACGCCGACTTTCAAACCGGCGCCGAAAGGCTGCGCGGACGCGAATCCAGCCACTACAATTAAGCACAAAATTGTTTTTTGGATCATCCTCTTCCACTCTAGCCTGTTTCGAATCGTGCGAGACTGGGCTAGCTCTAGGTTGTTGTGTGAGAGTTGGTGCGACCGGCCAGCGCCGAATCCTGCTCGGCCTCGCAGCCTTTGCGATGGCATGGGCCATCGTCCGCGCGCACGTCCAGGCCATAACTATGGACGAAGCTGTCACCTACGTGAACTTCGTTCTCCCGACGCACCCTGCATACTGGACAGGGCACGCCAACAATCACGTGCTCAATTCGATGCTGGCCTGGATTTTCACGAGAGTCTTTGGCACGTCGCCGCTTGTAGTTCGATCCGGCGCCCTGATCGGAGCCGCTATCTTCATCCTGGCCTCTTATTTCATTTCTACCCTGCTCGATCAGGATTTTCTCTTGCGGCTGTTTCTATTTGTCTGCCTGGTGTTTAACCCTTTTACGTTCGATTTCCTGGTCGCGGCCCGCGGCTACGGTCTGGCATCAGGTTTTCTGCTGTCTGCAATTTGCCTGGTGGCCTATGCGAAAAATCCCCAAACCGCGGCAAACTCCAGGTCGCTCACGCTTACCTGCGGATTGGCGTCGGTCTGCGTCGCTCTATCGTTTGTGAGCAATTTCTCGTTTGCGTTGGTGGATGCCGCCACCATCGTAATGCTGTATCTCTGGGCATCCGGAGGCGGATCACTCGGAAGCGCGAAGGGCGCCACGCCCGCCAACACGGAAAACCAGAATCCGATCGCGCCGCGCTCCGTTTCGCGCGAGTCAATAAAGACCCGCCTCGAATTAGCCATCGCCTGCTTCTTACCAGGCCTGCTCGTGGCTGGCACTCTGGCCGGTTCGGCGCTCCTGCATTGGACCGAACCCCTGACCTACGGGGCGACGCACCTGGCGGAAACCTTCGTGAGTCTCTACGATGCCTCCTTCCCCGAATTGACCCCGTCATTGAGCGATCTGCTATTCGTTGATGTTCCCGGAATCATTCTGCCGATGTTCGGAGCTTTCGCGGCGTGGCGAGTGATGCTGCTATTGATCAACTGGCGCTCGCTACGGAATGCACGGAGCGGGTGGCTCCTGGTTTTCGGGGCTGTTCCGATAGTCGCGGTCGCGGCCGCCTTGATCATGCACTCGATAGTTTTCCGCCTAGACGGAATGCTGCTGCCCAAGGATCGAACAGGAATCTACATCGTTTTTCTGAGCACTCTGTTCCTGGGCATCCTCGCGGCGGTTCCCATTCCCACGCGCGCGGGCGAAGTGTCCCGCCGGGGTCTCACGATTCTAATGGTCGTCCTGGGATCGTATTTCCTGCTGTGTCTACGACTGAATTACTTCAAGGAGTGGAAATTCGACCAGGACACTGACAAGATCTATGCGGTCCTGGCCTATTACAACCATGCCTGCGGCCTGAAAGACGTGGCCGTGAACTGGCACTACGATGGCAGCATGAATTATTACCGGGTCGCTTCAGGTCGCGAAACGTTTCCTCGGTTTCCGCATTACGACCGATATCCGCCCGGGCAACGAGCATACGTGTTCTACGCGCCCGACGATCGCCAGTTCCTCGCGAGCCACGCCTTAAGCGTTGTCTACCAGTCTCCGAGCGGAGCCGTCGTCGCGCTCGACCCGGCAATCGATCCCCCTCCTGGTGAAGGCGCCTGCGTGGTAAGGCAACCGGATCAGAGCAGGTGAAATCCGACTTCGATCAGCGCAGGCGCGACCACCGGACGATCGCCTGCAACCGCAGGACTGAATCGCCAATGGGTCACCGCGTCGACGGCGCGTTCGTCCAACCCCAGCCCGACTCCCTGCGTGACGCGGATGTTGGTGGGACGCCCGTCCAGCCCCACATCGATCAGCAGCGTCACGGTGCCTTGGAATCGCGCCTTGCGGGCATCCTCGGAGTATTCGGGCTCCTCCTTATGGAGAAGCACCGGATGACGGGTGATCCTGGCGAGCGAAGCTCCGGGCGAGCCTCCTACCCGCGGACCATCGCCGTCACCGACGCCGCCCCGGCCATGGTCGCCGATGCCCGTTGGACCTCCCAGCCCGCCGGAGGGCAATTTGCCGATTCCGAGCGGGTCGCCAATCTCGACCATCGCGAGATTGATTTCGGGTGACTCCAGCAGCGCCTGCTGGACCACCAACTGAGGACGATCGTTGACGGCAACCATGGGCGGCAGGAATACCCGGCTTTTCACCGGCTGCGGAGCCCGGCCGCGGCGAGCGGGCAAAGGCGAATTCTGACCACCGCCCCCGTTAAATGCCGGCAGCCGCGGTGCATGCAGGGGCTCAAAGAGAATGACCGCCGGCGGGACCCGTTTCGACTGATGCGCCACCGTGCCCAGCACTAATAACAGCAGCAGGGCGCTGGCGTGGAACGCTAGAGAACCGACCAGTGCGTGTTTGCGCATGCTCGAAAGCTGGCACGCGGTCTTCCACGGCTAACTTTATGATTACGCAGCAGGGCGGTTGCGCGCGCCCATCACAGCTGTGCGCCAACCGCTACAACAGGCCCTATACCTGTTGACGCGCCGCGAGAGCGGCCAACTCATCCGCTCGATTGTTGTCCTCATGGTCGGCGTGGCCCTTGGTCCAGGTCCAAAGGATCTTGTGCCGCGCGACCTGCTGATCGAGCTCCTCCCAGAGATCCTGGTTCTGGACCGGCTTTTTCGCGCTGGTCCTCCAGCCGTTGCGCTTCCAGGCGTGGATCCACTTGGTGATCCCGTTCTTGACGTACTCGGAATCGGTGATCACTTCCACCTCACACGGCTCCCGCAAGGCCTTCAGACCCTCGATAACGGCGGTCAGCTCCATGCGGTTGTTGGTGGTGTGCGGCGCTGATCCGACCAGCTCGCGTTTGTGGCCGTTGTAGCGCAGGATGCAAGCCCAGCCTCCGGGCCCGGGATTGCCCAGGCAGGCCCCGTCTGTAATGAGCTGAACGTGTTTCAAACCGTATGCAACAGCTCGCGCTCGAAGAAGGCATCCACCAGGTCCAGGATTCCCGTGGATTCAGTGGCCTGGTAAATGTCGGCGCGCAGCTTGGATCCGTTCCGAACGCCGTGCGTAAAGTAGGTGGCGAACTGCTTCATCTTTCCCACAGCATCCGGCGACTGGTGAGCGAGCAGCATCATGTAATAGCGCCGCATAATTTCGTAACGGGCGGTCTCAGAGGGCGTTTCGTAAGTGCCGGTGGCGATGTAATCCGAGATCTGGCGGAAGATCCAGGGATTCGATGAAGCCGCGCGGCCGATCATCACAGCGTCGCAGCCGGTTTCTTCCACCATGCGGACCGCGTCCTGGGGCGTGAGAATATCGCCGTTGCCGATTACCGGGATCTTCACCGCCGCCTTCACCTCGGCGATGCGCGTCCAATCGGCGTGGCCGCTATAGCCCTGCTCGCGCGTGCGCGGGTGAAGCGCAATCGCCGCCAGACCGCAATCTTCGGCTAGCTTGGCCATCTGCACATTGACCAATTCCTTGTCATTCCAGCCCGCGCGAAATTTCATCGTCAGCGGGATGGAAATCGCCGACTTCACCGCGCGGAGAAGTCTTTCGACTAAAGGTAGATCGCGCAGCAGGCCCGAGCCGCCGTTACACCGGACCACTTTCTTCACCGGGCATCCGAAGTTGATGTCGACGTGATCGAAGCCCAGATCCTGACAGTAACGCGCGGCATCGGCCATCACCTGCGGATCGGACCCAAAGAGCTGAGCGGAGATGGGATGCTCCTCGGGGTCGAAGTACAAATAGCGGAACGCTCGCGTGGGGCGACTGGACTTGGACGTCGCAACAACGCCATGCGAGCTGGTGAACTCGGTCATGATGAGACCGCATCCCCCCTGGGCCCGGATCATGCGGCGGAACACGGTGTCGGTGACCCCCACCATGGGCGCAAGCACGGTCGCCGGCTGTATTTGAGTGGCTCCGATCTGGAACCCGCGCGGGAACATTATGAATCTATTTTAGCGTCTTGAGGTTACATGCGCCGAAACTCCCCAGGCGGAAGGCACGTTTAAGAATTAGAGGGAGGCGGACATGAATTCGAAACTTCTGCTGGGATTCTTGGGTGGCCTACTGGCGGCCACGGCCGTGTTTTACGTCCAGTCACACCGGACCGCGAAAGTGGAGGCGGAGCCGGTCGCCGCAGTCGCGCCAGTGGCGGCGCCAGCCCCTGCTCCCGAGGCAACCACTATTCAGGCAACGAAACCCCCATCGAAAAAGAAGACCGTAGCCGCCGTGGAAAAACCGGTTGCACCTGTACCTGCGCCCCCGGCACCCGCTCCGGTCGAACAAACGAAGGTAGAGGAGGCTCCTCCTGCACCAGAACCGCGTCCCGTAGCAACGCCGGTACCGGCTCCCGCCCCCGTTGAGACCAGACCCGAGCCTCCGCAGCCGCGTTCAGTCACGATCGCGAGTGGCACACTGCTGACGGTGCGGCTGGGCGAATCGATATCGACCGAGCGCAGCAAACAAGGCGACACTTTCTTCGCCACTCTCGACCAGCCGCTGGTGGTGGACGGCCTGGTGATCGCCGAAAGAGGAGCGCGCGCCACCGGACGCCTGGTAGATGCGGTGGAAGCGGGGCGCGTCAGAGGTCTGGCTCACCTTTCGCTGGAACTCACCAGCCTGATGACATCGGACGGGCAGAAACTGGAGCTTCGCACCGGGCGTTTTGAGAAAGAAGGGCCAGCTTCGAAGACCGAGGACACGGAAAAGGTCGGTATCGGGGCAGCCATCGGAGCCGCCATTGGTGCGATTGCCGGAGGGGGTAAAGGTGCGGCGATCGGAGCTGCCACGGGCGGTGCGGCGGGAGGCGGAGTGGTCGCAGCGACGCGTGGAAAGCCCGCGGTGCTACCCGCGGAGACAAAGATCAGCTTCCGTTTGGATCAACCTGTGACGGTTACAGAGAAAAGGTAGGGCAGCCGGTTTTAGCCGGACTACAGCGTTTCGCTGGCCAGGACAGGAGTCTCTAGCGGCAGCACTTGGAAATTATCCGGCGTGAATACCACCACGCGGACCTGCCCGCTCTTCCCGATCGGCCCAATCGGCTTGCCATTCAGACGAACTTCGATTCCGCCCGCATTCCCGACAGTCATTCGCGCGACTTCGAGTCCGGTGAGCGTCTTGGTCTGGCTGGGCTCCAGAAACCCGGAGAAAAGGCGCTTGCCCTCGCTGGTGATTGAGAGCCACGTCTTCTCGGTGGCCGAGAGATTCAGGACTACGTGATTGATTCCGTCGACAGTCGTCTGCGTTAGCGCCTCGGCGGTCACTTTAACGGGCGCTGTCTCAGCGGCGGGATTCTGCGTCGGTGTGGAAACCGCAGGCACGGGAACAACAGTTGAAACCACCGGCAGGGAGGGTGGCGCCGGTTGGATCATTGGGGGCGGCGTCCGGCGCGCGGTTGCAGCCGCTTGGGCGGGCCGGCTCCACCACGCATAGAAGCCTGAACAAGCCAGCAGTGCCGCCGCGAGGCCGGCCACAGAGACCCCTAGTCTGGCGTTGGCAAAGTAGCGGCGATTATTGTCGGCGACAATCGGGTCCATCGGACGTACTGGCGATTGCGCCAATGCTCCCGGCAAAACCGGTTCCTCGGCAGCCGCGGTCAGAGCGTCGACGCCCGCGCGAAGCTCGGCTTCGTTCACTCCGACGATTGCGGCATACTGCTTAACGAAATTCTTATAGAAGAAAACGCCTGGCAGGCTCTTTACGTCGTCATCTTCGATGGCGAGTAAGTAATGCTGCGTGAGGCAGAGTTCACCGGCGATCTCTGCTACACCTCGGCCGTGGCGCTCGCGTGCGCTCCGGAGAATGCTTCCAACGGAGGTCATAACTACATTTACTTTCGGCTTTGGAGTTCCAGGACTTTACCCTGAAGGACTATAATACATCATTCCGTGAATTTGTTCCCCCAAAAATCTGACGCAGTAGTGGGGGTGGTTGTCACAAACTGGAATCGTAAAGAATTGCTCCGGGCGTGCCTCGATTCGCTGGCCCGACAGAGTCACCGTTCCTTCGAAGTGATCGTGGTCGACAATGGCTCCACGGACGGCTCTCCTGCTCTCGTCGAAGAGATGGCGAAGCGCTACCCGGTTCAGCTCCGTCTGATTGCTAACCCGGTGAATTTAGGCTTCTGCGCCGCCAATAACCAGGGAATTGCAGCCACAAACGCCGCGCTGGTAGCGTTGCTCAATAACGATGCGGAAGCCGAGCCAGGCTGGCTGGAGGCCCTAGAACTCGCGATTCGGCAAGGCGAGGACGTCGGAATGACGGCATCTAAGGTCCTGGTGTGGGAGGATCCCACGAAGATCGACAAGTGCGGCCACCTCATTTATCCCGACGGACAAAACCGCGGCAGGGGGTCCGGCCAAACCGACCGCGGCCAGTTCAACCGGATGGAGGAGGTGCTTTGGCCGGATGGCTGCGCAGCTATGTACCGGCGTGCGATGCTAGAGGACATTGGCGGATTCGACGAGGATTTTTTCGCGTACGCCGATGACGCCGAACTGGGCCTGCGGGCCCGCTGGGCAGGCTGGCGATGTTTGTACACCCCCGATGCCGTAGTGCGGCATCACCGGGGCGCCACCCTAGGGATTGGATCCGCCCGCCGGCTGACGTTGATTGAGCGTAATCGCGTTCTGCTGGCCGTAAAGCTGTTTCCTTGGAGTTTGCTGTGGGTGAACGGCGCCTATCTGTTGGCGAGGATCGGGGCGGGAATGTGGGCAGCGGTCCGCAACCGGGGAGAGATGCGCCACTATCCGGGAATGGGCGGGAAGTTCACGGCAGCGCTGGCCCTCCTGCGCGGAATGGCGCAGGCGACCCCGATGATCCCGGGCATGCTCCGCAAGCGGCGAGCCCTGAGCCAGAAGCGCAGACTGAGCGGACGGCAAATCCGCAAACTGCTGCTGGCGAACCGGATCGGGCTGCGGGAGCTTTCCGAATCGGCGAACTAAGGTCCGAACACAATTGCCCTGTCTGCGGCCACACGGAAATCCGTGAACTCTTCAGAGCGACGGACCGGTTGTACGGCACCACCGACTGTATCTTTCAGGTAGTGGAGTGCGCCTCCTGCCGCCTGATCCGCCTGTACCCGAAGCCCGCCCCGGACGAATTGCAACGGTTTTATCCACCGGATTACTGGTACGTGCCGGAGCCGGCTGCGGTCGATCGTCTGGAACAACGGTATCGCCGGTTCGTTCTGCGCGATCATCTGCACTTCGTCGAGCGGGCGCTACGCGAATCCGAGGCCAAGGGAATTATCGCGGACGCAGGCTGCGGAGGCGGCTTGTTCCTCCAGATGTTGGCGGAGCGCGGCGCTGTCATGCGGACGGGTCCGGTGGCCGGCCTCGATTTTTCCGTGGATGCCGCGCACGCGGCGTGGTCGCGCGCGGGAGTTCCCGCGGTATGCGCAACTCTTTCGCAGGCGCCGTTCGCTCCAGGGAGCTGCGCTGCCGTCACCATGTTTCACGTCCTGGAACACCTCTATGATCCGGCCAGCTACTTGCGCGCGGCGCACGAACTACTGATGCCGGAGGGACGCCTGATTGTTCAGGTGCCCAACGCCGCCTGCTGGCAATTTCTTTTGCTCGGCGAGCGCTGGAGCGGAATCGACGTCCCGCGTCATCTCACCGATTTCCGCGCCTCCGATCTGGACCGCTTGCTCGAGAACTGCGGATTTGAGGTAGTGCGGCACAAGCATTTTTCGCTGCGCGACAATCCTGCGGGCTTGGCCACCAGTCTCGCGCCCAAACTCGATCCGATGGCCCGGCGCGTCCGGCGGGTCGCCGAAACACCTCGGCAACGCCTGTGGAAGGACTTGCTGTACGCGGCCCTGGTGGCTGCGTCCGCGCCATTTACGCTGCTCGAAGCAGTGTGCCGAGCCGGGTCGACCATCATGGTCGAAGCTCGTAAAAGCGACGCGCGCAAGAAACCGTGATCTACCACCACCTGCGATCGCTGATGCCGGGTCCGGTGGCGCGCTACGTGATGCATTTCGAAGCGGCCATCGAGGACTCTGTGGCGAATTTCGCCCAGCAACTGCCGCGCGGGGCCCGCGTGCTCGACGCCGGAGCGGGCGAAGGCGACTATAAGCATCACTTTGCGGCCCAGCGATACTTGGGGCTCGATCTGGGCATCGGCGATCGCTCGTGGAACTACTTAGGTTTAGACGTGCTGGGTGACCTGGAGGCTCTTCCCTTCCCCGACGGCACGTTTGAGGCCGCCATCAACATCGTCACGCTGGAGCACGTTCTGCATCCGGCCCGCGTACTCTGCGAGCTGAGCCGCGCACTAACGCCCGGGGGCCGATTGCTGCTGGTCGCGCCGCTGCAATGGGAGGAGCACCAGCAGCCGCACGATTACGGGCGGTTTACGCGCTATGCGCTCGATCACCTGCTGCGGCAAGCCGGATTTTCCGAGATTTCGATCCAGCCCGTCGGGGGCATTTTCAGGCTGATCGCGCGGCGGCTGCTGAACGCCTTGCAATTCTTTCCCGGGCCTCTGATGCTGGTCGCCGCGGTGTTTTTTGCGCCGCCGGCGCTGGTGCTGCCGCTGCTCGACCCGCTCGATCGCGACCGGTCTTTTACACTGGGATATATATGTTCCGCGCGCAAGCCTTCCTGATCGCGTTTTTGCCCCTGGCGGTATCCGCCGCCGGCGTCTCCGGGACGTCCGCACTTGAGTTCACCCGCCATGCCGTCGCCTTTGGTCCGCGGCCATCCGGCTCGGATGCGAATCACCAGTTGCAGGCGTACATTCTCACGCAGCTCAAGACGTGCAAGTGCCAGGTGACGGAAGACGCGTTCACCCCGCAGACTCCTAAGGGTCCCATCGCGATGAAGAACATCATCGCCAGGTTCCCAGGCAAAAGCGGAAAGACGGTGGTGATCACGGGGCATTACGATACCAAGCTGTTTCCAGGCCGGAAGTTTGTGGGCGCGAGCGATGGCGGATCGTCCACCGGGCTCCTGTTGGAGCTCGCCCGCGTGCTGGCCGGTCAGCCTCGGACCGATGACGTCTACCTGGTCTGGCTGGACGGCGAGGAGGCCGTGCGGACCGAGTGGGCGGGCGACGACAACCTGTACGGCAGCCGCCACCTGGCCGAGCGATGGTTCAAGGATGGCACCGCCGCGAAGATTAAAGGGTTGATCAATGTCGACATGATCGGCGACAAGCACCTGAACATCAAGCAAGAGCAGAATTCGAATGCTAAGCTGCGGCAACTGGTGTGGCGCAGCGCGTCGGACCTGGGCTACAAAGCTTACTTCGTCGATGAAGCCATCACTATCGAAGACGATCACATGCCGTTCCTCAAGCGCGGCATCCCTGCGCTGGACCTGATCGATTTCGACTACGAGCCGTGGCACACCGACGAAGACACCATGGACAAGCTGAGCGCGCAGAGCCTCGAGATCGTTGGGACCGTGGTGCTGGACGTGATCCAAAGGCTCGAGCGGCAATGACAGGTTCTTAAGAGCTTATCCGCGACCCTGCCCCCTCGCAAGTTTCACAATCTTCGCGATTCCAAGAACCAATAGGATATCTATTAGAAACGGAGCGGCCAACAGCCACACTGGCTCGAAGTTTACGAAACCTTCCGGCCACGGCAACAGGATCCACGGTAGTCCCACAATCCCGATGAACCAGTCGAATCGGCCGTGACCACCTCCAAAACCTCCCTGAACTACAAACAGCACTGCAGAAATCGAAAAAAGTGCGGCCAAGACGACAATGATTTTGCGAGTTACGGTCACTTCCGCAGATCCTGACCCGTCATTTCCTTGGGCTGCGCGACATGCAGCATTCCCAGTACAGTCGGAGCGATATCCTGCAGCGCGCCGCCGGAACGAAGCGGACGTTTCTCCTCATCCACTACGATGAACGGGACCGGATTCGTAGTGTGGTACGTGTGTGGACCCTTCGTCACCGGATCAATCATGGTTTCGGCATTGCCGTGATCGGCCGTGATGATCCAGCGGCCGCCCGCGCGCCGGAGCGCCGCATAGATCCGGCCTAGGCCGGCGTCGACGACTTCCACCGCGCGCACCGTGGGCTCCATCTTTCCCGAGTGCCCGACCATGTCGGCGTTCGCGTAGTTCATAACGACAATGTCGAAGCCCTGACTCTCGATGGCTTTGACCACCACTTCCGTAATTCCTTCCGCATTCATCTCGGGCTTGAGATCATAGGTCGCCACCTTGGGCGACGGAACCAGTTCGCGCTCTTCTCCGGGGTAGGGCTTCTCGTTGCCGCCATTAAAAAAGTACGTGACGTGCGCGTACTTCTCGGTCTCGGCAACGCGCAGGTTCTTCCAATGCTCTGCCCCCATGACGTTAGCCAGAATGTTATTGGGATGCTCACGCGCCAGCACGAATGGCACGGCGAACGCTTTATCGTACTGCGTCATCGTCGTGAAATGGACCTTCAGGGTCGATTCGACCAGCGCCTGGGTCATCTGACGGCCGCGGTCGGCGCGATAGTTGAAGAACACACAAGCATCGCCCTCGCGAATCAGTCCGACCGGTTCATTGCGGGCGTCAACAATGGTGATCGGTTCGAGGAACTCGTCGGTGAT